>NZ_JBQEPY010000016.1:0-247788 GCF_052045915.1 Burkholderia sp. 22088
TGAACTTCGATCGGCTGAGTTTCGTTGCGGAGCGCGCGAAACTGGCTGTTGCGTAGAAACCGATACGCAGGCCGGTGCATTGTTTGAGAGGCAGGGCCACCGGCCCCGTTGTTTTTACGCCGCTTGGTTGTCCAGGTACGCTCGCACGGCCCGATACGTGCCCTCACAATCGAAAGCAACCGACGGAAATCGACCCGTTTCAGTCTTCCACTCCATTCGTACGAACGTCATGACTGACCTCAACAGCAGTCAATCCCAGCCTCGCTCACGCTCCAAATTACTCGACGGGGCGGCGCTTTCTGTTTGAAATTTATCAAACTGATCACCTACTATTGAAGATCGGCATGTCTTCTGCGAGGGGACGTGCTCCGCAAGCGACTTCCATCGCGGTGCCAATCGTGGAAGCCGCGTAACGAGGCGGCGAATGCCCGTCGCCGATCAGCTTCGCTTCATTGATTCGGGGATAACAAAACGCCACGTGCCACGACGGCACGAGAGCAGGCGTGCGCGTGCAAATCGACGTGTTCGTTTGCGGCCAGCGTACGCGAGACGCTACGAGGCTCGAAAGTGAAGAAAGTGCTTCTCGCGGAACGTCATGCGATTACGCGTGACGGAATTCGGTACATACTTCAAAGAACTGGTGAGTATCAAGTTGCTCGCGAGTTGTCCGACGGCGATGCACTAATTGCGACAGCCAAAAATGAAACATTTGACGTTGCGATTGTTGACCTCACTAGCATTGGCGTCAGGTCCATCGAACTGATTAGCCAACTCGTCGCTTGTGCCCCGAAGATGCTGATACTCGCGCTATGCAGCAAGGCCGAACCGACTCGCGCAAAGTCAGTGTTCGGCGCTGGTGCGTCTGGCTTCGTCACGAAAGACAGCACCGCAGTCGAATTGGTCCAGGCAGTGCACGCCGTGCTTGCCGGGCACAAGTACATGAGCGCTCAGGTCGCCGAGCTCATGATTCGTACGATTGACCTCCCTCCCGATGCACCATTGCATGCGCGCTTGACTGTTCGAGAGAACGAAGTGCTCAAACGCCTCGCATACGGTGATGGCATCTCGGATATCGCCAAGGATCTGGGTCTGAATTCCAAGACGGTCAGTACATACAAGGCGCGCCTGCTCGCAAAGCTAGACCTCCGTAGTGACGCTGCGCTGATCCGCTACGCAGTTCAACAACAAATAATCGAGCCGGATTAACAGCGTCTCCTTCGAATCTGCACTGCCATCGGGTCCCGAACTGCCGTGGCATCAGCCGGAATCTATCTTTTGAGCCAGATCAAATGCGTCGTCCAGGCGTCGCGGCACCATCGCCAAAAAAACATACTCGGGGCATGTATGAACTGGTACAACACAATCGAAAAAGAACTTGATCATGTACGTAACGCAATTCAGATCCTCGAAAAAAAGCGGGGCCAATTCCCGCCCGGAACCGTAGTCGGCGATCCGAAGTACTGGAGCATGAGACTCCAGGACATCCGTGACAGAGCCGAGCGGAACAACCAGCGCATGCTCAAAGCCCGAGCGGACGACCTGCTTGCCGAGGTCGAAAAGCTCCAGTGTTAGGGCACCCATTCAACTGCACAACGGAGCTTGGCCTCGCACGAGCTCGGTCGCGTGCCTCCTCACTGCACGTTAAGGCACCATCATCGCCCGGCAACCTGAATCAAGGTGATGAAAGAGCCACCATCAGTGACAGGTCAGGGAGGTTGGCTTGAAAGACATCGATCGGGATACGGGGGCGTCGAGTGGACGGTGCGGCTCGTCTCCCTCGTGTCTGCGGTCGCAGTCGCTGCGATTGCCATGAATTCGCGTAGTCGTTATCGCGTCATGCCGGCATTCGCCCGGTGGAGCGAATAAGCGCGGGCACGCCGTATGATTTCACTCAACCGTCGAACAGGATGCTGGCGCCGGGCTCCGGCACGATTCCAGGTGGAATATTCCATGAAACGCCATTCGGCGACAGTCGTCGCTGCATCGATTCTGGTTCTGCTCGGCATGGCGGTTGTTTCGTCGTTCGCCCTTGGCGATACCACCACACGCCAGAAGGAGGTCGAGCAACATGGCGCGGACGTGATGCCGTTCTCGCTCGCGGCGACCACCCACATCTTCACGAAGACGGCCGACGGCGGCATCCAGCGGGTCGTCACGAAACGTCCCGACGCGCGGCAGGTCGCGTTGATCCGCAGACATCTCGCCGCGATCGCCCGTCGCTTCTCGGCGGGAGACTTCGGCGCGCCTGAGCAGATCCACGGCAACGACATGCCAGGCCTCGCTGAATTGCGTGCAGCCCGGCGCGGCGAGCTGACGATCGAATATCACGACGTGCGCCGCGGCGGCGAAATCGTGTATCGCAGCGAGCAGCCTCGTCTTGTCGCCGCGCTGCACGACTGGTTCGATGCCCAACTGTCCGACCACGGACACGACGCGATGGCGGGGCACAATCCGGACGCGATTCATCACCATCCGGCAGACGCTTCTACGCCGTGAACGCAGCGGAGAATTGAAATGAGTACGCCTGTTGAGTACATTCGCCGGGCAGCCGCCACGGACTTCGACCATATCCGCACCTTGCTGGCTACCTGCGGGCTACCGGCGAGCGATCTCACGGCACGGAGCCTCGACGGCTTCCACGTCGCCGCGTGCGGCGCCGGGATCGTCGGGGTGGCGGGACTGGAACAAGCCGGCGACGCGGCCCTGTTGCGTTCGGTCGCAGTTCACCCGCGACTGCGCGCATCCGGTCTGGGTACCCGTCTTATCGACGCTTCCGTTGCGCTAGCGCAAACGCGATCGCTGCGTGCGCTTTACCTTATTCCGAATGATGAAGCCGCCCGCACCTTCTTTGCGCGGCGCGGCTTCACGCAGATCGAGCGAACCCAAATTCCCGAGCTGATTCGCGGTCTGCCGGAATTCACGCACCTTTGCCCGCAGACGCATCCGTGCTTGTGGAAACCGCTGAATCCCGATTGTTCCGAGGCGCTGCCATGAAGAAACTCGAAGTGTTCGATCCCGCGATGTGTTGCTCGACGGGTGTTTGCGGTGTGGATGTGGACCCCGTGCTGGCACAATTCGCCGCGGACCTGAAATGGGTCGAAGCACACGGCGTCACCGTGTCCCGCTACAACCTGGGCCAGGAACCGCAGGCGTTCGCCGCCAACTCCGCGGTGGTCAAGGAAATGGAAGTCGGCATGGAACGACTGCCGATCCTCGTGATCGATGGCCACATCGTATCGACGGGCATGTATCCGTCACGCCAGCAGCTTGCGCAGAAACTCGGCATCGCGCTGACCACGGCGGAAAAACCGCACATCAAGGCCGGCAGTTGCCGCGCGCCGGGCTCAGGCTGTTGCTAGAGAGCGACCATGTCCCTGCCTGAAACGCAAACCCGATATCTCTTTTTCACCGGAAAAGGCGGCGTCGGCAAGACTTCGCTTTCCTGTGCCACCGGCCTCGCCATGGCACATGCCGGCAAGCGGGTGCTCATCGTCAGCACGGACCCGGCCTCCAATCTCGACGAGGTACTCGGCGTCGGCTTGAGTCAGTTGCCGACGCCGGTGCCCGCCGCGCCGGGCCTGTTCGCGTTGAATATCGACCCCGAAGCGGCCGCGCAGGCCTATCGGGACAGAATGGTCGGACCCTATCGCGGCGTCTTGCCCGCGGCGGCGATCCGCAATATGGAAGAGCAGTTTTCCGGCGCCTGCACGGTCGAGATTGCGGCCTTTGATGAATTCTCCAAACTGCTCGGCGACCCAGCCGCGACGGCCGATTTCGATCACGTAATTTTCGATACGGCGCCGACGGGGCACACGCTGCGCCTCTTGACCTTGCCTTCGGCGTGGAACGAGTTCATCTCGTCGTCGACGGGCGGTGCCTCCTGCCTCGGACCGTTAGCCGGACTGGAAAAGCAGAAGGCGCTGTACGCGGCGACCGTCGAACGCCTGTCGAGCGCAGCGCAAACGACCGTCGTCCTGGTGAGCCGGCCCGAAGTCGCCGCACTGCGCGAAGCGAATCGCACGCGGCACGAGCTGGCTGAACTCGGTATTCGCAACCTGGTGCTGGCGATCAACGGCCTCTTCGCCACAGACCGCACCGACGACGCGATTGCGACCGCCATGGCACAGCACGCGCAACAGGCGCTGGCCGACATGCCGCGCGAGTTGGCTGGCTTACCGCAGACGCGCATTCCGTTTCTGCCGCGCGGCACGGTCGGGCTGGACGCGCTGTGCGACATGGCGCATCCCGAGCGCGTGCGCATGCCGACCGAACGCCGGATGCCCGAAACCATCTTGCCGCCGGGCCTGGGCGGCCTCGTCGATGAGCTGTCGGCGGCGGGTCACGGCGTGATCATGACGATGGGCAAAGGCGGCGTGGGCAAGACCACGGTAGCGGCGGCAATCGCAGTTGCGCTGGCGGGCCGCGGACACGACGTGATCCTCTCGACCACCGACCCGGCCTCGCATGTGGCCGCGACCGTCGATGGCGTCGTGCCTCGGCTGAGCGTCACTCGCATCGACCCGGTGCGCGAAGTGCAGCAGTACACCGAAGAAGTGCTGGGCAAAGCGGCATCCCATCTCGATGCGGGCGGCCGGGCGATGCTCGAAGAAGATCTGCGCTCGCCCTGCACGGAGGAAATCGCCGTCTTCAGGGCTTTCGCGCGCACGGTCGATCAAGGCAAATCAGGCTTTGTGGTTCTGGACACCGCGCCGACCGGGCACACCATTCTGCTGCTGGACGCAGCAGAGGCCTATCACCGCGAAGTGATGCGCACCCAGGGCGACATGCCAGAGTCGGTCCGCCAGTTGCTGCCGCGCTTGCGCGACCCGAACTACAGCCGGATTCTCATCGTCACGTTGCCGGAAGCGACACCCGTTCACGAAGCGGAACGGCTGAGCGCCGACCTCGCGCGCGCGGGAATTACGCCGTACGCGTGGGTCATCAACCAGTCGTTGCTGGCGAGCGGTACGACCGACCCGATGCTGTGCCAGCGGGGCACTTACGAGGTGCCGTTCGTGCGCCGCGTGGCGGACGATCTGGCGCAGCGCACCGCGCTCATTCCGTGGCTCGCCGAGGCACCGGTCGGGCCAGCTGGCCTCGAGCACGTGATTACGTCGCGGGCGACCAAGTAGTGCAGTGCACCGCCCACCGCCTTTAAGCTCAATGGGACGCGTGACCGCCCGAATTCGAATCAGGAGATGGGACGAAAGCGCATGCCTGCAGACCTTGATGTTGTCGTCATCGGCGGTGGCCAAGCCGGGCTTGCCACGGCCTACTTCCTGCGTCGTGCGGGGCTCGACTATCTCGTGCTGGATAACCAGAGCGCCCCAGGAGGCGCCTGGCGACATACCTGGGACTCGCTACATCTGTTTTCGCCGGCGCAATGGAGTTCGCTACCAGGCTGGCAGACGCCCGTATCGCGCGACACGTACCCGTCGCGCAACGAGGTCATCGACTATTTGGCGCGATATGAGGAGCGTTATCACATACCTGTCCGGCGCACAGTTCATGTCGAATCCGTTTCACGGGTTCAGGGTGGCTTGCTGGTCGGTACCGATCACGGGGAATGGCTGGCCAGGGCGGTCGTGAGTGCAACCGGTACCTGGAGCGCACCGTATGTGCCCAACTACCCTGGACGCGAGATCTTTCGTGGTCGTCAGATGCATTCGGCGCAGTATCGCAATCCGGACGACCTGCGTGGACGATCCGTGCTGGTAGTGGGTGGCGGCAACTCGGGCGCACAGATCCTGGCGGAGGTATCAACGGTCTGCAATGCTACGTGGGTGACGCTGCAGGAACCTGATTTTCTTCCAGACGACGTGGATGGCCGGGTCTTGTTCGAACGCGCGACCGCCAAATGGCAGGCTCTACGCGATGGGCACACGATCACGGCACCAGTAGGTGGTTTGGGCGACATCGTCATGGTGCCTCCTGTACGGGAGGCGCGTGTGCGAGGTGTGCTGCATGCAATACGTCCGTTCAGCCGATTCGACACGGATGGCGTTGTCTGGAGCGATGGCGGGCATTCCAGCATCGATGTCGTGATCTGGTGCACCGGGTTCCGCCCTGCACTCAAACATCTTGACCCGCTACAGATCCGTGACGTCGAGGGCTTGCCGAGGACGGATGGGACGCACGCCAGAGACGAGAAACGCTTGTGGCTGGTCGGCTATGGCGAGTGGTGCGGGGCCGCCTCGGCTACGCTCATCGGTGTAATGCGTTGCGCGCGGGAAGCGGCGTATGGCATAGCCCAATATCTGCGTCCCATACAACCGAGCAACGGGTCGGCACCGTAGCCGATGAGGGCATCACAAATCAAGCATCGTCCCTTTTACCTGCCACGCCACGTCGCGGTCATGTGGCAGGCGCATGGGGAATCGAGGCCGAGCAGCAGTTTCCGAGGTGCCTCGCGCAGGGCACGATGAAGACAAATTTAAAAAAATGGGGCCGTTCCTTTACTTTGAGCGGACACTCGCATCGTCATCTGGTGTTGCTGGCGAATGACCGGTCATGGCCGAACAGAGTCAGACGATCTGACGCTGTCCGTTTGGTCTAACCTCGCCTTACACAACAGATTACTTAGTCGGATATCGCAGCGCGAGTTCATCAAGGAACTGCGACAGGCGCGTGAGCCACTCTCGACGTTCCCGATCGTAGTGGTGCCGGTTATACACGCCGGCTACACCCGGTTGAACATGACCAAGTACCGCCTCCGCGACATCATGCGGGCACCCAAGTGCGGCAAGCATAGTTCGGGCGGTCCTCCGCAAATCGTGAGGCGACCAGTGCGTGACGGGTAGCCGCGGCCGATTATGATTCGGCGCCTGCTTACAGTACGGCTGATGATAGTAAATGCCGTGCGAAATAACGGTCTGCTTCATCATCTCGCCGGTCGACGTCGGGAACAGAAAGCCGTTCACAGCCTGGTCCTTGCGTCGACGGACAACGGCCTCAGCTCGACCAACGAGCGGCACCCGCAAATCCCCTGCTTTCGCGCGCCACGAGTTCTTGGTTTTTTCCTTCAGCACGGTCCACCAGAGGCCGTCCGCCTCGTCGGCGATTTCGTGCGACTCCATAGAAATGATTTCGCCGCCGCGGGCGCCCGTCCACAGATACAACGTGATTGCGTCGGAAACCGTTAGGCTCATATTCGGCAGCCAACGGAGCAGCGTGCCAATCTCATCCTCGCTCAATACCCGCTTTTTTGTGCCCATGGCGACGCCGTCGATCGTACGCCCCTTGCTGCGAAGCTTGCCGCGCAGGATCATTCGCCACCAGTTCGGCGTGCCGTCAGGCAGCCTCCCAGCATCCATCGCATAGTCCCATGCTCCGCCTAACTCCATGCGGAGGCGAGCGGTGAGCGCCGGCGTGGCACGATAGGAATTCAAGAATTCGAACGCCTGCGCACGAGTTATCGACGCAGCCGGAACGCTCTCGATCGGGCCGAGCATCGCCTTGAACATCCGCCTAACCTCGATCACGCCCTTATCCTTCCGGGTCGGCTCCAGATAGCCGCCCATGTAGTCGAAACACACCTGCTTGACGGTGTATGCGTCGACGGCGCGCGAATTGGCAACCGCAGCGCGCTTCTCGCGCTTTGCAGCAGCAGGATCGGCCCCGGCATCGCGCTCCGCTCGCCTTTGCTCCCATTCGGAAATCGCTGCGGGAAACCCCATGGCCGGCCACTCGCCGAGCTTCACCTGACGCATCCGGTCGTCAATGGGGGATTTATATCGGTAGATCCAGGAGCGACGGCTCTCGCTGGCCTGAAAGCGGAGTCCCGGGAATCCGTCAAAGGTCATGTGCTGCCCGGCAGGCAGCTTGCTCGCGTTTCGTGCGTCGAATCTCATCAGCGGTCGGCGTAGGTTTTTGTTGTGAGCCGGGACCGCAGCGTAGCTTTTCGGTCTGGCATAGGAAAATGTTACGCCAGAGTGCCAAGTTTTCGCCTATTTCGTCAAGTGCAGGCAAGACACCTGACAAACGCAACTTTCGGCTCAAACCCTTTACCATAAAGGCTTCGAGGTGCGAAAGCCAGATGGAGCAAGGGGCTCCGCAGAGCCCCTTGTTTCCGTTACTCGTTTTCCTCGAAGAAATGCCCGAAATACGCTGCTTTTCCTTGATCGCGTCATCGAGGAGATGCCGTTTCCGATTCAACGTATCCAGACCGACCGCGGCGGTGAGTTCTTCGCTGAATCCGTGCAGCGGCGCCTGATGAACGAGTGCATTAAATTCCGGCCAATTCCACCACGCTCGCCGCACCTCAATGGCAAAGTTGAACGTTCGCAGCTTACTGACCTGAACGAGTTCTGGTTCCACCATGCCCTTACAGAGGGGGCAATCGACTTGCGAATCGAAGAGTGGCAGTTCGACTACAACTGGCGTCGGCCACACGGCTCACTCGGCGCAAAGACTCCGGTTGACCGCATTGCGGAGCTGGGTGAAATCACACCTCTCGCGGAAGCGGTGGAAAGTGCGTACGACGAGCGGAAAGAGCGCATTCGGCACCGCGAATGGCGGGTCGACAAAATCCTCGGCGAACATCATCGGCGCGCGTCGGAACCCATGTTCCCTACGGGCGCCACGGGTTCCGACGCGCCAAAGAAACGGCCTTCAAAAAAGTGAAATGATGTCTGCGAATCGCACAGCTTGAGGCAATGCAGTCAAGACTGGATCGCCAGCTTGACGCCATGACGATACGGCGCCGGACAGTCGAACACGTGTTCGGCACACTCAAACACTGGATGGGCTCAACGCACTTCCAGACTCGCGGTTTGGGCCATGTTGCGGCCGAAATGAGTTTGCATGTACTGGCCTACAACCTCAAGCGGGTCATCAGGATACTCGGATTCGCAAAGACGATGCGAGCGATGAAGCTGGCAGGCGCGTGAACTCGCGAGCCGACGCTGTATACCCGCAAAGCACGATCACTTCATCTGCCTGCACCTCGGTCGAAAATAACTGCTCGCCCAACTGGGCGTCACCGGTCGGCCGTTCTGCGCGTTTTTACACGACCTCGGCCGGCAGCCGCCGGTCGTGGTCCTCAACAGCTCGTCCAGCGACAAACTTCGAGCGGTGCCGTGCGGCCCGCTGGTAACTTCGAGCTTCAGTCCGCCAGATCCCGCCATGGAACAGAACCACTTCGACAAAGAGCCTCGCGGTGCCTTTTGACGATACAACTACACACGCCGTGACTCGCTTCCTAGAGTTTCTACGTAGAAACTGTCGACTACGAGGTCCACACACGGATCACCCATTGGCTGCGCCAACTCGCAGATTTGTCCGTGCACATCAACCGCCGGCGTATTCGCCGCGACAGGCAGAAAACGTTCAGCATCAGTCCGATTCGATCGGCAAGTTAAAGGAAGGCATGCCAACATGCTGCACCTGCTCCAGCGCTTCAAGATAGCGATGGACCGGCACCGCAGCAAGTTGCTTATCATGAACACGAAGCAACGCTTCGAGTGCAGTCCGTTCCGCGTCTGTAAAAGTCCACTTGCCACCCCGCTCTGCCCGCTCAATGCATTGGTTGAGTGCGAAGTCCGCGGAGCGATACAGTTCCGCTTCGCCGTCGGAACGCAAATAGAACGCGAGCGCAAGCATATTGGACAGCGTGGCGATCGACTCAATATCACCACTGCCGCCGCAAAGCAGTGCAAGTGCGAGGTGGTGTTTGAGAGAAAGACGACGGACCTGGTCAACCGGAAGAGGTAGTAGTTGCGCCTTCGTCAGTGGCCGTCGGCGCACGGTTGAGTGTTTTCGCATAGCTTGATTGCCGTGCCAGCAACATCAAATTTAACCGGGCGACCGCTTCATCGTATTCGCCGATCCGCGCGTGTTTAAGCACCTCGGAACCTCGGACGGGAAGTCACGCCTTGCGACCCCGGCGCTCCAGTTCGATCCTGGTACGTTCCAATTCTCGCGCGAACGTGGCCTCATCCGGGAGGACCGTCTGATACTCCGCTGCGAGTATCTTGTTCGGTAAGTTGTCGAGTGCATAATGCGCCTCGGCCGCGCCTTTTTCAGCACAAAGAATCAAGCCAACCGGGGGGTTTTCGCCGGGCTTCATCCAATGTTCACGCGCGTAGTTGAGGTAGAGATGCATCTGCCCCGCGTCCGCATAGCTGAAGCGCCCGACCTTCAAATCGATAATGAGCAGGCATCGCAAGCGCCGGTGAAAAAACACGAGATCGACTCGAAACCAGGTGTCATCGATCCGTAGACGCCGCTGCCGACCTATGAACGCAAAGTCATCGCCGAGCTCGAGGAGGAAATCCGCCAAGTGCTGGATCAAGGCCGCTTCGAGATCCGACTCCGAATATTCGTCCTTCATGTCAAGAAATTCGAGGACAAACGGATCGCGGATCGCTTCCTCAGGCGAGAGAAGATCGCCGGGTTGCACTACAGCCGCCTTTCCGAGCAATGACGCCTTGTTGCGTGACAGCACCAGCCGCTCATAGAGCTGACTGCTGATCTGACGGTCAAGCTGCCGCACAGACCAGCCCTCACGCAGCGCTTCAGCCTCGTAAAAGTCGCGAGCAGCTTGCGCTTTCACCGCGAGGAGACGAACGTAGGCGGACCAGGGCAACGGAAAAGCCTGAGCGATAGAATTTGGCTCAAACGCCACGCCCGGCGGCGCCTTCACCGCCGCCTTGGTTGATTTTGCAGACGCTGTCGGGACAATCCGAGCGGGCGTGGATTGTGCAGACAATGTCTGCACAATCCGATCCGCAGGCCACGTCAAGTAAAAGGCGCGCATCTGTGCGAGATTGCGCCATCCGAAGCCGCGACCGAATCGCTCTGACAGATCGGCGCCCAAACGGCGGATCACCGCCTCGCCATAAGCGGCCCGTTCCTCCCCGCCCTGCTCGAACTCAACGATTCGTCGCCCGATCTCCCAATAGGTCGCCGTCATTAGGGCGTTCACCGTGCGAGCCGTCGCCTCGCGCGCCGACGCGACTACATCGGCAATTTCACGGTGCAGTCCCGCATAAGCGGCCTGCCCGACGTCACGCTGCGTCACAGTGCGTTCACCACGTCCTTGAACGCCTTGCCGGCGGTGAACTTCACAGTATTCGCGGCCGGGATGGCAATCTCCGCGCCCGTCGTCGGATTACGTCCGGTGCGGGCAGCGCGCTGCCCCTGCGAAAACGCGCCGAAACCGATCAGCTGTACCGATTCGCCGCGAGTCACCGCGTCCGTGATCGCGTCCAGGACCGCCTGGACGGTTTTGCTCGCGTCGGTTTTGCTGACGCCCGCGCCCGCTGCGACCGCGTCAATGAGTTCCTGCTTGTTCATGAACAGCCTCGGCAACAAAGTCAAAGCTGCACCCTACCTCATCCCGCTGCACACACGCAAATCGCTGGCCTCCGCCCCACCACTGCCTGCGGCGGGCAGCCCACCAATGAACTCCGGCTTACACCTGTCGCAGCCACGCTTGCCCAGAGCAATCGCGAACGTTTTCCGCCCGGCCAGCGCTCACACAACCAGCGGGGCGGTGCGGGCGTCATCACTCGCGCTGATTACGTGGTCCGGCTTCCGGTGTCACACAACCTGACTGTTTCTCCAGCCGAATCTGCCCGGCCGACCTGCGCGGACTACGGCATCGGTTCGTGCCGCGTCTCCTGCCTCCCCTCTGCCCGCCACCGGCAGCCGGGCGCCTCGACTCAACTTTACTCGTGTGAGCCCCACGAGCCTGGGGCGTCCGCTCGATGTCCAGAAATGAAGGGTAACATAGCCCTTACTATGTTACCGTCTCCGTTTATCGACAACCTCCCAGCCAGAGTACCTTGCTGACGTGATCCTAAAATATTCACCTCGGATCGGGGAGATTCGGTATCTCAAACTGCTCTGATGGCGAAGATCGCCATGATGCGCATACTGAAGGATGGCATTCGATTTCCCTGTTGGACATAGGGTGGATAGACTGCTTATTTTTAAAAATCAGTCTCGTGGTCGACTCGACCACTTCGAGTTGGTGACTACGCTGCGTGTCCTTAGCGCCCACAAGGCGCGTCGGACACTTCGCTATTTCAAAGTTAGATCTCGCCCCACTCCGGGGACTCGATAAGTTGACGCTCCACGAGGAGTCCTCGTTCCGCTTATTAAAGTTAGTCGGTGACCTTTATGGGTCACCGATAAAAGGGGAGCGCTTCGCGCCCGTGCACTCACGTGCACATAGGGCGCTTCGCTTATTAGATCGCTTCGTTTCACTCGCTCACTAAGTTTGACCTTTTTCTCCATCTCCGTAGGTTCTTCCTCCTTTTCCCAAAGGAAAAAAGAGGAAGAAACGTGATGCTGAAGCATCACTCCTATAGGATATACAGTTAAGGCGATATATTTTTATACCCAATCTATTCTTTGATAAACAAACTACTCCGATGCAAACTATCGGGCGTAGCCGCCCTATCGTTCGAATCGGAGTAGTTTGTTGAGCGCCATGTAACTCTCCCGCTGGGGAGAGTGCCACCAAATTTGGATCATGCGCGCCGCCAGTCGCACCATGCACTTAACTTAAGCACCCCCAAGCCAGCCAACGAGTCCCGACCGAGATCCTCTAGTTGTCGGGAAGGTGCCGCAAGCCCCGGGTTGGCACAGTCAGTTGTTAGTCTTCGGGCACGCTCGATTTGTAAAATGCTCGTCAATCTTCGAGGACTCGTTATCTCAATCACTACCCCACAAGTGAACACATAGGCATCGAGGCCCTACGAATTATGCGTCAGCATAATTCGTAGGGCACTCCGGTCACCAGCCCACGTTAAATTGCAGCTGGTGGCCACCGCGACGGGCATAAAAAACGAACCCCTCGCGATGATCCAACTTCGACTTCAACGAGTGTATGACTTACGCGTCTCCGCCGTCGCTCCCGTCACGATCGATGCCTGTTGCTCCCTCCGGCGCCTTGCGGCGGCGATCTATACGTGTGTAGGCTGGAACCCACGTGCCCCATGAGCGTACACCCTCAGTCTCTTTTAGTTGAATAAAACTATCTCTCTGAGCTAGATATCCCAACTCATCGTCCAGCGATTTCATCCTGTTTACATCGTCAACAGCGACGAGCCCTGTTACAGGGGAAGACGCGTCGTTCACCCCTGGTACCCGAACATATGCGGTATCAACGCCAACCACATCTTTCCAAACACTGACGACGAGAGTCGACCACTCTCTCGAGTCCTTTACCATCGAAGCATCGAGCAGGAATATCCAGCGATGGTGATGCCCTTTATGCCGCCCCCATGCCAAGGACCAAATACCACCTACTGCGACGGCTGCGAATTTCCCGTCGGCTCGGAGCCGGTTGACGAATCTTCCGTGATCTCTCTTGGCTTGGCCAAGTGAGACGGGGATCTCAAGTGCTGGATTTTCAGGCGGTCGGTAAGTACACTCGAGCAGCATTACGTTCAGTTCTGGGCACTGTTGGAAACATTCATTTTTAAACTTCTGCATCCGTTTAGTCGCCCGCACTCCGTCATCTTTACGCGACGACACAATTTTTCCAATCAATCGGGCCTTAGCCTCGCGCCGGATTAATCTGAATAACTCGTTTACGAGTTCTCCACTAAACAACCTCACATCAGTGTTAAAAAATGTTGGTTGTTTACTTAAACAATCACCAAGAGTCGGCACTCTGCCTACGAGATTGGTGATCACATGGCAAAAAAGTTCGGCATACGGTGGCAACCTAAACCGATCGAGATCCAACTCGGGATCGAATACCGCGCGAACAAGAGGCAGAAGCAAGCCGTAGTAACGTCCCAACGCATGCTCCTGGACCCGAATGACCTTGCCATCCTCCTCACGTCGCTCAAAATCGTACGCGTTTCCTTCGTTGCTTACGACAAGCCACGTAAGCCAGTCCATCAGACTTACGAAGCGCGCCAACGCCCCGAATGCCTCAGAAAGAATCCGCAAACTGCCGCCCTCGTGTTCCACGACGGCACTCATCATGTCGTCGTCGATACGATTGAGAATTCTACGGCGCACAGTGCTGTACGTCAGCACGGCTTGGCGCAGCTGATTGTCGTCGTCCGAATACACGTAGTAGGCACCTGCCGCAATCCACGGGGTTTCGCGTCGATACTGATAGATAGTCATGGCAGGCTCCTGTTAACTCTGCAGCGTAGTGGATTGAGTAGCGTCACACAGAGCCTGGTATCGGCGACGGAGGTGACTCGCAGTCTTTTGGGCACAATTGAAGTGCTCCCGGATACCATCGACCGTCGGACGAACCTTGCCATTGGCAACATCGTCAACAAGCTGCAATAGTCGTCTATCGACCTCCTCGACGACTTGCGCGCCAACATCGGGAGTCACTATGTCAGTATCAGACGGTTGCTCGCGACTACCCGCAGTTGCGCCTGCGACGACCGGAGCGACCACTGCACCCATGTGTCGGCGACCACTCCCAAATGTCAAGTACCAACAAAGGCCGCCAGTCAGATCGAGCACGCCCGCACAAACGAGGGCGAGCAGCAGGTTCAGCGTCTGCTCATCAACCCCAGTCACATGCGAAAGTCGTACAGTCGTGGGATCTTGCCGCATCGAGTCCTGCAGCCGTTCCTGCAAGTCAGCCCGACGATCGATTTCAGTCTCGCGGCGATATGCTTGCCTCTCCTCGACCAAAAGTCGCTGGAGCTTGGCGTCGAGTACGTCGTGACGTTTACGCTGCATCTGGCAGTCCGAAGTGCAGTGCTTCGAGTCGTTGTTAGCCATCTCTGTCCGAGTGCGCTCGATGTCTACGGCAATCGCCATCAAATCGCGCGTTGGCACCGGCTCCTTTTGCGGAACGGCAGACGAAACCTCAGCAGCGTGCACACGCTGGTTTCCGGCATCGCGCTGAGTCGTGAGGAAAAACGACACCTGGCCATACAGTGTTACGACGAAGCTCGCCGCGCAAAGTGCAATCGCACAATAACGGACAGAAATGGATCGCCCTCGCCCTAAAGCAGGAAGCAAATGGGTTCCCATGACCGCCGCCACTGCCAGTGCGACACTGACCGCCTGCTCCTGCAGACCTACTGCTCGCTGCAAGCCGGACAACACTGCGATACCGACCGAGGTCGCCGTGGTAAGAAGTGCGAGAGCCAGCGTCGTTAGCGCACGAGACTGCGCCCAACCTACTGCTGGTAGAAGACCGCAAGTCTTCATAGCACCATGATCAACATCCATTTCTGAATTCAAGTACGTGTTCACGGTAAATCCTTTTCGTTCGTCCGCCGCGATTCGATGAAATAGCCGGCATCTGCCGGAGTTTCAAGCTCAACGGCGGGCATACGCCGCCCGTCAGCACTTGATGGCGCTGAACAGGCGAACGGTTCAATCGGAATTAACAGCCGGGAAAATATTGCGGCGACAGGCGGATGAACTTAGCACTCCCGCGGCTGTCCAGCGACACCCAATGGGCTTGACACAAGGCGTGCAGCGCCCGCTTGCAGCGGGCTTCGTCGAGACCAAATCCGGGGGCCATGTCCGAGAGCTCTCGTCTCGCGACAAACGGACGGCGGTACCGGAGAACATGGACACGTAACATGTGCACGAGTATGTCAATGTCCTGCTTGTCTGCTGCTGAGGGTTCTTTCGAGCGCGAAATCACCCGGCTCGTCTCCTGCGCCAACCAGAACCCCAGCTCAGCAGCAACCCGCATCGTTGCATCCGAGATCAGTCCGTCATCGCCTTCGAAGCGATGAAGGACGCCAGCGATTCGCGTCATGAGAACGGGAAGCCTCAGTAGATACGGCTCCATTTCAGGCAATTGTCCGGCGCTCCAAAGCCGCGTCCTGATCATGTGCGGCATGCTATCGAGCATGCGACCTGCGGCCTCGGAAAACTCAAGAACTATCGGGTCGAAGGTGCCATCGCTACGCATGCGCTTACGCGCTTCACGTGCCAACGAGACGACGCGATCGTCATATTCCTCGAGTGCAGCTTTCTCCAGCGTGTGCCCGCTCGGTGCGACCATCGGGCTTCGAGACGGCACGTCCAGAAGCTGGACACGCGACAGAAAACCAGTCTTGAATGCGTTCGCGCCATGCCTGTGCAAGTACTCGAACAGTGGGCCGGGCTGCGTCGCGATGACCATCGAAAGGAACGCCTGCTGGATGGACTCAGTACCTGTGGAAATTCGTTCGTTCTTCGCAAGACGTGCGTCATGTAGCGTGCAGAAATCTGCAAAGGCGCTTGACAGCTTGCTTGTGAAAAAACGAACGCCCTCGTCAAGCACAATCCCAGCGGATGGCCACGTAGTGTGCAAACGACGACGCAACGCCTGAATAGTTGCGTCCTCAGCAAGCCATGACGCGGTGCGCGGCAGCTGGGGCTCTCCGGGAAGTAACGAACTCAGTCGTGCACCGAGGTAAACAGGATCCTTGCCAGCCGCAATTGCCTCGTCGATTTCGCGGGTAAGCTGGCGGACTTGCGACCTCCACACGATTCGTTTCGCTCGGTAGTGGCGACGAAGCTGCGCGCCGCCTTCTTTCGCCTCGATCTCCGCCTGCCCGAATGGTTGCGACAAGCGCGTGAGCACCGTTGATTTTCCGCTCGCTGGAGGCGCACTGACAATGAAGTAGCCCGTGAGCGGCGATAGCGTTCCGTTTCTCAGGCGAACGAACGCACCATCCTGACATGCGAAGGTAGTCATTCCGAGCAACAAGAACAGCGTCAGTTCATCCGCCGTACGGAAGTTGTGTCGAAGCTCGTCAAATACCCGCACGAAGCGCGTACCTGCAATTTGCGGCAGACCCGTTCCGACATCCGCATTCACGCTAGGGAGAAGGTATCCGTTCATCACAGAGCCTCCCCGCGCAGAAATTTTGCCACGGCGTCAGCACTCCATATGAGCCGCCGGTTTGGAAGCTTGATAGGCTTTAAACCGAAATATGAGCCCGTTTGCGACCAGCGCTTTCGCACCGTCTGCGGCTCAATTCCAAAGACGCGAGCGACCTGCTCTGTCGTCAGGCGCGGCTCAAAATGTGGAGATGCAAAATCGCTTGCAACCAGCGCGTGGTTCAGCGTGCTCTGAGCCCGAACATCAAAATCCCCTTGCTCGATACACGTCAAGTTTTTACTTACACCCTTGCACCGCTTATGAATCGAAGTCATTTGTGACCCCTCAAAACGATCACTGGTCACAGCAGCAATCTACGTTGAGTAAGGTCCGAAAAATCCCTGCAGCCTGCGTGTCGGACAATGTCACGCAGATGCCTGTTGAAGACGCAAAGCCCCAGTGACCGCAACGGGCAAAGAAGCGGGCCAACGGCAACAACTAGTCGACAACAATGGGATATAGGGGCGTGCAGTGGCACTCTCGATCGAGCGTCCGCCCGACAAGAGGCATCCGAGGCGCAAAAAATTTCATGCGCATTCGGACAATGCTGACCATCAGCGGCCAGCTTCACTACAGCTAAGCGGGTAGGGTGTATAGGCTGCAAGCAGCCGCAACCCAAATGGGTGTATTGGTGAAGCGCTTGGGTGTCTTGATACTTAAGCCGCAACCTGTGACAGAGCGGCAGACAGGATTCTACATCGATTTATTGGGGCATGGGGCTTCGAGCATCGTTGATCAATGCTCGCCGCCAAGAACACCAGGCTATATCATGCGCAAACGTGCCACGATCGTCAGAATCGCCGCACGCCAACGGCGCCCCTACTCGGTTCGGTCCGAACAGTTAGCGATATAGAAAGTGCCATAAATCGCGCAGCAGATGCCGATCAACCGCGCAACCCGATACAGAGCATCAGGCACCCCACCGGCAGTCGTGGCTTAGCCCTTCTCCGGCGACTCGAACGCGATCCCCGCTTGCTCTAACATCCAAGCTTCGATCTTGTCGTGCCACATACGAAGAAGATCCAGCGGACGTCGGCGATAGTGCTTCTCAGCGATGGCAGACGGCTTATGCCCCTGGATTTGAGCGACCACACCAACTGGGACATCGATCCATTCGGATAACGTACCAAATGATCGACGAAGTCCATGCAAAGTTACATGTGGCAACCCTGCATCACGTAACGCTAGCCGGTGCGCTAACCCTGGATCAGATACATAACCGGTTGCGGATCTCTGGCTGCGGAATACCCATGGCGACGAACCCGCTTCACTGCTCAAGCATTTGGCATCGCTCTCGTTTGCCAATTCTCTCAGCTCCCCCAGAAGCTCTGCCAGATAAGATGTAAGTGGTATGGTTCGCCCATCAACCTTCTCCACCTTGTCCGCGATCTTCAGACTTCTCCACTGAAAGTCGACGTCCTCCCAACGAAGGGCGGCCAGCTCCTCCCGACGAGCGCCAGTGATTAACAGTCCCTGAAAATAGACTGATAGAACACGGTTCGGAATTGACTGCACTGCCGCAAACCATCCCGACAGTTGCTCACGCTGTAAAACATCGCCATGCTTAGCATTTGACTTGGGAACAAGTTTCCGCACTGTACGCCCCCTATACGCATCCGAAGATACAAGACCAGCGTACTCGGGCTCATCCGCAGCCCACCGAATAAAAGCGCGCAGCATTCGATAGCCGAGACTTGCTACTGTCGGACGAACTTGGGTCTCAGCTTCGAGCCACACAGAAACGCGTCGCGCCGTCAGCTCGACCATGGGCACGGCCCGCAAAGATGCCAATACCCCTGGCTTCGTGTCACCTTTGCCGCGCAACTTGACCCTGCCCCCGACTGCCGAATGGCGAACGTGGTCCCGGTAAGTCCGCTCGCTCCATTGCGCCTTTCTGGCGCCGACGTATTGATCCCAAACCTCGCCCATCGTGACAACTTGCTGCCGCTTCTTGCGCTCCTGTGCCTCGTAGGCAACTCGCTGCTCCGCCCTCAACACGCGCGGATCCTTACCCTCATTGACAAGCGTCTTCATCCTCGCAGCTTCCGAACGCGCAGCCGCGAGATCCCATGTTCGCGGATCGCCAATCGTCAAACGAACCGTTTTCCCAAAAAGCCGGGATTCGAACACATATGCCCGTGCACCAGTTGACGTCACTCTCAATCCCAGCCCAGGCGCTTTCGCGTCCCAGTAGATCGTCTGCTTCTTGTTTTGGTCGCAACGAAATGCATCGACGCGCGCCACGGTAAAATTCTCTCGCTTCATTTAGCCCCGTCCATGTAGGCACCATGTAGGCAAATTATGCCCATTTAGGTCAACATCAATCAACACGGATTCAAGCAGGCGACTGCAAAAACCATTGATTTACTTAAAGTTTTACTCACCCGGACCATGATATACACGCTCGCGACCACACACATCCGGGAACTCGAGATCCGCAAGAGCCGCTTCATCGGGTTCGCGATCCCCGTCGACGATCGCGACGCCGCGATGCACGCGCTGCAGCGCCTGCGCGACGAGCATCCTGCGGCCACCCACGTATGCTGGGCGTTGCTGGCAGGTGGGCAGTCGGGCATGTCGGATGACGGCGAGCCGTCGGGCACCGCGGGCCGGCCGATTCTCGAAGTGCTGCGCCATCACGATCTCGACGGCGTGCTCGGCGCGGTCGTGCGCTACTACGGCGGCGTGAAGCTCGGCGCGGGCGGGCTGGTGCGGGCCTATACGGATGCGATCGCATCGGCGCTGCTCGACGCCGAGCGCGTCGAACGTGTCCGCTACACGCGGCTCGCGATCGAGATCGGCTACCCGGACGAGGCACGCGTGCGCCGCTGGATCGAACAGGCCGGATACGCGCTCGTGGACAGCGCGTACGGGATGACGGTGAAGCTCTCGATCAAGCTGCCGGAAAACGCCGAAGCCGCGGCAAGAACCGAGCTGTTCGACCTGACGCAAGGGCGCTCGGGATTTCCGGCGACGTGACGCGCGGGGAACGCGTCCGCGTTCCCCGCGTGGCCGGACGAATCCCGTCGCCGGTCAGTCGGTCATTCAGTAGGTATCGGGGACGATCATGTGGTCCGGCACCGGCCGGCGGATGTAGTCCTCGTGATGCTCGCGCGGCGGCAGGTCGATCGGTGCGTGCGGCACCTCGTGATACGGCACCTGCTGCAGCAGATGGTGAATGCAGTTCAGCCTCGCGCGCTTCTTGTCGACCGCCTGCACGACCCACCACGGCGCTTCCGGAATGTGCGTGCGAAGCAGCATCTCTTCCTTCGCGGCCGTGTAGGCTTCCCAGCGGCGGCGGCTCTCGAGATCCATCGGGCTCAGCTTCCATTGCTTGAGCGGATCCTCGATCCGGCTCTGGAATCGCACTTCCTGCTCGTGGTCGGTGATCGAGAACCAGTACTTGACGATCTGGATCCCGCTGCGCACGAGCATCTTCTCGAACTCGGGCACCGAACGGAAAAACTCCTCGTATTCGTCGTCGGTACAGAAGTTCATCACGCGCTCGACACCCGCGCGGTTGTACCAGCTGCGGTCGAACAGCACGATTTCGCCGCCGGCCGGCAGATGCGCGACATAGCGCTGGAAGTACCACTGCGTGCGTTCGCGGTTGTTCGGCGCCGGCAGCGCCGCCACGCGGCATACGCGCGGGTTCAGCCGCTGCGTGATGCGCTTGATCGCGCCGCCCTTGCCGGCCGCGTCGCGCCCCTCGAAAATGACGACGAGCCGGTGCCCCGTGCTCACGACCCAGTCCTGCAGCTTCACGAGTTCGCCCTGCAGGCGGAACAGCTCGCGGAAATACTGCTTGCGCGCTTCGCGCCGCTCCTGCGAAAACAGCAGGTCGTCGCTGTCGTCGAAGCGGCGATCGTCGAGCTCCATCTCGAGTTCTTCGTCGTAGGCGTCGACCAGGTCTTCCTCGAAGCGGCGCTGGCGCGCTTCCATCGATTCGAGATCGGTGCGGTTGTCGGTCTCGGTGCGGTTATCGTTGTCGCCCATGGGGCCTCCTTCCATCGTTGACGCAGCCAAACGCCGACATTATCCCAGCGTCGCGCGTCAAATTCATGAAAAAGGGCCGGCGCACCGGTCAGAAGCGGAACGCGAGCAGCACGCTCGCCAGCACGGGGTTCGCGGCAATATCGAACGTGTTCGACGCGAGCTGCCGGTTCGGCTGGTCGATATCCAGCGTAATCTTCGTACGTAACGGGATATAGGTCACCATGCCGGTGATCCAGAACTGGCGCGTGATCTGGTAGCTCGCGCCGACGGTGAACACCGGCTCCCACACGCTCTTCACCTTCGCCGACACGTTGGTCTTGCCTGACAGCAGCAGGTCGCCGCCGGCATCCCAGATCCGCTGGAACAGCGACGGGTCGAGCAGCAGCGACTGCAGGCTGCCGATGTCCGCGCCCGCCGCGAGCAGCCCGCCGAGCGACGCGAGCTTGCGCTGGAACACGGGATTCAGGTTCGTGTTCGTGAAGCGCGTATAGCTGACGCCGATGCCCGCGAACGGGCGGAAACGGTCGTCGCGCTCGCCGAGGTAATACTTGAACACGACGGACCCGAGCCACGCGCGCGTGGTCGCGAGCGGGTTGCTTTGCGTGTTCGCGAGATCGATCAGCGGAAAGCGCCCCTGGACGCCTGAAAAGATCCGGTCGAGCGGCAGCGCGATGCTGCCGTGCCCGCGCAGCGTCAGCACCGGCGGAATGCCCGCGCCGAGTTCGGCCGCCCAGTTCTCCGAGAAAAAATGCGTCAGCGTGAACGCCAGCGTGTTCGTGTTGCCGAGCGACAGCTGCGACCCCTGGTTCTCGAAGCTGTTCAGCCCGAGTGCGTCCGTGTGCGTCGTCACGGGCGTCGATCGGCCGGTCGTGCCGACGAAGTGCCAGCCGAGGCCGACCATGTTGCGGTCGTCGCCCATCAGCTGCGTCAGCAACGGCGGCGCCTGGGCGGCCGGCAGATCGGGCAGCCGCGACGGATCGACCGGATGCAGTTCGTACGGCATCCGGTCGGCATGGACGACGCCGGGCGCCGGCATGTCGCTCGCCGCCGCGTCGCGCGGCGCGGCCGGATCGCAGCCGCCAACGACGCCACCGGCGCCGCCGTCGTCGAAGCCGATGCCGTCGGCGCCGTCGTCGGGCGCTGCCGCGCATGCGCGCCCCGCCCCGCCGGTTCGCTGGCCAAGCGTGATCTTGCGCGCCGTCAACGGGACGGCGTCGGGTTGCGGCCCGTCGGCCGCTTCTCCGTGCCTGCCGAGCCTGCCGTGCCCGTCGCGCGACGGCCCCGCGTCGGTCGCCCATGCACTCGCATCGAACCCGTCCGCGTCACCGCCCGGCCAGAAGCCGATCCCGTCGGCGCCGGCCTGCCAGCGTGGTTCGGCGTCCGCGTCCGGCTGCGGCGCGCCATGCGCGGCGGCCGCGCACGCGAACAGCGTCGCGCCGAGCCAGCGCGACAGCGGACGCACGGCGCCCGGCCGCGCACGGCGGCGGTACGTGTCCCGGCTCGCCATCGGCTCAGGCCGGCACGCCGAACAGGCGTTGACGGATGCGGTACAACGGCTCGAACAGCCATTCGAGCAGGCTGCGCCGCTCCAGCACGATGTCGGCCTTCAGCATCATCCCGGCCCGCAGCGACAGCGGCCGCCCTTCGAACGCCGGCGTGCGGTCGGCCAGCTCGACCCAGGTCTTGAAGTAGGTCTGCGGCGTGGCGGCATCGCCCGGCAGGTTCAGCTCCTTCGCGGAAAACGCGACGGGCGAGATCGACAGCACCTTGCCGCGATACGTGCCGAACTTCTCGACCGGATAGCTTGCGTACGCAACCTTCACCTCCTGCCCCTTCTTCACGAAGCCGGCCTTCGACGACGGAATGTAGACCTCGGCGATCAGCCCGTCCGCCTTCGCGGGCAGGATCTCGACGACGCGCGTACCCGGCGGGTCGATCACGCCGCCCTGCACGACGTCGAGCCGCACGATCTGCCCGTCGGCCGGCGCGTACAGCACCTGGTTCACGTTCTCGTCGATGTTGTATTCCTTCGCGTTCAGCTCCTCCTGCTTGATCTTCAGTTCCGCGTTCGCACCGTCGTACTTGCTCTGCATCGTGTCGAGGTCGCCGCGCAGCTTCATCGCATTCTTCGCGAGCTCGGCGCGGCGCAGCAGCAGGTCCTGGTACGCCTGCCCGGCCTGCAGGTACTGCGTGTTGACCTGGTTGTACTGCTCGAGCGTCACGACCTGTTCGTCGAGCAGCTGCTTCACGCGTGCGCGCCGTTCGCCGTACTCGTCGACGATGCGCTTCTGGTCCTGGATCTGCCGGTCGATCAGCCCGCGGCTCTCGCCCTGCGCGGCGATCTGCTGGTTGATCTGCTGTACCGACGACCGGTATTCGAGGCGTGCCGCGTCGATCTGCTGCGTGACCTCGACGCGCTGCCGGTCGAGCGCCGCACGCATCCCCTGCACGTTGTTCGCCTGGCTCACGAAGCTCGTGTCGCGCGTCACCGCCAGCAGCCGCTGGCCGGCCTTCACGTGCTGGTCCTTGCCGACGTAGACGTCGCGCACGGCCCAGCCCGGCGGCGCGCTGACACCGATCAGCCCCGAGCGCGGCGTCAGCATCCCCGATACGCTCTCGGTGTTCGCGTAGCTCAGTTCGACGAGCGCGGTCACGAACATCGCGAACATCGCGAGCGACAGGTAGCAGAAGAAGCGCATCGACACCGGCACGTCGACGACACCGTGGATCACGGTGCCGAAGGTCGTGCCGCGCGCGAGCTTGCGCGACGGCTTGTGTTCTCGGAGGGCGGAGTTCCAGGTCGGCATGGGGCAGGCTCGTCAGGAGCGACGCCGCGCGGCCGCATCGAGCAGCGGCGTCGGCATCAGGTAAGGCGTGAAGTGTTCCCAGAAATGCCACTGCTCGGGCTGCCGCACGAGCGCCTGTTCGAGACGGTCGACGATGCGCTGGTGCGTGGCGCGCACCGGCGACGCGTCGTCGTCCGCGCCGAGCATCGGCGCGAGCGGGCTGGCCGCCAGCTCGGTGAAATGCACCGCGCAGCGATCGCGGAACGGCACGCCCGTCGCATACGCGACGAGCAGCGGAATCCCCTGCTCGACCGCGAGCTTCACGCCGCCGCCGGCCATCCGCACCCATCGGCCGCCGAGCCGGCAGCGGTTGGTCTTGCCGAACTTGCCGTGCAGGTCGGAGAACAGCAGGAACACGGGCGCCTCGCGCCGCAGGCTCGTGATCAGCCGCCGCAGGTGCACGCGCTCCTCGATGTCGATGAACTCGACTTCGCCGGCACCGTATTCGGCGACGAGCCGCAGCGCATCGTCGAAGAACGCGCCGGGTGCATCACGGTGCAGGATCACCATCAGCTTGCGGTCGTCGGGGATCATGAAGCGCAGCTTCGTGACGAACAGCATCAGGTTGCCGAAGTGCAGCCCCGCGAGCATCAGCGGGCCGCCGCGCGCGAGTGCCGCCCGCAGCTGCTCGTCGCCTTCGCACGCCATCCCGTCGATCATCGACTTCATCGATTCGAGGCTGTGCGTGCGCAGCTTGAGCCCCGCGAATTCCGCTTCGAACAGTTCGCGCACGATCGCCGCCGAGACGTCCCGCACGCGTCGCGGATCGTCGTTCAGGTGCGCCCTCAGCATGTATGCGACCGCGCGCTCGATCGACTCGCGAATGCACGGAAAGCAGCGCAGGCAGGCGCCCGAGCACCAGCGCATCAGCCGCAGCCCGCGCGCCGGCGACGTGCGCAGCGCGACGGCCCGCACCGCGCGCCGCACCAGGAACGCATACGAGAAAGGATTGAGCAGGAAGAGTCGCCCGAGCATCACCGTGCCTCCTCGGCCGCGCGCCACGCATCGGTCGCGTCGGTCAATACGCCGTCGTGCATCTGGTAGATCCGGTCGACCATCGACAGGATCGACGCGTCGTGCGTGACGAGCACGATCGTGCACGGCAGCGTCAGCACGTTGCGGCAGATCTCGTGGGTCGTCGCCTGATCGAGGTTCGACGAGAATTCGTCGAGGATCAGCAGGCGCGGCTCGCAATACAGCGCCCGCGCGATCAGGAGCCGCTGCATCTGCCCGGCCGACAGGAATTTCTGCGTATCGCCGAGCGGCGTGTCGTAGCGATGGTCGAGCCGCTCGATCTCGTCGTGGATGCACGCGAGCTTCGCCGCGTCGAACATCGCGCCGATGCGCGGCGCGGGCGCGAAGTTCGTGATGTTGTCGCGGATCGTGCCGCGAAACAGCTGGTCGGACTGCGTGACGGCCGCGAGATGCTTGCGGTACTGCCGCAGGTTCACTTCCGCGAGATCGACGCCGCCGACGAACAGCGTGCCGGGCTCCGGCCGCACGAGCCCGCAGATCAGGTTCAGCAGCGTCGTCTTGCCGCTGCCGGTGCGGCCGACGATCGCGATCTTGCTGCCGGCCGGCACGTCGAGCGCGATGTCGCGCAGGATCGGGCGGTTGCCGCCCTTCGGCGTGTACGACAGCGCGCGGATGGAGAGCGTGCCGTCGAAACCGTCGACGGGCCGCACGACCGCGTCCGGCGCGGGTTCCTCGGTCTCGGTCTGCAACACGTCGGCGACGCGGTCCATGTGCACCTGCAACACCTTGCGGCGCACGTAGAGCTGGATCGAATCGATGAACTTGTCCGCGAACAGGTTCTTGTACTGGATGAACGCGTAGATCACGCCGATCGTGCTCTGCCCGTGCATGACGAGCCACGCGCCGTATGTGACGATCACGAGCTGCTCGACGTGCACGATCCCCTTCGACACCGCATCGAACAGCAGTTGCAGCCGCTCCTGCTGGCGCATCGCCTGCAGCTTCTGCGTGAACGCGTTGACCCACAGGCTGCTGCGCGCGGTTTCGGCCGACAGCAGCTTGATCGAGTGCGCGGAGCGGATGTTCTCGATCAGCAGTGCGTCGGCTTCCGCGCCGCGCGTGAGGATCTGCGACATCGCGTCCTGCAGCTGCGGCTGGATCGCGAGCCGGCTGAGCGCGAACAGCACCATCCCGGCCAGGCTGATGCCGGCCAGCACCGGGCTGTAGTACAGCATCAGCACGAGCGTCAGCGTGCAGGTGACGATATTGAGCAGCCCGCCGACCAACCCGTCGACGAGAAACCGCCCGACCTCCGACACCGACGACACGCGCGAGATCGAATCGCCGGTGTTGTGGAACAGGAAATAGCCGATTGGCAGCCGCGCGAGATGCCCGACCATGTTCGCCGACAACTGCTGCGACACGATGTTGCGCAGGTAGCTCTTGATGTTGCCGACGAGGTTCGCGTAGAGCGTGTCGAACAGGAACACGATCGCGAACAGGATCGTCAGCAGGTACAGGATGTCGACGTCGGTCTTCTTCAGCGCCTCGTCGATCGTCAGTTGCACGTACGACGGGCCGAGCAGCAGCAGGAACTGCGCGGCGACGCCGCCCGCGATGCCGATCGCGAGGCTCTTGCGGATGCCGGTCAGCCCTTCGAGGTAGTCGCGCAGCCGGATCCGGTCGGCCCGCCCCGCCCGCGTGAAGCCGATATCGGGATTCAGTTCGAGCGCGTAGCCCGTGATGTGCGTGAGCGCCTGCGCGAGCGGCAGCTTCGTTTCGCCGAGCGCCGGATCGACGATGTGCACGCTGCCGTAGCCGACCTTCGTCAACACGACATAGTGGTTCATCCCCCAGTGCAGGATGCACGGCGTCTTGAGCGCGTCGAGTTCGCCCGCGTCGAACTGCAGCCCGCGTGCGCGCAGGCCGAGATCGTTCGAGATCTCCATCAGGTCGAAGAACGACAGCCCGGAATCGATCCGGACCGGATAGCGGTTGCGCAGCGTGCGCAACGTCGTTTCGCGCCCGTGCCACGACGCGATCATCGCGAGGCAGGCCAGGCCGCACTCCGTCACCTCGTCCTGCAGGACCGGACGGACTTTACGCGTATTGAAGAGCATGGTCGGGCACCCGAGGCGCGACGACACGCCGCCCGGGCCTGCCGATGCGGGCCCGTGGCGGGTCGTGCGCGATACGCAAGGGCACAGCCGGCACGCTGCCGGCTGCGACGGAAGACCGGTGTTACCGGCCGCCTGGCGGGCCGCTCAGCGCGACGAGCCGAGCGACATCCGGAACTGTTCGACGGCGCGGGTCTGGTACTGGGTCATCAGGCCCTGCAGCGTGGTCCCGATCGACTGGTTGACGAGATCGACCGTGTAGGCGGCCGAATTGGAGTAAAGCGACGCGCCGCCGCGAATCTGGCGGGCCTGTTCTTCCGTGATGTCTCGCATTTGTTGTGGCCTTTATATTGTCGGAATGCCCGCCACCGTCAGCCAATTGCAATCTCAATGGCCGTTAACTTTATTACGGGGATAATCTGGCACTCCCGCCTCCTGATAATCGCCCGAACCGGAAATAATGCATTCCGGATTCGCTTTATTGCCACTTCGGCGATCGATTCTTTTCCTTCTGTATCGCAGCATTTCGCGCGGGGGGCGCCTCCCCGCGCACGGCGGTTACTTGCCGGTGTTATTGAACGTCTTCGGGTTCTGCAGGTAATTGCCGAGGCTCGGCAGGAACTGGCCGAGCGCGGTCACCACCGGCGCGGCGTCAACGGCGAGGCTACCCAGCGAGCTGATCGCACCGCCGCCATGCACATTCCTGACCTGTTCCGTCGTCATGACCTTCATCATTCTCTCCTCGTAAAAAATAAAGATGATGCAAAGAACCTTCATTGAAAGACAAACGGCTTTTAATCCCTAGCGACTTGTTAATCTAATAATCACTGCGATTACGAGCCGAAATCAGGCTATCATGCGGGCGCATCGGAATTCAATGGAGGACACACTCTTACAGGCGCGTTTTCCGGTGCGCCACGGATGGCAGGCATTCATTCTGTTTGAATTTCAATTTCAATACGTTTAAATCCCGCCGCGATGCATTGCGGCACGGGCAGGAGACGGAGACGGCCATGTTTGAAACGAGGCGCGCGAATTACGGATCGGCGACGCGGAATTCGGGTAATTCCCTATCAAGTTTTACGACTAGGTGGAATCCCCGACTTGCAACCGTGACATTGTTCGCTGTAACGATAGCCGGCCTGTCGGCGAACGCGCGCGCGTTCTGCCTCGACACCGCCTACCAGTACGCGGTCGTGCACGATCCGCGCTACCTGCAGGCGCGCAGCGAATACGATGCGGCCCGCCAGAAATTCCCCGAAGCACGCGCGCAGATGTTGCCGCAGGCCGCCGCGCAACTCGAATGGGGACGCTACGGTACGCACGCGAACCTGTTCGGCATCGACGTCAGCGGATCGAGCAATGCCGCATACGGTTCCGCGCAGGTCACGCAGGCGCTGTTCAACGTGCCCTACCTGTACGACATGCGGCGCGCGACCGAGTACGAGGAATCGGCGAAACAGAAACTCGAAGTCGCGAAGCAGGACCTGATCCTGCGCGTCGCGAACGCGTGCTTCGACCTGCTGAGCGCGCGCGAGAAACTGCAGTCGGCCGACGACGAAGTGAACGCGCTCACCCGGCTCGAAAGCGATACGCGACGCATGGCACAGCTCGGCATGAAGACGATCGGCGACACGGCCGAAATCGAGGCGCGCCGCAGTCTTGCGCAATCCGACGAAGCCCTCGCGCAAACCGACGTGGACGCGCGCCGCGCGCGCTACGAGACGCTGCTCGGTTCGACGATCGATTTCTCGCGCTGGCCGCGGCTCGCGATGCGCGGCTCGTCGCCGCGCATTCCGTCGGGCGAATACGCGCCGCAGGACAACCCCGCGTACCGGCAGGCGTACCGCGACGTCCAGGTCGCGCGGCTCGCCGCGAAGCGCGTCAGCGCCGAGCACTTGCCGACCGTCGACCTGTTCGCGTCGTATTCGCGCGGGCTCAACCCGAACCTGCGCGGGCTCACCGATCGCTCCGACTTCCATCAGAGCGCGGTCGGCGTGCAGGTGACGATCCCGATCTTCTCGGGCGGCAGCGTGTACTACCGGCAGGTGGAAGCCGAGCACGTGACCGAGCAGTACCGCAACCGGCTGCGCGAAGTCGAGGAGCAACTGGGCACCGATCATCGCGAGGCGCTGTCCGCGCTCGAATCGGTCGGCAAGCGCATCCGCGCGCTGCAGCAGTCGCTGCAGGCCGCGCGGCTCGCATACGATTCGTCGATGAAGGCGCATCAGGTCGGTTACAGCACGACGTACGAAACGCTGAACCTGCGGCGCGACATCTCGGGTATCCGGCAGAAGCTGTTCGACAGCTATCTCGATGCGCTGAAGCTGCAGCTGAAGCTGAAAAGCGTGCTCGGCACGCTCGACGAGCAGTCGTTGATCGCGGTGGACAGCTTTCTCGAAAGCAATGCGGTGAGCGAGCGCGGTTAAGCGTAGTTGAGCGTGGGTCGGCGCGCATCGCGCATCGGCATCGCGCAAAAAGGTTGTACACGCAACCTTGATGGCCGATGCCGACGCGCCGGCCGGCCGATCCATCGAAGCCGGCGCGGAACGACAATGCGCCGTCGTTCACGCAAGCGTACGTCCGACCCCGCTCGATCGCGCGGCGCAATACACGATCCCGGGCGCACGCCGCGCCCTCACCGCGTGCAGGGGTATACGCGATGTTGCGTCCAAAAAAAACTTTGCCTAGAGTGCATCCCATCGATCCGGCGGACAAAGACGTCCCACGATCGTGCGCAGCGCGCGCCCGCTAGCCCGCGCTTCGCCGGCCCCGTTTCGGGCCGCCCATCCGCATTCCCGTTATCCGACAGCGTTGTCGGATGAACGGACCGGCAAAGAAGCCCTTGCCTCGCTCGTCGAGGCAAGGGCTTTTTTTTGTCTTTCGAAAACGCACGTCTTCACCCGAACCAGGAGCACACCATGCGTCATGGCGATATTTCCAGCAGCAACGACGCCGTCGGCGTCGCCGTCGTCCAGTACAAGATGCCGCGCCTGCATACGCGCGCCGACGTGATCGCGAACGCCCGCGAAATCGCGGAGCGCGTGGTCGGCATCAAGCGCGGCCTGCCCGGCATGGACCTCATCGTGTTTCCCGAGTATTCGACGCACGGGATCATGTACGACGCGAAGGAGATGTATGACACCGCATCGACGATCCCCGGCGAGGAAACCGACATCTTCGCGGCCGCGTGCCGCAAGGCGAACGTGTGGGGCGTGTTCTCGCTGACCGGCGAGCGCCACGAGGAACACCCGGACAAGGCGCCGTACAACACGCTCGTGCTGATCAACAACCAGGGCAAGATCGTGCAGAAGTACCGCAAGATCATGCCGTGGGTGCCGATCGAAGGCTGGTATCCGGGCGACTGCACGTACGTCGCCGAAGGGCCGAAGGGGCTGAAGATCAGCCTGATCATCTGCGACGACGGCAACTACCCGGAGATCTGGCGCGACTGCGTGATGCGCGGCGCCGAGCTCGTCGTGCGCTGCCAGGGCTACATGTATCCGGCGAAGGACCAGCAGGTGCTCGTGTCGAAAGCGATGGCGTTCATGAACAACTGCTACGTGGCAGTCGCGAATGCGTCCGGATTCGACGGCGTGTACTCGTATTTCGGCCACTCGGCGATCGTCGGCTTCGACGGCCGCACGCTCGGCGAATGCGGCGAGGAAGAGAACGGCGTGCAGTACGCGGAGCTGTCGGTGAGCCTGATCCGCGACGCGCGCCGCAACATGCAGTCGCAGAACCACTTGTACAAGCTGCTGCACCGCGGCTACACGGGCAAGATCGGTTCCGGCGAATCGCCGAACGGCGTCGCGCAATGCCCGTTCGAGTTCTATGCGAACTGGGTGAACGACCCGGACGGCACGCGCCAGGCCGTCGAACGCCTGACACGCGCGACACCCGGCACGCCCGAATGCCCGATCGACGGCATTCCGTCCGAAGCGCCCGCGCATCGCTGAACCCGCGCCCCGCCCGGCCGTTCGCGCTGCCTGCGCGAACGGCGCCGTCTCACTCTGGAGCCTTCATCATGCTCGGTGTCGCTCTCTTTTTCATCGGCGCGGTGCTGGTCGTCAACGGCGTCGCGCTCACCGGCCGCATCGAACCGCGCGACGCGGCCGGCCTGAACCTGCTCGTCGGACTGCTCGCGCTGCTGATCAACCTCGCCGGCCTCGTGCAGGCGTCGGCGCCGCCGCAGTTTTTCTCGAGCGCGGGCGGGCTGCTGTTCGCGTTCACGTACCTGTATCTCGCCGCCGTCCAGTGGCGCGGGCTGCAAGGCGCCGGCCTCGGCTGGTATTGCCTGTTCGTCGCGATCAGCGCACTCGTCTATGCGGGCACGTCGAGCGACGCGCGTTTCGGGGCGATGTGGCTGCTGTGGTCGAGCCTGTGGTTCCTGTTCTTCGTCGCGCTCGGGCTGAAGCGGACCGTGCGCTTCCTGCCCGGCTATACGATCGCGATCGGCGTCGGCACCTGCTGGCTGCCCGGCATGCTGATGATGACGGGGAGGTGGTAATGAGCGCACGCGATACGCCGCTGGCCACCGATCCGCTCGCCGGGCACCGCATCGCCGATGTGCCGTTCTACCAGCCGGCCGGTGCCGAGGCCGACTGGTTCGAGACGGCCTGCCGCCATCACCTGCCGGTCCTGCTGAAAGGGCCGACCGGCTGCGGCAAGACGCGTTTCGTCGAATACATGGCGTGGCGCATGGGCCTGCCGCTGATCCAGGTCGCGTGCAACGACGACACGTCGGCGGCCGACCTGACGGGCCGCCACCTGCTCGACGCCGACGGCACCTACTGGGCCGACGGGCCGCTCACGCTCGCGGCACGGCATGGCGCGATCTGCTATCTCGACGAGATCGTCGAGGCGCGCCCCGACGCGACGGTCGTGATCCACCCGCTGACCGATTCTCGGCGCGTGCTGCCGCTCGACCGGCTCGGCGAAGTCGTGCATGCGCATCCGGATTTCCATCTGGTGATCTCCTACAACCCCGGCTATCACGGCGAGCACCGGCGGCTGAAGCCGTCGACGCGGCAACGTTTCGTCGCAATCGACTTCGGCTATCCGGATGCAGCGCACGAGGCCGACGTCGTCGTGCGCGAAAGCGGCGCCGACCGCGAAACCACGCGCCGGCTCGTCGATCTCGCGCAGCGCACGCGGGCGCTGGCGCAGGCAGGCAACGGGCTCGACGAAGGCGCGTCGACTCGCCTGCTCGTGCACGCGGCAAGGCTGATCGTCGCGGGGCTCGCGCCACTCGATGCCTGCCGGATCGCGATCAGCGACGCGGCGACCGACGACGCCGACACGCGTGCCGCGTTGCAGACGATGGCCGCCGCGTACTTCGCGACATGAGCGCACTGCCACTCGCCCGCTTCCTGCACGGGATGACCGCGCACGAGACCGACGTGCGCCTCGACGACGCGGCGCCGCGCGCGACGCTCGGCCATGCCGCGCTGCGCGTGCCCCGTGCGTTGCCGCCCGATGCGCGCATCGCGGCGGCCGCGCACGCGCTGGCTCACTGGCGGCACTCGCCGTCCGGCGAGCCGGCCGACACGCTGACGCAGATCGGTTCGGCCGTCGCCGGCGTGATCGAGGATGCGCGCGTCGAGGCGCTGCTGGCCCGCGAATGGCCGGGGCTCGCAACGTTCTGGGCGCCGGCGTTCGCACCGATCGGCCGTGAAGGGCTCACGTTCGGCTGCCTGTGCGCGCGGCTCGCGAAAGCGTTGTTCGATCCGTCGTATCGCGACGGCAACCCGTGGGTCGACAAGGGCGCGCAGCTGTTCGCCGAGCGGCGCGACACGCTCGACGATTACCGTGCGTTTCGCACGATTGCGTCGAGGCTCGCGAACGATCTCGGCCAGATGCGCGTGCGCTTCGAACCCGACGACGGCGCATGGCTGCCCTATCGCGACGACAACGCGTGGCTGTGGGCGCAGCCGGCCACCGCGGCGGCCGAACAGGCGGGCAACGACGGCGTCGAGATGTCGGCCTCGACCGGCGGCCACAGCGACGAGCGCGACGACGCACCGCCGTCCGCACCCGATGCGCCGCACTATCCCGAGTGGAATTGCCACACGCAGCGCGAACGACGCGACTGGACAACGATCGTCGAACGCGCGCCCGCCACGTCGGCGCCGCCGCCGTCGCTTTCCGCACTGATCGACGCCGACCGGCGCGCGGCAAAGCGAATGCCGGCCGCGCGCGCATCGGAGCTGCTGCGGCGCGTGGGCCGCCAGCTCGACGGCGATGCGCTCGACGTCGATGCGGCGATCGCCGCACGCATCGCCCGGTGCGCCGGGCACGCGCCCGATCCGCGCGTGTTCCGTCGCCGCGTGCCGCACGACGCGCGCGGGCCCGTGCTGATTCTGCTCGACCTGTCGGCGTCGACGGCCGCGCAGGTCGCCACGCTCGAGAAACGCGCGGCGTTCGTGCTCGGCGACCTGTTCGACCGGCAGCGGCGCCGCTGGGCCGTGCACGGCTACACGTCGGACGGACGGCATCGCGTGTACTACGCGCGCTTCAAGGATTTCGGCGAAGCGTTCGACGCCGGCCGCCGCGCGGCGCTGCTCGCGGCCGACAGCGGGATGAGCACGCGCACGGGCGCGGCACTGCGGCATGCGCTGGCCTTGCTGCGCCGCGAAGCCGCGAGCGCGCGGGCCGCCGTGCTGCTGATCGGCGACGGCGAAGCCGCCGACGTCGACGTGTTCGACCCACGCTACCTCGTCGAAGATGCGCGTCACGCGGCACGCCTGGGCCGGCGGCGCGGTGTCGCGATTGCCGGTCTGTCGTTCGGCGAGCCGCCCGGGTTGTCTACAATACTTGGCGTCGGCCCGCGCTGCGTGCACGCGGCGAACGGCGACGCATTGCCGGCCGTCGTCGCGCACGCGGCCGGACGACTGACCGCGTGACGGCCCCACCCGGAAGAGACAGGAACGACCGAATGAACAGTGTGAAGGTTGGCGTATTGTTCTCGCAGAGCGGATGCACGTCGCACCTTGGCCGGAGCCAGTTGCGCGGCACGCTGCAGGCGATCGCCGAGATCAACGAAGCGGGCGGCGCGAACGGCTGCGAGATCGTGCCCGTCGTGCACGACGCCTGTTCGGACCCGGCCGTCTATGCGCGGCTCGCCGAGGAACTGATCGCCACCGAGCGCGTGAACGTGCTGTTCGGCGGATACATGTCGAGCAGCCGCAAGGCGCTGATTCCGATCGTCGAGAAGTGGGACAAGCTGCTGTTCTACCCGACGCTCTACGAAGGCTTCGAGTTCTCGCCGAACGTGATCTACACAGGTGCGGCCCCGAACCAGAACAGCGTGCAGCTCGCTGCGTTCATGACCGCGCAGTTCGGTGCGCGCGTGTATCTCGTCGGGTCCGACTACATCTACCCGTACGAGTCGAACCGCATCATGATCGACCTCGTCACGCAGCATCCGGAAGGCCAGATCCTCGGCGAGGTCTACATGCCGCTCGTCGCGTCCGAGCAGGATTTCGCGGCGGTCGTCGAGGACATCCGCGCGAAGGCGCCCGACTTCGTGTTCAGCACGCTCGTCGGCGACAGCACGGCCGCGTTCTACCGTGCGTATGCGCAAGCCGGTCTCGATGCACGCAGGATGCCGATCGCGAGCCTGACGACCTCCGAGATCGAGCTCGGTCAGATGGGCGCGGCCGCGGCCGGCCACTACACGTCGTCGCCCTACTTCCAGACCATCGATTCGGACGTGAACCGGCGCTGCATCGCGCAGCTCAAGGCGCGCTTCGGCGACGACGCGAACGCCTCCGCGCCGTGGGAAGCCGCGTATTTCCAGGTTCACCTGTTCGCCAATGCACTCGCGCGCGCCGGCACCGACCAGCGCGACCGCCTCGTCGAACATCTCGCTGACGCGGAATTCGACGCGCCGCAGGGCCGCGTGAAGATCGACCGGCTCACGCAGCACACGTGCCTGTACCCGCGCATCGGCTGCGCGACGGCCGACGGCAATTTCACGATCGTGCGCGAAGCGACGCGGCGCGTGCATCCCGATCCGTACCTCGTCACGCATTCGCTCGGCGACCGCGTGCACGCGCCCGACGAACAGAAGGCGTAACCGACGATGCGCGCCCGCACCCCGATCCGCTCGACGCCGCGCCTGCTCGCCGAACTGCGCTCGCTGCGCGTGATGGTGTACTACCCGGATGACGACAACGGCCTGCTGCTCGTCGAGCAGCTCTCGCGCATCGGTTGCCCGAGCGAGCAGCGCTGGCCGCCGCCCGCCGCGCTGCCGGAGAGTGTCGACCTCGTGATCCTCGCGGTCCGGCCCGACCTGCTGCACCTGTCGATCCCATGGCTCGAGGACGATGCGCGGCCGCCGCTCATCGCCGTCACGACCTACGAAAGCCCGACGATCCTCGAACTGATGCTGCGAATCGATGCGCAGAGCGCGGTAACGACGCCGGTGCGTTCGTTCGGCCTGTTGAGCGCGATGGCGCTCGCGTGTCACCAGAGCCGGCGGCACGACGAATACCGGCGCCGCATCGCGCAGCTGGAACAGCGCGTGATGTCCGCGCGCACGCTGCAGGAAGCGAAGACGCTGCTGATGCAGCACAACGCGATCAGCGAGGAAGAGGCATATCAGCAGATCCGCTCGCAGGCGATGGAGCGGCGCATCTCGATCAACCAGCTCGCCGAGCAGATCGTGCACGCGCATGCGCTGTTGAAGCGGTAACGCGGACGCGATCGCCGATCGCCGCACGTCAGGCGCGTCAGTCCGGCGGCGGCAACACGACCGTGTCCTCCGGCCCGAGCACGCGCCCGTCCTGCGAACGCAGCTCGAGCTTCCTGACGGGCAGCCCGGTCTTCCGGTCGACGAGCAGCACGTGCGCCTCGTCGGGTTCGAAGAAGAAATCCTCGCCCCACTGCCGCAATGCGACGAGCAGCGGAAACAGGCCGCGCCCTTTCTCGGTCAGCACGTATTCGTGATGCGCGCCGCCGTCCGCGGCCGGCACGATGTCCATGATCCCGTGCGCGACCAGGTTGCGCAGACGCGCGGCCAGGATGTTCTTGGCCAGCCCGAGGTTCTTCTGGAATTCGCCGAAGCGGCGCAACCCGTCGAACGCGTCGCGGACGATCAGCAGCGACCACCAGTCGCCGATCGCGTCCAGCGGGCGGGCAACGCCGCAAAGGGAATCTTCGTGCGTGGTTCGTCTGTTCATCGATGCATGAGGCAATGCCGTTCCGGGAATGCGGCCGGAACGGCGGTTACGCTCGTTGAAATGAATGGTTGCAATATAAAACTCGTCACACGAAAGATCAATCGCGCGGGGCTCGACTGTTCCCGATCGATGAACGCCATGGCCGATTCGGGTCTCATTGGCACTTCAGTTCGTACATCTGGCCTATAAATTCCGGCATTTCCCCGTTCCGGCACATCATCCCGCACCAACGTGCCGAGCATCCGTCGATTGCCGCGGCCCTCTTTTTGGTTGCAACTTGAAACCCGATATCCTACGCTTCGATTCGGTTTCAACTTGAAACCAAACTATCCGACTACCGAAGGAGCGTTCGATGATCCGGTCCGATGCCACGTTCGACGGCACCTTTCCTTTCACCCCGCATTTCGACGACGCATCCGGCTTCCGGATGCACTACGTGGACGAAGGTCCGCACGACGGCGAAACCGTTCTGTGCCTGCATGGCGAACCTACGTGGGGTTACCTGTTCCGCCATCTGGTTGCGGCGCTGCGTCCGACGCACCGCATCGTCGTGCCCGATCACATGGGATTCGGCAAAAGCGCGACGCCGCAGGATCGCAGCTACTGGTTGCAGGACCATATCGACAACCTCGAGCGCTTCGTGCTCGCGCGCGGCCTCGAGCGCATCACGCTCGTGATGCACGATTTCGGCGGCCCGGTCGGCATGGGGCTCGCCGCGCGTCATCCGGACCGGATCCGGCGCATCGTGTCGGCGAACGGGCCGACGCCGTTCGGCCAGCCCGATCTCGTCGAGCGCCTGAATGCGAACGGTCGCGATGCGCCGTGGTTCCAGTGGATCATGCGCGCGGCGGCCGACGACACGCTCGAAACCGTGCTCGGTCAGCTCGGCTTCAACATCCTGAGCACGCTGAAACTGAACGGTTTCGAGAACCACGCAGTCATCACCGACACATGGATCGCCGCATACGGTGCGCCGTTCGCGCAACCGGCCGACTGTCTCGGCGCGATCGGATGGGCCCGCGGGTTTGCCGCGGGCGCGCACCGGTTCGAAGTGCCCGATGCGGCGGCATTGCGCGCGATACGCGAGAAACCCGCGCTCGCGATCTGGGGAGACGCCGACCGGACACTCGGCGCCGAACATTTCCTGCCGCTCTTCACTGCGCTGTTTCCGTCCGCGCCCGTCGAGCGGCTGGTGGGTGTCGGGCATTACTGTTTCGAGGATGCGCCCGACGCCATCGCGGCGCGGATCGCCGGATTCATCCGGACGACCGGCTGAGTGCGTTCCGCAGCGGGCATCCGGCGCCCAGCCGCGGAACACGGCGTGCGCGGCCGCCTTCGCAACCGCGCACGCATCGCTTCACATCAGCGAATGACCCGCGTCACACCACGCCCGCGCGGGTCGGCCATCGCCTCCGGCGTCTTGCCGTCGATCTTGATCACCTGGATGTCGCCGCTGAAATCCTGCCCCTTCAGCGTGTAGCCGCGCGCCTCGATCTGCTTCGCGAGTTCGCCTTCGATCGGGTGGTACGGCTCCCAGAAGATCGTGTTCGGCGGCAGCAGCTGGTGATGGAAGCGCATCGCGCCGACGGCCTCCTTCAACGGCATCTTGAAGTCGTAGATGTTGTTGATCACCTGGAAGATCGACGTGAAGATGCGCGAGCCGCCCGGCGTGCCGATCACGAGCGACACCTTGCCGTCCTTCGTCATGATCGTCGGCGACATCGACGACAGCGGGCGCTTCTTCGGTTCGATCGCGTTCGCGTCGCTGCCGACCACGCCGAACATGTTCGCCACGCCCGGCTTCGCGGAGAAGTCGTCCATCTCGTCGTTCAGCACGATGCCCGTGCCGTCGGCGATCACGCCCGAACCGAAATAGCCGTTGACCGTGTAGGTGTTCGACACCGCGTTGCCCCACTTGTCGACCACCGAGAAGTGCGTCGTTTCAGCCTTCTCCGGCATCGTCGTGCCGAGGCCCGGCTGCACGCTCTTCGTATCCGACGGCTCCTTCGGGTTGACTTCGGCCGCCCGCTTCGCGATATAGGCGTCGTCGGTCAGCTGCGCGATCGGCACCTTGTAGAAATCGGGATCGCCGAGATACTGCGCACGATCGGCGAACACGCGCTTCTCGATTTCCGCGACGAGGTGGATGTACTGCGGCGAATTGAGCTTCACGCCCTCGAAGTCCTGCTTGAGGTCGGCCTTCATCTTCAGCAACTGCACGAGGCCGATGCCGCCCGAGCTCGGCGGCGGCGCGGTGATCACGTCATAGCCGTTCCACTTCGCCTGCACCGGCTGGCGCCACACCGCGCGGTACTGCGCGAGATCCTCGGTGGTGATCAGCCCGTTGCCGTCGCCGGTCTTCATCGACGCGGCGATCAGCTCGGCCGTCTTGCCCTTGTAGAAACCTTCCGCGCCGTCGTTCGCGATGCGCGTGAGCACGTCGGCGAGATCGGGCTGCTTGAAGTTCACGCCCGCCTTCAGCCCGGAGAAATACTTGTCGAAGTTGGTCTTGCCGCCGAACTCCTTTGACGCGTCGACGCCGCGCTGCGCGAGCTGCTCGTCGACGACGAAGCCATCGCGCGCATAGTGGATCGCCGGCGCGAGCACCTGCTTCCACTTCAGCTTGCCGAAGCGCTTCTGCGCTTCCCACATGCCCGCGACCGTGCCCGGGACGCCGACCGCGCGCGGGCCGTACAGGCTCATGCCCTTGACGACGTTGCCGTCCTTGTCGAGATACATGTCCTTCGTCGCGGCGAGTGGCGCACGCTCGCGGTAGTCGATGAAGTACGGCTTGCCGTCCTTGTAGATCGTCATGAAGCCGCCGCCGCCGATGTTGCCAGCTTCCGGATACGTGACGGCGAGCGTGAAGGCGATCGCGACGGCCGCGTCGATCGCGTTGCCGCCTTCCTTGAAGATCCGCTCCGCGGCATCCGCGCTGTACTTGTCGGCCACCGCAACCGCCGAGCTCGTCAGGACGGCCGGCTGCGGCCCCTTCGCATAGACGGGTGCGTTCGGCAGGAAACCGATGCCGGCCACCGTCGCGAGCACGACCGCGGATGATTTGAAGCGATTCAGCGTAGTCATTGCATGTCCCCCATGTGGATCTCCTTCAGGCAGGAAAAGCACCTGTCCCGCGCATGGCCGCCGGCGCACCGACGGCCATATCCGGTTTCGTAGTATAGGGGGACAAAAAGGGTCGAACACGTGACATACGATGAAAGCGCATTCGCTGTGTGCGCCTGGTCATGCCGCCGCTTCTCGACACGGATGCGGACAGGTCGAATTTGCACCGGGCGCGCGGCCGCAGCTCACACCGGTTCACGTCATCACGCAGCGCACAAAAACCGAAAGTTGCGAACTGCGCGACAGGCCACGTGACGCGTGAAAAAAAATCTGCAAACGTCCGTCCCGCTGCACGATCCGATCTGCGAAGATAGCGCCCCGCTTTCGCACCGCATCACTGGTTCGTTCACGCGCCGCCTCACGTTTCTTCGTCTCGCTTCCTATGGCATCACACAACGCGCATCATGCGTCCGGCTTCGCGGCCGGCGTCGCCGCCGCCGCCCTCGTCGCACAAACCGGCGCCACGGGCCCGTGGCATTCGGGCATGTTCGCCGCATTCGCGGCGGGCGTCGCGGGCGGTACCGCGCCCGACTGGCTCGAAGTCGCATGGTGGCGCCGCAAGCGCCGCCTGTGGGTCACGCATCGAACCATCACGCACTGGGGCATCGGCTGGATCGCCCTGCTCGCGCTCGGCTGGCACGGGCTCATCCATCATCCGCATCCGCTGTGGGCCGCGCCGCTGTTCGGCTTCGCATGCGGCGGCGTGATGCACCTGCTCGCCGACTGGCCGAACCCGCTCGGCGTACCGTGGATCTGGCGGCGTCATTCACTCAACCTGTGGAACAGCGGGCGTTGCGACCTGATCGTCGTGGGCGCCGCATGGGGCGGCACGCTGTGGCTCGCGCAGTCGTTGTGCTCGCGTACGCCGCTGCTCGAACACTGGCTCGGCTGGCTGCATCGCGTCTAGTTGCAATTCGGCGCAATTTGACGCGATTCGGCGTGCTATCGGCACGCCGGCGCGCATGCAACTTTCCGTCCGTTGAAAGTACGGTGCAGGCCCCCATTTGAGTCCCGTTCGCCGACACGCGCACCCGGCACGCACGCGCGACGTCTGGCACACTGGCGATTCGATTCGTGTGCGCCTTGCGCACGCTTTGCGCCCTGCTTGCACCCTATTTCAACGCTCCGATGGACGTCACCGCTACCCGCCCTGCCGCCCGTGCGCTCGACGTGTTCCACCCGGCCGTCGCCGCGTGGTTCCGGCGCACGTTCGCCGCGCCCACCGGCGCGCAGGCGCTCGCGTGGCCGCACATCAAGGCCGGCCGCTCGACGCTGGTCGCCGCGCCCACCGGCTCCGGCAAGACGCTCACCGCGTTCCTGTGCGCGCTCGACGATCTGGTGCGCGATGCGCTCGCGCATGACGGCACGCTGCCCGACGCGACGCTCGTCGTGTACGTGTCGCCGCTGAAGGCACTGTCCAACGACATCCACGTGAACCTCGATGCGCCGCTCGCCGGCATCGCCGATTCGCTCGCGCAACTCGGCCTGCCGGTGCCGGCGATCCGCACCGCCGTGCGCACCGGCGACACGACGCAGGCCGAGCGCGCGGCGCTGCGCAAGCGCGCGCCGCACATCCTCGTCACGACACCCGAGTCGCTGTACGTGCTGCTGTCGTCCACGTCGGGGCGGCAGATGCTGTCGAACGTGCGCTCGGTCATCGTCGACGAGATCCACGCGCTCGCATCGTCCAAGCGCGGCAGCCATCTCGCGTTGTCGCTCGAACGTCTCGACGCGCTGGCCGGCCGTGCGCTGCCGCGTATCGGGCTCTCCGCCACGCAAAAGCCGATCGATGCGGTCGCGCGCTTCCTCGTCGGCGGCCCGGCCGATGCGCCGCGCGATTGCACGATCGTCGACACGGGCCACACACGCGAGCGCGACCTCGCGCTCGAACTGCCGAACGTGCCGCTCGAACCCGTGATGGCCACCGACGTGTGGGAACAGGTGTACGACCGCATTGCCGGCCTCGCGGCCGCGCACCGCACGACGCTGGTGTTCGTCAACACGCGGCGCACCGCCGAGCGCATGGCGCGCCATCTCGCCGACCGGCTCGGCAAGGATGCGATCGCCGCGCATCACGGCAGTCTCTCGAAGGAGCACCGCTTCGACGCCGAACAGCGGCTGAAGCGCGGCGAACTGAAGCTGCTCGTCGCCACCGCATCGCTCGAACTCGGCATCGATATCGGCGACGTCGATCTGGTCTGCCAGGTCGGCTCGCCGCGCGGCATCGCACCGTTCCTGCAGCGCGTCGGCCGCTCCGGACACCATGTCGGCGGCGTGCCGAAGGGGCGCCTGTTCCCGCTGTCGCGCGACGAGCTCGTCGAATGCGCGGCCCTGCTCGATTGCGTGCAACGCGGCGAGCTCGACGCGCTGCGGATTCCCGAAGCGCCGCTCGACGTGCTCGCGCAGCAGATCGTCGCCGAAGTGGCGTGCACGGAATGGCAGGAAGACGCGCTGTATGCGAGCTTCACGCGCGCGGCGCCGTACGCGCGGCTGACACGCGAGCGCTTCGACGAAGTGATGAAGATGCTCGCCGAAGGCTTCACGAGCCGCCGCGGCGTGCGCGGCGCGTACCTGCATCGCGACGTGGTCGGCGGCACCGTGCGCGGGCGCCGCAACGCGATGATGACCGCGACCACGTCGGGCGGCACGATCCCCGACATGGCCGACTACGCGGTGCTGCTCGAACCGCAGGGCATTCAGGTCGGCACGGTCAACGAGGATTTCGCGATCGAGAGCCTCGCGGGCGACGTGTTCCAGCTCGGCAACCAGTCGTACCGGATCATTCGCGTGGAAACGGGCCGCGTGCGTGTCGAGGACGCGCAGGGCCAGTCGCCGAACATTCCGTTCTGGCTCGGCGAGGCGCCGGGGCGCAGCGACGAGCTGTCGGCGGCGGTCGGCCGGCTGCGCGCGCGGCTCGACGGACTGTTCGCGGACGGCGAACGGCTCGCACATGGCAAGAACCGTGAACGCATCGGTGAAGGGACTGGCGGAAAGCCCGTACCCCGGACCGACGCCAAAGCGGGTGCGAAGGCGAAATCGAAGGCCGGGATCGAAGCCGATACCGACGCCTCGACCGGCTCGCGGCATGACACCGTCGTCGCCGCCACCGCCGAAAGCCGCCTCGCGCCGGCGTTGCGCTGGCTCGTCGACGATCTCCGGCTGTCGCCCGACGCCGCCCGCCAGATCGTCGACTACCTCGCCCGCACCCGCGCCGCGCTCGGCGCGCTGCCGACGCAGGACACGCTCGTGATGGAACGCTTCTTCGACGAATCGGGCGGCACGCAGCTCGTGATCCATTCGCCGTTCGGCAGCCGCATCAACCGCGCATGGGGGCTCGCACTGCGCAAGCGCTTCTGCCGCAGCTTCAACTTCGAGTTGCAGGCGGCCGCGACCGACGACGCGATCATCCTGTCGCTGTCGCTCGCGCACAGCTTCGCGCTCGACGAAGTGTGGCGTTACCTGCGTTCGGCCAGCGCCGAACACGTCCTCGTCCAGGCACTCCTCGACGCGCCGATGTTCGGCGTGCGCTGGCGCTGGAACGCGACGACGGCGCTCGCGCTGCCGCGCTTCACCGGCGGCAAGCGCACCGCGCCGCAACTGCAGCGGATGAAGAGCGAGGATCTGCTCGCGACCGTGTTTCCCGATCAGGTCGCGTGCCTCGAGAACATCGTCGGCGAACGCGAGATACCGCATCACCCGCTCGTCGACCAGACGCTCGACGACTGCCTGCATGACGCAATGGACACCGACGGCTGGCTCGCGCTGCTGCGCCGGATCGAGAGCGGCGCGATCGAGCTGATCGCGCGCGACCTGCCCGCGCCGTCGCCGCTCGCGGCCGAGATCCTGAACGCGAAACCGTATGCGTTCCTCGACGACGCGCCGCTGGAAGAGCGCCGCACGCAGGCCGTACAGTCGCGCCGCTGGAGCGACCCTGAATCGGCCGACGATCTCGGCGCGCTCGACGCCGACGCGATCGATGCCGTGCGCGACGAAGCCTGGCCGCTCGTGCGCGACGCCGACGAAATGCACGACGCGCTGCTCACGCTCGCATGCATCGCCGACAGCGAAGCGCACGTGCACGAAGGCTGGCCCGACCGGCTCGCGGAACTTGCCGAACGCCGTCGCGCGACGAAACTCGTGACGCCCGGCGGCGGCGCCCTGTGGGTGCCGGTCGAACGACTCGTGTGCCTGCGTGCGTTGCATCCCGATGCCCGCATCGCGCCGGCGCTCAAGGTGCCGGCTGCCTGCGCGCAGCCGTGGGAAGCGGATACCGCGCTCGTCGACGTGATCCGCGCGCGGCTCACCGGTTTCGGCCCGCTTGGACTCGACGCGATCGCGACACCGCTCGGCCTGCCGCCTGCCTCGGTCGCGACGGCGCTCGCGGCGCTGGAGCGCGAAGGTTATGTGATGCGTGGCCGGTTCACACCGGGCACGACGACCGACGAATGGTGCGAACGCCATCTGCTTGCACGCATTCATCGCTACACGGTGAAACGGCTGCGCCGCGAAATCGAGCCGGTGGAGCGCGCCGACTTCATGCGCTTCCTGTTCCACTGGCAACACCTGACACCCGACACGCGCGGTACGGGCCGCGATGCACTCGCGGCCGTGGTCGAACAGCTCGAAGGCTTCGAGGCCGCGGCGAGCGCATGGGAAGACGCACTGCTGCCCGCGCGGCTCAGCGACTACACGGCGGGCGGGCTCGACGAGCTGTGCCGCTCCGGCAAGCTCGTGTGGACGCGCATCGGCGCGCCGGCCCGCGCAGCCGGCACGCCCGTGAAGACGACGCCGATCGTGCTGCTGCCGCGCCGCCACCTCTCTGCCTGGCAGGCGCTGCGCGATCCCGACGCGCAACCGGCGCTGTCCGCACGGGCCGCCCAGGTGCGCGACACCCTCGCCGCGCACGGCGCGATGTTCTTCGATGCGCTGCTCGACGACCTGCACATGCTGCCCGTCGAACTCGAACAGGCGCTCGGCGAACTCGTTTCGGCCGGCCTCGTGAATGCGGACAGCTACGCGGGCCTCCGCGCACTGCTGAAGCCTGCCGTCAAGCGCAGCGCGACCTATGCACCCCGCACGCGGCGCGGCGGTGCGCTGATCGGCGGAATGGACGACGCCGGCCGCTGGGCGCTCGTGCAACGCGCTTCGGCACCGGCTGACACGCCAACGCCGGCACCGAAGCGCGGTGCGCCCGCGACCGATCCCGACGCACTCGAACACATCGTCTGGACGCTGCTGCGCCGCTACGGCGTCGTGTTCTGGCGGTTGCTCGAACGCGAAGCCGACTGGCTGCCGAACTGGCGCGAGCTCGTGCGCGTGCTGCAACGCCTCGAAGCGCGCGGCGAGATTCGCGGCGGACGCTTCGTCGCCGGGCTCGCGGGCGAACAGTTCGCGCTGCCTGAAGCGATCCCGGTCCTGCGCGAACTGCGGCGGCAACCGGGCGACGGACAGTACGTTTGCGTGACGGGCGCCGATCCGCTGAATCTTGCCGGCACGCTGCTGCCCGGCGACAAGGTGCCGGCCCTCGCGGGAAATCGCGTGCTGTTCCGCGACGGCGTGCCCGTCGCCTCGCTGGTTTCCGGGGCGTTCCACTACGCCCCCGAACTGTCGCCCGCCGCGCGCGAGGAAGCGCGCCTGCGGCTCGCGCGCAGCCACTGACATCGGCTGACACGCGGCACCACACAGACTACTGATCGCGGGGCCGCGCGACCGCCTGCCTTCGGGTAGCATCGAACGACTTTCCGCGCGGGCGCCCGCGCTCCAGCACAACAAGATTTCCGGAGACTGCTGTCCATGCCCTCGCACGCCGACTCGCCCGCCGCACATCACGCGGGCTCGCTGACGATTTTCCAGGGCGCCGCGCTTTATATCGGCGCGGTGCTCGGCACCGGCGTGATCGCGCTGCCCGCGCTGGCCGCCGAGGTCGCGGGCCCGGCATCCCTGCTCGCGTGGGCCGCGCTGGTCGTGTTGTCCGGGCCGCTCGCGGCCACCTTCGCCGCACTCGGCGCGCGCTATCCCGATGCAGGCGGGGTCTCGACCTACGCCCGGCGCGCATTCGGGCCGAAAGCCGCGGCGGTCGTCGGATGGTGCTTCTACTTCGCGGTACCGGCCGGCGCGCCGGCTGCCGCGATGTTCGCCGGCGCATACGTCGCGGCCGTGACGGGCGGCGGGCACACGACCGTCATCGTTACCGCTGCCGCGCTGATCGCGACCGTGTCGGCCGCGAATGCTTTCGGTGTCACCGTTTCGGGCCGCATGCAGCTCGTGTTGTCGGCGTTGCTCGTCACGCTGCTGCTCGCGGCGGTGCTCGCCTCCGCGCCGCATGCGCGCACGGCGAACCTGCATCCGTTCGCCCCGCACGGCTGGCTCTCGGTCGGCCAGGCCGCCGCGCTGCTCGTGTGGAGTTTCGCCGGCTGGGAAGCGATCACGCACCTCGCGGCCGAGTTCCGACGGCCCGCACACGACATGCCGCGCTCGGCCGGGATCGCCGTCGTGGTGGTCGGATTCCTGTATCTGTCGGTCGCCGCCGCGAGCGTGACGGTGCTCGGGCCTTCCGCGGGCGCTTCGGGGGCACCGCTCGCCGAACTGATCGCTGGCGGCATCGGCGGTCATGCCCAGGTGCTCGCCGCCGCGGCCGCGCTGCTGCTCACGCTCGGCACGATGAACGCGTATTTCGCGGGCGCGGCCAAGCTCGGTGCGGCGCTCGGTCGCGACGGTGCATTACCCGCGTGGCTCGCGCAAGGCAGCCAGGTCGGCGGCGTCCCGCGCCGCAGCCTCGGCGTGATCGCCACGCTCGCAGCCGTTGCGCTGGCCGCGACGACGCTCTCGGACGTCGGGCCGAAACCGCTCGTGCTCGTGACGTCCGGATGTTTCGTGATGGTGTATGGGCTCGGTGCGGCCGCCGCGCTGAAGTTGCTGCCGCGCGGCGGCATCGCTTACCGCTGTGCGTGGGTTTCGCTGGTCGCGGTTGCCGGGTTGTTCCTGACGACCGGCTGGGCCATCCTGTGCCCGCTGCTGCTCGCGGGCGGTGCGCTGCTCTATCTGCGGGTGACCGGACCGCGCCAGTGACCCGGCATGTGCGCGCGGGCCGGCACTCGCCGGCTTGCGGCGACACGCCGGCGAATCATGGCCGACCCGCCGGCCGGAGGGCCGGCCACTGCGCCGTGCGCATCGTGCGCATCACACGTACGGTCGCGAACCCGGCCAGACGCCGCTGCTTCACGCTCGTCAGGCCGGCACCAGCTCGAAGCTGAGCCGTTTGCCGAGCGCGGCGGCCGCGCTCGCGAGCGTCGCGAGCGTGAGGCTCGTGTCGGTTTCGTCGAGCAGCCGGTTGAGCGCGGCGCGGCTGGTTTTCATCCGCGCGGCCATCGCGGTTTTCGTGATGTGCTGCGCCTTCATTTCCTGCCCGATCTGCCACGCGATCACGCGCTTGATCGCGGTGGCGGTGGCCGCTTCGAGATTGCCGTCCTCCTCGAGGAAGGTATCGAAATCGCTGCCGATATGCGGATGGTTCGTGGTCGTCATGAGGTACTCCAGTGCATGGCGTTGCCGGCTGCCTGCCCGTCGAAGACGGTGCGTTCCGGCGCAACCGGGAAATTCAGATGGCATGCGTCAACGCTTTGAGACGTGCGACGGTGACATCGAGATCGTCCGACGGCGTGGCCCGCGACTGCTTGAAGAAGCCGTGCAGCAGGACCATCGTGTCGCCGACGACCGTAAACAGCACACGGGCACTCCGCCCGGGCAGCGCCACGCGGATCTCCCACAGATCCGGTGCCATCTTCCGGACCAGCGGCATGCCGAGCGGCCAGCCGAGTTGAACGGTCTTGATCTCCTCGCCGATCACCCTTCGCTCCGCTTGCCCAAGCGACTTCAGCCATTCGCGCACCGGCTCGTTGCCACGAGCCGTCTGGAAGAACCGCACGCCGAGCGTGACCTGGATCTGCTGTCTCGTCATCGTCTTGACACTCATCGTACCAAAATCGATACGATAAGCCAAGCACCACCGGGACAGCTACTGGCCGGACGGCCAATTCGATAGCCGGGGACGGCTCGGTCCTCGCATGCCGCGCGATCCGCCCCGGGTTATTCGTCGCGACGAGCCCGCTTGCGCGTCGCGCGTGGCGACTGATGCGCTCGCGCATCGCCGAACCGCGACCGCGCGATGTCGCGCACGGCATCGATCAGCGTCCGCGCGACCGGCGACGGCTGCGCATCGGTGCGCAGGATGAGCCCGACCGGCTCGTCGGTGCCCGCGGACGGCAGCGGCAGGCGTGCCAGCGCCCCGGCCGACAGGTCGTATTCGGCCGCATAGAGCGGCACGAACCAGACCGCATCGTTCTCGAGCGTCAGCGCGCGCGCGACCGATACCGACAGCACCTCGATGAACGAATCCAGCGGCGGCGCGCCGCAGGCGCCGAGCAACTGCTCGGCCGACTGGCGGATCAGCGTGCCGAACGGCGGCAGCACGACCGGATGGCGTGCGAGCTCGGCCGCCGGTGCCGCGCTTGAAAGCAGCGGATGTCCGGCACGCACGACGGCGACGAGCGGCTCGTTGTACAGCTGCTCGAACGCGAGCCCGATCATCCGCTCCGGCTCCGACAGCCGCCCGATCGCGCACTCGATCGCGCCGGACTTCAGGCGCTCGAGCAGATCGGCATTCGCGGCCGTCGTGATCCGCACGACGACGCGCGGCCAGCGCGCGGCGAGCGCCTTCATCAACGCCGGAGCAAGCGATGCCGCGACCGTCGGCAGCATGCCGATTTCCAGCGTCGCCGCGGCGGCTCCGCCCTCACGCGCAAGCAGCCCGACACCCTGCCGCAGCGCCAGCACGCACGCGTTCGCATGCGGCATGAACAGCTGCGCCTCGCGGGTCGGCTGCGCGCCCTGCCGGCCGCGCTCGAACAGCTTCACGCCGAGGATCGCCTCCAGTTCGGCGATCGTCTTCGAGACGGCCGGCTGCGTGATCGACAGGCTTTCCGCCGCCTTCTGCACGCCGCCCAGCTGCGCGACCGCGAGAAAGCACTGCAGGTGCCGGAACTTGACACGGCCGTCGGCGATACGGTTATTCATAACGGGTGGTTATGCGATTGACGATGAAACGCCATTTTGCATAACTTTCCGGATCGCCCCAAGCGTTCGACGAGGCATCACGCGCGACGCCGCAGGGCCTGGAAACCGGCCGGCTCCCACATCCGCTTCGCGATCAGCAAGCTCGTCCCGTGCTTCTGCGCGAGCGGCGCGGACGACGATTCCGCATGCAGCGCGGCCGCCTTGCTGCGCAGCCGGCGCAACTCCAGCTCGAGCTCCGCGGCGGCAGCCTCCGTCAGCATCCCCTGCGAGAACGTCATCGTCTCGCCCTCCCCGTCGAAGCGGCTGTCGAGAAAATCGCCGAGCGCGTGCGCATGGAAATAGCGGCGGATCGGCCCGCCGGGCAGCCAGTCGAAATCGCGCGCGACGCGTACGCGAATCCGGTCGCCCGGCAGCAGCGCGACGACGTTCATCCGGTCGAGCATCAGCAGGTATTTCACGCACTCGGCCTGGGTCACCTGATAGGTCGACACGATGTCCTGCACGGTCCAGTAGTTGATCGCGCAGACGGCAACGAGCAGCAGCTTGTCGTCCGACACGAGCAGCGCCTCCTGCTGCTCGGTCAGCACGCGCAGCCTCGGCGCCGACGCGGAAGCCTCCTGCACGAGTTCGGCGAGCGTATAGCCGAGCAGCTGGGCGATCTCCACGACACGCTCCAGCGTGAAGCGGCCGCTGGCGAACAGCCGCTTCACGCTCGTCTCGGAGACGTCGAGCGCCCGCGCGACGTCGCGGTAGGTCATGCCCTGCGCCTTCAATTGGCGCTTCAGCATTTCGATGAGTTGGGCGGTTTCGGTCATTTTGGTATCGAAAAATGATGCTCAAGGTCAGATATTAGGCTACCTGCACACGCAAATGAACACTTTCGGATACTTGTCTGCATAATCCGCTCCGTGCTGTCACCGAACGACGGAGCCGAAATGACCACCCGAACCGAAACCGCCGCCTACGAATCGCGCCACACCGCCCCGCGCGATGCACGCGACACGGATCGCACGATGCCGCTCGCCACGATCCGCACGCTGGCCGCCAGCGCGCACGTCGGGGATCTCGTGTTCATCCGCGTGCCGGCGAGCGCGACGCGCGACGCAGCGGGCACGACGGGCACGTGGGCCAATCGCTTCGGCGTCGTCGTCGATACGTCGGGCGACGAGCCCGTGATCGCCGAATCCGGGTTTGCGTGGACGAAACTCACGCCGCTGTCGCGCTTCGTCGCCCGTACCGACGGCGGGCGCATCGCACTGGCACGCCGCGTCGCGGCACCGACCGCCGACGCGCAGCGCCGGGTGCATGCAACGGCGGAACAACGGATCGACGCGCTGCTCGGCAACCGCTTCAACCTGCGGACGCGGCGCGCGTTCTGCGCGGACTACGTGAGCGACGTGCTCGGCGCCGACCGGGACGCGACGCCTGCGGCACTGCTGCGCGGCGGCACGCTGTCACTCGAATTCGACGGGATCGTGTTCGATCCCGGCCGCCAGTCATGACGGGCGCGCTCAGGGAGGCCGGATAACAACAAGAACGAAAACACAAAAAGCAGCGACGGGCTGGCTGGAGGGCCGTGCACGGGGTCGTCACCGACGACGCGAAGCCCGATCGCTTTTTCCGCCGGACAGGCATCCTGTCCGGCGGAATTTTCATTGGCGCGTCGAACATAACGAACGGTTATGCGATTCGCGAAAAAAGGTCATTTTGCATAACTTTCCGGATTGGCTAAAGTCCTGCCATCCACTTCGCGAAATACCTATCAGGAGACGCCCGATGGATTCCCCCACGATCCTCACGCCGCGCGACTGGCCGTCGCATCCGGCCTATATCCACCCCGAGTACCGTTCGTCCGTGAAGCGCGGCCCGACCCGCCCGCTGATCCCGCTGAAGGAGAAACTGCGCGACCAGTACGCGCCCGTCTACGGCGCCGAGGATCTCGGCGCGCTCGACCACGACCTGACGAAGAACGCCGTGAAGAACGGCGAGCCGCTCGGTGAGCGCATGGTCGTCACGGGCCGCGTGCTCGACGAAGGTGGCAAGCCCGTGCGCAACACGCTCGTCGAGGTGTGGCAGGCGAACGCGGCCGGCCGCTACGTGCACAAGGTCGACCAGCACGATGCGCCGCTCGACCCGAACTTCCTCGGCGCGGGCCGCTGCCTGACCGACGACGAAGGCCGCTACCGCTTCCTGACGATCAAGCCCGGCGCGTATCCGTGGGGCAACCATCCGAACGCGTGGCGCCCGAATCACATCCATTTCTCGCTGTTCGGCGATTACTTCGGTTCGCGTCTCGTCACGCAGATGTACTTCCCCGGCGATCCGCTGCTCGCGTACGACCCGATCTTCCAGGGCACGCCTGAGGCCGCGCGCGACCGCCTGATCTCGCGCTTCTCGATGGACATCACCGAAGAAGGCTATGCGCTCGGCTACGAATTCGACATCGTGCTGCGCGGCCGCGACGCTACCCCGATGGAGCGCTGAACCATGACGACGCTGAAGCAAACCCCTTCGCAGACGGTCGGCCCGTACTTCGCGTACGGCCTGTGCCCGCAGCAATACGACTACGACCTGAAAAGCCTGTTCACGCCGACGATCGCCGCGGCACACGCCGAAGGCGAGCACGTGCTGCTGGTCGGCCAGGTGTTCGACGGCGACGGCAACGTCGTTGGCGACGCGGTGCTCGAATTCACGCAGGTGGACAGCGCGGGCCGCTACCCCGCGTCGCGCGACGACATCGCGAAATCCGGCTTCACGGGCTTCGCGCGGGTCGGCACCGGCACCGATGCACAGCAGCGCTTCGTCGTCGAGACGGTGAAGCCGGGCCGCATCACCGCCGGCGAGGCGCCGCACATCAACGTGACCGTGATGATGCGCGGGATCCTCACCCATGCGTTCACGCGCGTGTATTTCGACGACGAAGCCGCCGCGAACGCCGCCGACCCGGTGCTGAACGCGGTGCCCGCCGAGCGTCGCGCGACGCTCGTCGCGAAACGCGACGCGCAACCGGGCCGCCCGGTCGTCTACCGCTTCGACATCCGCATGCAGGGGCCCGACGAAACGGTGTTCTTCGACGTGTGACGCGCGAGCCGGCGCACGCCGGCTTCGCCCGCTACCGCAAACCGCAACGCCGCGTGGCGCGATACCGACAGGCATCGCGCCACGCGGCGTTTTTCGTGTTGCGGCGCCATCATTTGATGCTGCATCGCAGCACGCCAGGCCGCGGGTATCGATGCCCGGCGCCGGGGGCTGCCGCCCCCGCATCGAACGCTCGATTGAAACGCATGCTGCGACTGCACATGAATCATCGCCCCGGCAGGATATCGTTTGCGCGTTATGCGGCGTATCCTGCGTTATCCGCAACGTTCAAACGGAATTAAATCAGGATCGGCAACAATTACGCATGTCATGCGCGATATCGGCCCACCGGGCCGTGCGCGCATTTTTTCTGACCGAGTGCCTTTAAGCGCGTCTGACCGAAGTTGGCAGACGCGTATTTTTTTTCGGCGACCGGCACATCGGCGTAGTGCGCTCGGATGCCTTCCGGTCAGCGCCGAATCTCCAGATAGCGGCTCGGCGTATCGCCCAGAATGCGGCGAAACGCCGACGTGAACGCGCTGGCGCTCGCGTACCCGAGATCGAGCGCGACGCGCGTGACCGGCTGCCCGTCGCTCAGGCGGGCGATCGCCGCGAGCATGCACACCTGCTGGCGCCATGCGGCAAAACTCACGCCCGTCTGCGCGCGAAACTGCCGCGTGAACGTGCGCCGGCTCACGCCGGCATCGGCGGCCACCTGGTCGAGATCGGCCGCGATCGACGGCGACGCGAGCAGGTGCCGGCACACCTTCGCCAGCCTCGCGTCGGCCGGCAGCGGCGCATGCAGCGACAGGCGCGGCATCGTCGCGATTTCCGCGACCAGCAGCGCCATCAGCTTGCCCGCGCGCCCGTCGACGTCGTACAGAGCCGGCAGGTCGATCGCATCGTCGATCAGTTGCCGCAGCAGCGCCGATACGCCATAGACGCCGCACTGCTCGGGCAGGCCCGCCTCGAGCGCGGCGTCGCCGGACACGAACGTGTTGAGCATCGTGACCGGCCCGGTCATCGTCATTTCGTGCCGCACGCCGGCCGGCACCCAGCACGCGCGCTGCGGCGGCACCAGCCAGCGCCCGTGCGGCGTCGACACGCTGATCGTGCCGCGCGACGCGAACGCGAATTGCCCGCGCACGTGCGCGTGCTCCGGAAACGTCGTACCCGCCGCGTAGTCGTTCGCGGTCACGACCACGCTTCGCGGAATGTGTTCGTAGGGATCTAGCAGCGTATTTCTCACGGCCCGAATTCCATCATCAATGACCCGATATCGAAGGCGGGTCTCCTTCGCGCGATCTACGATCCGCTCCACCCCTTGCGCGACCTCGCGGCCGCAAGACCCGTCGGCCTGATCGGCCGGATTACCACTGCATCGGAGCGGACATGCCGAATACGTTTCATCGCGTGGGGAACGGCCCCCACCCTGTTCTTGTACTGCCCGGCTGGTTCGGCGACGCCCACGCGTTCGAACCCGTCGAAGCGTGGCTGTCGCGTGAGCGTTTCAGCTATGTGTTCATGGACTACCGAGGTTACGGCCGCATGCGCGACACAGCCGGCGACTACACGATCGACGAGATCGCCGCCGACGCGCTCGCGCTTGCCGACACACTCGAATTCCCGACCTTCAGCGTCGTCGGCCACTCGATGGGGGCGATGGCGGCCGAGAAAATCGCCGTCATCGCGCCCGACCGGGTGCGCGCGCTCGTGCCGGTCACGCCCGTGCCTTGCGGCGGCCTGCCGTTCGACGCGGAGAAACGCGCGCTATTCGAGCGGGCCGCCGACCACGTCGCCGATCGCCGGACCATCATCGATCGCAGCACCGGCGGCCGGCTGCCCGCCGCCTGGGTCGCGTGGAAAGCCGCGTATTCGGCAGCCCGTTCGTCGCCGCCGGCGTTCGGCGCGTACTTCCGCGCGTGGGCCGATACGGATTTCAGCCACGAGATCGCCGGCACCCATCCGGTGAAAGTGCTGATCGGCGAGCACGATCCGGCGTTCGACGCGGCGCTGATGGCCCGCACTTACCTGCGGCGCTACCCGCGCGCCACCGTCGACGTGTTGCGCAATGCGGGCCACTATCCGATGAACGAGACGCCGCTCGCGCTGGTCGCGGCCATGGAAACGTTCCTGCTTGCCGTGACAGCGAGCCCTGCAGCCGCCCATTGACCGGTCGCACGCCGGCGACATCGCCGCGGCACGCATCACCGCAGCATGAACGACATCGCAGACAGGCTGTTCAACGTGCGCACCACGTGCTCGACCGAAGGCCCGTCGAAGCGCAGCGTCACCGCATCGACGCGCTCCAGCGACGGCAGCACGCAGAACAGGTCGGCCAGCGCTGCCGTCTGCACACGCAACGTGCAGGCGGCCGGCGCGGGCCGACGGGTGCCGGCGCGCACGCCTGCCGACAGTGCCCGCGCGACCGTCTCGCGCGCGGCGGCTGCGATCCGCGCACACGATGCGGACGGCGTGAGCGTATCGCCGCTCGATGCGCCGCCGGCCGTCTTGACCGTCTCGAAATGCGCATCCGGAAACAGCGGCTGCGTTTCTTCCGCGAACACGTCGTCGCCGGTGGCCAGCGCGACGTGCGCGCCATATTCGCGGGCCAGCGCGCCGTACAGCCCGGCTTCGCCGAGCTCGACGCCGTTCAGCCACACCTGCGTGAACGCGAAACTGTTGATCGTGTGCGCGAGGATGCCGCGCGTCTGCGATTTCGCGTGATAGCCGATCATGAACACGAGGTCGGGCTGCTGTTCGAGGCCCGCCATCATCCCGAGCGTGCGCGGCTTGCCGAGCACGACACGCGCACGCGCATCGAGTCCGTCGGGCAGCAGGTTGCGGAAACCGCCGTGCGAATCGTTGACCCACACGGCCTGCGCGCCGCCCATGAACGCGCCTTCGATCGCCGCATTCGCCTCGGCGGTCATCCAGCGCCGCGCGCGTTCGTATTCCGGATTGCCGGCACGCGTCTGCTCGGTGGCGAACACGCCGGCGACGCCTTCGATGTCGGTCGAAATCAGGATCTTCATGACTGGGCAATACGTCCTTCGTGACTTTCGTTGAACAGGCGATCGAGATCGGGCACCGCGCCGCGCAGCGATTGCCGCACGTGGCCGTCGCGCCCGGCCACCGTCACGGCCTGCAGCAACGCATCGGCGATGGCGTGCTCGACGCTTTCGGCGGCAGCCATGAACAGCGGATCGAGCGCCGCGTCGGCGACGAGGGCCGGCAGCGCGAGGGTCGACGCATCGTGCGCGATCGTGTAGGCGGTGGAGAAGGCGAGCGCGATGTCGCCGCTGCCGTGCCCGTAGACCGAGCCCGTGCGGGCCAGCCCCGCGCCCGCACGGCGCGCGAGCCGCGACAGTTGCCGCGCGTCGAGCGGCGCATCGGTGGCCAGCAACAGGATGATCGAGCCCTGTTCGGGTGGCACCGCGTGCGCGGCCTCGGCCGCCCGCCGTTGCGCGACGATGCGCCCGAGCGGCACGCCGCCGAGCGTCAGCATCGGCAGCCGGCCGAAATTCGCGAGCACGAGCGCGCCGACCGTATAGGGCCGGCCGGCCGCGACCGCAACGCGCGACGCCGAACCGATCCCGCCCTTCAGGTCGAAGCACGACATCCCGCGCCCGGCCCCCACCGCGCCGCGCGCGACGTCACGCGACGCCGCGCGGCACGCGTCGTCGTAATGCGCGGCCGTGACCGCGAATGCCTGGATATCGTTCAGATAGCCGTCGTTGCACTCGAACACGAGCGGGTTGACGGTCGGCCAGTCGCGGCCGATCTGCGGATTCGCGGCGATCGCCGCGCGGATCTGCGCGTGCGCGAGCGCGCCGACGCCGAACGTATTGGTCAGCGCGATCGGCGTCTCGAGCGTGCCGAGCTCGTCGACCTGCACGAGCCCGACGCTCTTGCCGAAGCCGTTGATCACGGCGGCCCCCGCCGGCACCTTGCTGCGGTACACATCACCCGGATGCGGCTTCACGACGGTCACGCCCGTCTGCACGTTGCCGGCATCGAGCGTGCAATGGCCGACCGTCACGCCCGGCACGTCGGCGATCGTGCCGCGCGGCCCGGCCGGCAGCGTCGCCGCCCACATCGGTGCGATGCGCATCAGCGGCGCTCCAGCTTCGGATCGAGCGCGTCGCGCAGCCCGTCGCCGAGCAGGTTGAACGCGAGCACGGTCAGGAAGATCGCGAGGCTCGGGAAGATCGCGATGTGCGGCGCCGTCACCATGTCCGCGCGCGCCTCGTTGAGCATCGCGCCCCACTCCGGCGTCGGCGGCTGCGCACCGAGCCCGAGGAACGACAGGCTCGCGGCCGTGATGATCGACGTGCCGATCCGCATCGTGAAGTAGACGACGACCGACGACACGGTGCCCGGCAGGATGTGCCGCATGATGATCGTCCAGTCCGATGCGCCGATGCTGCGCGCGGCCTCGACATAGGTCATGTGCTTGAGCATCAGCGTGTTGCCGCGCACGAGCCGCGCGAACGCCGGGATGCTGAAGATCGCGACCGCGCAGATCACGTTGACCATCCCGTTGCCGAGGATCGCGACCACGCCGATCGCGAGCAGGATGCCCGGGAACGCGAACAGCACGTCGGCCACGCGCATCGTGATGCGGTCCCACCAGCCTTCGTAGTAGCCGGCGAGCAGCCCGAAGAACGTGCCGATCACCGCGCCGAGCGCGACGGAGAAGAAGCCGGCCGCGAGCGAGATGCGCGTGCCCGTGATGATCCGGCTGAAGATGTCGCGGCCGAGCGAATCGACGCCGAACCAGTGCACGGCCGACGGCCCCGCGTTCAGTGCGTCGTAGTCGAAATAGTTCTCCGGATCGAACGGCACGACGTGCGGGCCGACGAACGCCAGCACGACGAGCGCCAGCACGAAGCCGCCCGCGACGAGCGCGACGGTCTGCTTGCGGAACTTGCGCCAGAATTCGCGCCACGGCGTGCGGATCGCGGTGGGTGCGGCCGGCGCCGCGGTCTGGACAGTCGCGTTCATGCGCGCCTCACTTGAACCGGATGGTCGGGTTGATGACCGCGTACAGCACGTCGACGGTCAGGTTGATCAGGATGAATTCGAGCGAAAACAGCAACACGATCGCCTGGATCACGGGGTAGTCGCGCATCGTCACGGCATCGACGAGCAGGCGCCCGAGCCCCGGCCAGTTGAACACGACCTCGACGACGATCGAGCCGCCGAGCAGGAAGCCGAACTGCAGCCCCATCATCGTGACGACCGGGATCATCGCGTTGCGCAGGCAGTGCTTGAGCACCACCATCGGCTCGTGCACGCCCTTCGCGCGCGCTGTGCGCACGAAATCCTCGTTCAGCACCTCGACGAACGACGCACGCGTGAAGCGCGCCATCACGGCCGCGACCGCGGCGCCGAGCGTCAGCGACGGCAGCACGTAGCTTCGCCACGAACCGTCCGGCACGACGGGCAGCCAGCCGAGCTTCACCGAGAAAATCTCCATCAGCAGCATGCCGAGCGCGAACGCGGGAAACGAGATGCCCGACACCGCGAGCGTCATGCCGAGGCGGTCCGGCCAGCGGTTGCGCCACACGGCCGACGCGATGCCGATCGCCATGCCGAAGGCCGTCGCCCACGCCATGCTGACGAGCGTCAGCATCAGCGTCGGCATGAAGCGCTCGCCGATCTCGGTCGAAACCGGCCGCTTGCTGCGGGTCGACAGGCCGAAATCGCCGTGCGCGATCTTCACGAAGAAGTTCACGAACTGCGCGGGCAGCGGCTGGTCGAGGCCGAGATCGGTGCGCACCAGCGCGACCGTCGCGTCGTCGGCTTCGGGCCCGGCCGCGAGCCGCGCCGGGTCGCCCGGCAGCAGGTGGACGAACAGGAACACCAGCACCGCGACGATCGCGAGCGTGGGCAGCAGGCCGAACAGGCGTTTGACGAGAAAATTCAGCATGGGGCACCGATCGAATCAGCGTGCCGGCGGCTTGCGCCGCCGGCACCGCGTGGCGGACGAACCGCCGTCATCACCACTGTCATTTCAGCGAGATTTCGTCGAAGTTGAACGAGCCGTCCGGCATCACGTACGCACCCTGAAGCCGCTTGCTGCGCGCATACACGATCTTCTCCTGCACGAGGAAGATCCACGGCGCATCGGCCCAGATCTGCTTCTGCGCATCGGCGTAGAGCTCGGCCTTCTTCGTGCGGTCGACCGTCTCCAGTGCCTTCGAGAGATCGCCGTCGACCGTGTCGTTCTTGTAGTACGCGGTATTCAGGAGCTTCGGCGGCGCCGACGAGCCGGCGAGCAGCGGCGTGATCGCCCAGTTCGCCTCGCCGGTCGACGACGACCAGCCGATGTAGTACATCCGCACCGGCGCCTTCGCCGGATCCGGCGCGCTCTCGACCTTCGCGACGCGCTCGCCGGCTTCCAGCGCCTGCACCTGCACCTTCACGCCGACCTGCGCGAGCTGCTGCTGCACGAACTGGATCGCCTTCTGCGACGTCGAGTTGTTATAGGCGGACCACAGCGTCGTCTCGAAGCCGTTCGGGTAACCGGCCTCCTTCAGCAGCGCGCGCGCCTTCGCCGGGTCGTACGGCCACGGGCCCGGCTTCGTCGCGTAGTCGACGCCCTGCGGCACCACGCCGGTGGACGGCGTCGCGAAGCCGGCGAACGCGACCTTCGCGAGCGCTTCCTTGTTCACCGCATAGTTCAGCGCCTGGCGCACCTTCGGGTTGTCGAACGGCTTCTGCTGCAGGTTCAGCGACACGTAGCGCTGCACGATCGACGGCCGCTCCACGACGTCGACCTTCGGGTTGCCCTTCAGGTCGGCAGCCTGCTCGAACGGAATGCGGAACGCGAAATCGGCCTCGCCCGTCTTGATCAGCGCCGCGCGCGTGTTGTTGTCGACCACCGGCTTCCAGTCGATCGCGTCGATCTTCGGGTAGCCCTTCTTCCAGTAGCCGGCGAACTTCTTCACCTTCAGGTCGTCGGTCTGCTTCCATTCGACGAACTCGAACGGCCCGGTGCCGACCGGATGCAGCGCGATGTCGCGGCCCCACTTCTTCAGCGCGGCCGGCGAGATCATCACGGCCGACGGGTGCGCGAGCGTGTTGATCAGCGCGGAGAACGGCTCGCGCAGCGTGATCTTCACCGTGTACGGATCGACCACTTCGGTCTTCTCGATCACGCGGAACATGTTGTAGCGCTTCAGGTGGTTCGCGGGATCGGTCACGCGGTCGAAGTTCGCCTTCACGGCCGCTGCGTTGAAATCGGTGCCGTCGTGGAACTTCACGCCCTGGCGCAGCTTGATCGTGTAGGTCTTCGCATCCGGGCTCGCGTCGTAGCCGGTTGCCAGCACGTTGACGAGCTTCATGTCCTTGTCGAAGCCGAACAGCCCCTGGTAGAACGACTTGACGACGGCCTGCGACACCGTGTCGTTCGCGTCGTACGGGTCCATCGTCGTGAACGTCGAATCCACCGCCATCACCGCGGTCTGCTGCGCGAACGCGGGCACCGCGGCCGACAGCGCGAGCGCGCCGGCACCCGCTGCGAGCAGTGCGCGTGGACGGAACATCGGGAACGAATACGGCTTGTTCATCTTGCTGGGCTCCTGTGGGTGATTCGATAACGCGTGGTGAGAGTCGCGGCGGGACGGCGCCCGCTCGGGGAAAATGCGTCGTTGCCTCGCTCGTGCGCAGCTGCGGTCCATGGCAACCTGCGCGCGTTCAGTACGCGCCGCCGACGCGGTGCGTCGCGACGTAGTGATCCGGGCCGACCGCGACGAGCGGCGCGACAACCGGCTCGTCGCCGGCCGCGCGGATCGGGCTCGGGATTTCGTCCGCCGCGAGCTGGCGCGGGGCGTGCCGGCGCGCGGGGTCGGCCACCGGCACCGCGCTCATCAGCTTCTTCGTATACGGATGCTGCGGCGCCTCGAACACCGCGCGGCGCGGGCCGATCTCGACGATCTGGCCGAGATACATCACCGCGACACGATGGCTGATGCGCTCCACGACGGCCATGTCGTGCGAGATGAACAGGTACGCGACGCCGAGTTCGCGCTGCAGGTCGAGCATCAGGTTGACGATCTGCGCCTGCACCGACACGTCGAGCGCCGACACCGATTCGTCGGCGATCACGACCTTCGGGTTCAGCGCGAGCGCACGCGCGATCGCGATCCGCTGGCGCTGGCCGCCCGAGAATTCATGCGGATAACGACGCGCGGCCTCGGGCGGCAGGCCGACCTTGTCGAGCAGCCAGTCGACCCGCGCCTGCGCTTCGCGGCCGCTCGCGACACCGTGCACGAGCAGCGGCTCCATGATCGAGAAACCCACGGTCAGGCGCGGGTTCAGCGATGCGAACGGGTCCTGGAAGATGAACTGGATGTTCCGGCGCAGCGCCTGCAGGTCGGGGCCTTTCAGCGCGCTGATGTCGCGGCCGTCGAACTCGATCGAGCCGCTCTGCGATTCGACGAGGCGCAGCAGCGAGCGGCCGGTGGTCGACTTGCCGCAGCCCGATTCGCCGACCAGCGCGAGCGTCTCGCCCGCGCGCAACTCGAAGCTCACACGCTCGACCGCATGCACGTATTGCGACACGCGGCCGAACACGCCGCTCTTCACCGGGAAGCGCGTCACGAGATCGCGCACGCGCAGGATCGGCGACGCGGATTGATCGAAGCCCCGCTGTGCATCGTTCTTCGCCGCCGGAGCGGGCGCCGGAGATGCCGCCGGTGCTGCCGTGTTTGCACCCTCCACCTTCAGCAGCGGGAATTTCTCGGGCACGTCGGTGCCCTGCATCGAGCCGAGCTTCGGCACGGCCGCGAGCAACGCACGCGTATAGCGATGCGCGGGCGCCGCGAAGATGCGATCCGATTCGCCCTCCTCGACCTTCTCGCCGCGATACATCACGAGCACGCGGTCGGCCACTTCGGCCACCACGCCCATGTCGTGCGTGATGAAGATCACGCCCATGTTCATTTCGTCCTGCAGCCCGCGCACCAGTTGCAGGATCTGCGCCTGGATCGTCACGTCGAGCGCGGTCGTCGGCTCGTCGGCGATCAGCAGCGCGGGCCGGCACGACAGCGCCATCGCGATCATCACGCGCTGCCGCATCCCGCCCGACAACTGATGCGGATAGCGCGCGAACACGCGGCGCGCCTCCGGAATGCGCACGAGTTCGAGCAGCCGCAGCGTCTCCGCGCGCGCTTCCGATGCACTCTTCGACTGATGCAGCGCGATCGCCTCGCTGATCTGGTCGCCGACCGTAAACACCGGGTTCAGCGACGTCATCGGCTCCTGGAAGATCATCGCGATGTCCGCGCCGCGAATGCCGCGCATCGTCGCACCGCTTGCCTGCGCAAGATCGACGAGCGCGCCGCCGCGCCGGCGGAACGCGATCCGGCCGTTCGTGATCGCGCCGCCGCCGTGCTCGACGAGCCGCATCAGCGCGAGCGACGTGACCGACTTGCCCGAGCCCGATTCGCCGACGATCGCGAGCGTCTCGCCGCGATCGACGTGAAACGACACGTTGCGCACCGCGTCGAACGTCGCGCCTTCGCGGCGGAACGTGACCGACAGGTCGTCGACGGCCACCACGCGCTGCTCGGGCAGCACCAGGCCAGACGGGTTACGGCTCGAAGTCATCGTGGATTTCCTCTTCGTGCTGGCCGGGATCAGGCCGTGTCGTCGTCGCGGTAGATGCCGACCACCGGCGCTTCACCGACGCGCGCGTAACCGCGATACATCCCTTCGGTGTTGAACGGCATCGCGACGTTGCCCTGCGCGTCGACCGCGATGATCCCGCCGCGGCCCGCGAGGCGCGGCAGCTTGTTCATCACGACGTCGTGCGCGGCATCGGCGAGCGACGCGCCGCGATACGCGATCTGCGCGGCAACGTCATGCGCGGTCGCGAGCCGGATGAACATCTCGCCGGTGCCCGTCGACGACACCGCGCAGGTCGCATCGTCCGCGTAGCAGCCTGCGCCGATGATCGGCGAATCGCCGACGCGCCCCGGCTGCTTGTTCGTGATGCCGCCCGTCGACGTCGCCGCCGCGATGTGGCCGTGCCGGTCGCACGCGACCGCGCCGACCGTGCCGTGCTTGCGGTCCGGATCGAGCGGCTCGGCCGGCTGCGGCTGCGACGGTGATTTGCCGAACGCGAACGTCGCCGCGTCATGGTCGAGCATCGCGCCGGCTGCCGCGCGCGCCTTGACCCACTGCGCGTGACGCGCTTCGGTGTCGAAATAGCCGGGCTCCGCGAGTTCGAGCCCCTGTGCGGCCGCGAACGCATCGGCCCCCGCGCCGGCGAACAGCACGTGTTCGCTCGCCTCCATCACGCGCCGCGCGGCGAGCACCGGATTGCGCACGCGCGTCGCGCAGCAGATCGCACCCGCGCCGAGCGTCGCGCCATCCATGACCGCCGCGTCGAGTTCGTGCTTGCCTTCGGCCGTATAGACGGCACCGCGCCCGGCGTTGAACAACGGACAGTCCTCGAGCATCCGCACCGCGACGGTGACGGCGTCGAGCGCGCTGCCGCCGTCGGCCAGCACCTGCTGGGCGGCCGTCAGGATCGCGGTCAGCTCGGCACGGTACTGACGTTCGGTATCGGAATCCATCGCATCGCGCAGGATCGTGCCTGCGCCGCCGTGAATCGCAACGATCGCGGGTGAAGTCATGTTTTTTTCGGACGGTGGGAAGAAGGGTTGGCGGCCGGCTGCGTCGCTTGCGGCTGCATGAGCCACGGCAGCAGGAATTCGGTCATCTCGGCGGCGGATTTCGCGGACCGGTGCGTGCGCAGCGCGACCGCGTCGATCAGCGCCTCGATCATCGTGAGCACGGCGGCTTCCGACGTGGCCGCGAAGCGCCGTTCGGCCTTGACGTACAGGTTCAGCGACGCGATCGGCGCCAGCGGCGATTGCGGGCCGTCGGAGATACCGAGTACGCGTGCACCGCGCGCCGCCGCGCGGCGGGCCAGTTCGATCGTGTCCTTCACGTAGCGCGGAAACGCGAGCGCGATCACGAGATCGCGCGAGTCGGCCGTATAGAGCCGCCGTGCCGCGTGCGACGGGCCGCCGAGCAGCGCGAGCGACTGCACGTTGTCGTGGCAGACGGACAGCCCGTGCTCCATCAGCCCGGCGAGGAACGCGCTCGACCCCGCGCCGAGGATCAGCACGCGCCGCGCGCCGACGATCGCCTCGACCGCGGCCTCGACATCGGCCGCGTCCAGTTGCGCGCGCGTGTTCTCGATGTTCGCGACGGCCTGGTCGAATACCGCGTCGATCCATGCCGCACCGCGCACCCCGGACTCCTGCTCCTGCGCGGAACGCAGCCGCTCGACCGGCCCGAGCGTCGCCTCGAAGCCGCGCACGAGCGCCGCGCGCATCGCCGGATAGCCGTCGAAACCGAGCGCCTTCGCGAAACGGTTCGCGGTCGCGATCGACGCATTCACGGCCTGCGCGAGTTCGTCGATGCGCATCGTCGCCGCGCGGAACGGATTCGCGAGCACGAACTCACCCATGCGCCGGTGGATCGGCGTCATCAGCGGCATCGCCGACGCGATCCGTTCGGCGATCGCGGGTTCGTCGTGACTGGCATCGTGCGGGGCGAGAGGCGTCATGCGAAGGGTTGTTGAAAGAATGATGGAAATGAATTTACACAATCCCAATTACGAAAAGAAATAAATTTTCATCCGGGTTGTGGCGTCCCGTTCCCCCGCCCCGCGATCGCCCGACGCCCGCACAGCCCCGCCGCACGGGCCTTTGGCATGTGATCGCCGCAGGTCCGCACGTGCGTCGCCTGCGCCCGCCCATGGGGAAAACCCCAAGCAAGTTCGTTCGAATGCAATTTCGCGTTGACCGGATTCGAATTCGAACATAGGATGTTCGAAAATGATCAGTCGTCCGATAACTTCAGCCTCCGACAACGGCGAAGTGTTCGCTTGAACGCCATCATTCCGCGTCAAACCGGGAAAACTGGCATCCATCAAGATCGGACATCGTACGAATAAAGCGAAACAGGCCATCCCCAACGGATGGTCGTCATGGATCGGTCCGGCGCCGCGCGCCGGCCCTGCCCGACAGGAGACAGCAGTGAAGACAGTCAAGGCGTTGCGCTGGTGGATCATCGTGCTCGTATGTCTCGGCACGATCCTCAACTACCTCGCACGGAATTCCCTCGCGGTGCTCGCCCCCGAGCTGAAGCACGTGTTCGCGATCTCGACGCAGCAGTATTCGTACATCGTCGGCGCGTTCCAGATCGGTTACACGATCATGCAGCCCGTGTGCGGTTTCATCGTCGACCTGATCGGCCTGCGCCTCGGGTTCGCGCTGTTCGCGATGCTGTGGTCGGTGGTCGGCGTCGCGCACGGCTTCGCATCGGGCTGGCTGTCGCTCGGCATCCTGCGCGGCCTCCTGGGCCTGTTCGAAGCCGCCGCGATTCCGTCGGGGATGAAGGCGGTTGCGGAATGGTTTCCCGATCGCGAAAAATCCGTCGCGGTCGGCTATTTCAACGCGGGCACGTCGCTCGGCGCCGCGATCGCGCCGCCGCTCGTCGTGTTCCTGTCGATGCGGTTCGGCTGGCAGGCCGCGTTCATGGCCACCGGCGCGCTCGGTTTCCTGTGGGCCGCGCTCTGGTACACGCAATACCGGTCGCCCGCCGACCATCCTCGCATCACGCCGCAGGAGCGCGCGCTGATCCGCGACGGCCAGGCGACGATGCCGCCCGTGTCGAAGCGCCGCATTCGCGACGTCGTCACCGCGCGGCGCTTCTGGGCCATCGCGCTGCCGCGCTTCTTCGCCGAGCCTGCGTGGCAGACCTTCAGCTTCTGGATTCCGCTGTACCTCGCGACCGAGCGCCACATGCCGCTCACGCAGATCGCGATCTTCGCGTGGATGCCGTTTCTCGCGGCCGACGCCGGCGGCATCGCGGGCGGCTACCTGTCGCCGTATCTCGCGAAGCGGTTCAGGCTGCCGCTCGTGTGGTCGCGCGTCGCCGGCGTCGCGCTCGGCGCGGTGCTGATGCTCGGGCCCGCGATGATCGGGCTCGTGTCGTCGCCGTACACGGCCATCGCGCTGTTCTGCGTCGGCGGCTTCGCGCACCAGATGATCTCCGCGCTCGTCAACACGCTGTCGGCCGACGTGTTCGATTCCGAGGAAGTCGGCACCGCGAGCGGCTTTGCCGGAATGGCCGCGTGGATCGGCGGGCTCGGTTTCTCGCTGCTGGTCGGCGCGCTCGCCGACAAGATCGGCTATGCGCCGCTGTTCGCGTGCCTCGGCCTGTTCGACATCATCGGCGTCACGCTGCTCGCGGTGCTGATCCGCGGGCAGTCGAAGCAGGAACGCCTGCTCGCACGGCACGCCTGACCTTCGCCCCTAACTGGAACCGCATTCATGACTTCGCTTCTTCATCCGCCCGTGTTCCGCGTCGCCGGCCAGCACGCGAACCGTGTGCTGCTCGCGTCCGATACGGGCGCGACCCTCGAGATCTTCGTGCTCGAGGACGACATCGTGCGCGTACGCGTGCTGCCCGACGCCACGGCGCGCAACCCGCGCACGTGGACGATCGCGCCGGGCCTCGACGACGTGCCGCTCGAAGGGCGCGACCGCCTCGACCTGAGCGGCTTCGCGCTGCCCTCCCATACGCTCCTGGAAGACGACGACGGCGTGTACATCGAAACCGCGCAGATCCGCCTCGCCGTGAGCCGGCAAGGCGGCCACTGCACGTGGTCGATGCGTGGCGCGGACGGTACGTGGCGAGTCGCGCTTGCCGACCGCCCGACGCAGGCCTACAACTTCGGCTGGTGGGACGACCGCGCATATCACTACGTCGCGCGCGAACGCGGCGACAAGGTGTTCGGCCTCGGCGAACGCGCGGGCGAGCTCGACCGCACCGGCGCGCGCTTCGAGATGCGCAACATCGACGCGATGGGCTACAGCGCGAAGCACACGGACCCGCTGTACAAGCACATCCCGTTCTACATCACGTGGTCGCCGGACGCCTGCCAGGGCTTCGGGCTGTTCTACGACACGCTGTCGGACTGCGCGTTCGACATGGGCCGCGAGCTCGACAACTATCACGGCCCGTACCGCTACTTCGTCGCCGAGCATGGCGATCTCGACTACTACTTCATCGCGTCGCCCGACACGCCGCTCGCGGCCGCGCGGCGCTTCACGTGGCTCACGGGGCGCCCCGCGCGCACGCCGAAATGGGGGCTCGGCTACTCGGGCTCGACGATGAGCTACACCGATGCGCCGGACGCGCAGCAGCAGATGAACCAGTTCGTCGAACAGTGCGACACGCACGACATCCTGTGCGATTCGTTCCACCTGTCGTCGGGCTATACGTCGATCGGCGCGAAGCGCTACGTGTTCAACTGGAACCGCGACAAGTTTCCCGACGCGAAGGGCTTCGTGCAGCATTACCGCGACCACGGCATCCGCCTGTGCGCGAACATCAAGCCGTGCCTGCTGCGCGACCATCCCGCCTTCGAAGACGCCGCAACGCGCGGGCTGCTGATCCGCTCGGCGTCCGGCGAGCCGGCCTGGGTGCAGTTCTGGGACGAGGTCGGCGCGTATCTCGACTTCACGCAGCCGGACGCGTACCGCTGGTGGCGCGAGCAGGTCACGTCGGCGCTGCTCGAATACGGGATCGAGTCGACCTGGAACGACAACAACGAATACGAGATCTGGTCGCCCGACGCGATCGCGCACGGCTTCGGCCAGCCGTTTCCCGCGCGCGAGGCGAAGGTGCTGCAGACGATGCTGATGATGCGCGCGTCGCGCGAAGCGCAGCGTGCGCATGCACCGGCGCAGCGCCCGTTCCTCGTGTCGCGCTCCGGCGGTGCCGGCATGCAGCGTTATGTGCAGACCTGGTCCGGCGACAACTACACGTCGTGGGAAACGCTGCGCTACAACCTGAAGATGGGTCTCGGGCTCGCGCTGTCGGGCGTGTCGAACATCGGCCACGACATCGGCGGCTTCTCCGGGCCCGCGCCGTCGCCCGAACTGCTGTTGCGCTGGGTGCAGTTCGGCATCTTCATGCCGCGCTTCAGCATCCATTCGTGGAACGACGACGGCACCGTCAACGAACCGTGGATGTACCCGGAGATCACCGCGCAGGTCGCATCGCTGATCAAGCAGCGCTACCGGCTGCTGCCCTACCTCTATCACCTGCTGTGGCTGTCGACGACGCGCTACGAGCCCGTGCTGCGGCCGACCTTCGCCGATTTCCCCGGTGACGCGCGCTGCTACGACGCATGCGACGACATGATGCTCGGCGACGCGCTGCTCGTCGCGCCGGTCGTCGATCCGGGCCTGACTGAGCGCACCGTCTACCTGCCGTCGGGCGCGCGCTGGATGTGCTGTGCGAGCGCGCGGTCGTTCGACGGCGGCGCGAGCGTAACGCTGCCCGCCCCGCTCGACACGCCGGTGATGCTGCTGCGCGAGGGCCGCGTGCTGCCGCTGAACGTCGCGGAACAGCATTTCGGCGCACGTGCCGACACGCGCGGCTTCGTCGTCGCGCCGCGCATCGAGGACGGCGTCGCGTACGGCGAATGCATCGAGGACGACGGCGAGACGGAAGCATGGCGCGACGGCGAATACGGGCTGTGGCGCGTCGAAACCGGCCGCGAGGCGTCGGGCGTACTCGGCGTGTCGGTGCGCTGGGACGGCCGCCCGGCACGCCCGGCCGACCGCGTCGAGATCCTGCTGCCCGCGTCGGTGCAAGGCGCGGTCGCCGTGCGCGGCGCACGCGTCGAACAGGATGCGCAGAGCGGTACATGGCGCCGCATCGTCGTCGCCTTCGACAACTGAAGCAAACCCGATCGGGCGGGCCGTTCATGCGGCCCGCCGCCCGCCACTGAGGAGGCGATCGAGCCTCCCGCCCACCTTGAAAAGATGAAGATACCTGGAGATCGACAGTGAAAGCATCCGTCAACCGCTATGCAATCCTGATTTTGTCAACCGCATCGCTCGGCGCGACCGCCGCCCATGCGCAGAGCAGCGTGACGCTGTACGGCGTCGTCGACGATTCGCTCGCGTACGTGAACAACCAGCAGGGCCATTCGAACCTCTACATGCGCGACGGCAACCTGTATGCGTCGAAGTTCGGGCTGCGCGGCGACGAGGATCTGGGCGGCGGCACGCATGCGATCTTCGACCTGCAGTCCGGCTTCAACCTGAACAACGGCGCGCAATCCGCCGCCGGCCTGATATTCAATCGCCAGGCCTTCGTCGGCCTGCGCAACGATCGCTACGGCACGATGACGGCCGGCCGCCAGTACACGCCCTACTTCCTGTTCGTCGGCCCGTACGCGTCGAGCAGCTGGCTGACCGGTGCGACGGGCGCGCACCCGGGCGACATCGACGGCCTCGACACGACGATCCGCGTGAACAATTCGGTTACCTATACGTCGCCGACCTTCGCCGGACTGACCGCGAGCGCGATGTACGCATTCGGCGGCATTGCCGGCGCGACCGGCAAGGGCAACACGTTCAGCGCCGCACTGCGTTATGCGAACGGGCCGATCGGCGTCGCGGCCGGCTACCTGCGCATCAACAGCTCGGGCTCGTCGGCAGGCTTCCTGAATCCGGCGACCGCCGCGTCGGGCAGCTTCGCGGTGTCCGTGCTGAACCAGGGCTACCTGACCGCGAAGGCCGTCGAGCAGGTCGCGGCGGCCGGCAACTACACGCTCGGCAACCTGACGATGGGCGTCAACTATTCGAACGTGAAGTACCTGCCCGGCAACGGCTCCGCGTTCACGGACACGGCCGTGTTCAACACCTACGGCGCGCTCGCCGCATACCGCTTCACGCCGGCATTCTCGGTGGCCGGCGCGTTCGCGTATACGCTCGCATCGAAGGCGAACGGCATCGACAGCGCGGCCCGCTACCAGCAGTATTCGCTGAAGGAGTCTTACAGCCTGTCGAAGCGCACGACACTCTATGCGCTGCAGGCGTACACGCATTCGAGCGGCCGGACGCTCGGTGCGCAAGGTGCCGGCCACGTGATCGACGCGGCGCCGATCGTCGGCGATTCGCAGCAGCTCACGCCTTCGACGACGCACGGCCAGTTCGTCGGCATGGCCGGCATCGCCGTCACGTTCTGAGCCATCGCGGCAGCGCCTTCGGCGCGCTGCCCTTGCCCCGGGGCGACACGTATTTCGCGGATGCCTCGCGTGCTGTCCGGGCACCCGATACGCGGCCGCTTCGGGGCGTTTTCAACGCCCCGTCCGCACGCCGCGCAAACTGCACGGGTTTTCTCGCCCCCCGATACCTTACAATTCGTCAGGTTCAACCCTCCTGCATACCCCTTCTTGCAGTCCTGACACCGCGGTACACTCGACGCACGCCGTATCAGGGTCCGACGCGCGACACGCGCGCCGGGCGGCGTCGCGCCTCGTTGCGCCCACAACTGGATGCCAGCCATGCCAGATTCCCGCCCCTCGCCCCGCACGACATTCAAGCCGCAGGTCGTCCTGCCCGCGCTCGCAGTCATCGGCGCACTGCTCGTCGTGTGCGCACTGCTCCCGAGCGAAGCCGGCGCGCTGTTCTCCGCCGGCCAGCAATGGGTCGTCGCGCGCTTCGACTGGTTCTACGTGCTCGCCGTCACCGGCTTCCTCGTGTTTCTCGTGCTGATCGCCGCGAGCGACTTCGGCAACATCCGGCTCGGCCCCGACGATGCCGAACCCGAATTCAGCTTCGTGTCGTGGACAGCGATGCTGTTCGCGGCCGGCATGGGCATCGGCCTCATGTACTTCGGCGTCGGCGAGCCGATGCAGCACTTCCTGAAGCCGCCGACCGTCGACCCCGGCACGCCCGCCGCTGCCCGCGAGGCGATGCTGATGACCTTCTTCCACTGGGGCTTCCACGCGTGGGCGATCTACGGGCTGATGGGGCTCGTGCTCGCGTACTTCGGCTTCCGCTACAACCTGCCGCTGACGCTCCGCTCGGGGCTGTATCCGGTGCTGCGCGAGCGCATCAATGGCTGGATCGGCCACACGGTCGACGCGTTCGCGCTGGTCGGCACGGTCGCCGGCATCGCGACGACGCTCGGCTACGGGGTGATGCAGATCAGCGCGGGCCTGCATACGGTCGCCGGCTGGGATACGGGCAGCAATGCATTTCGCATCGGGCTCGTCGCGCTCGTCGTGATCCTCGCAGGGCTGTCGGCCGCAAGCGGCCTCGACAAGGGTGTGCGTCGGCTGTCCGAACTGAACCTGCTGCTCGCGTTCCTGCTGCTCGCGTTCGTGGCCGTCACGGGCCCGACGGCGTTCCTGTTGCGCGCGCTCGGCGACAACATCGGCCAGTACCTGTCGAGCCTCGTCGACCTGTCGTTCCGCACGTACGCGTATGCGTCGCCGCGCGAGGAAGGCTGGTTCGGCGGCTGGACGATCCTCTACTGGGCATGGTGGGTGTCGTGGTCGCCGTTCGTCGGCATGTTCATCGCACGCATCTCGCGCGGCCGCACGATCCGCCAGTTCGTGATCGGCGTGCTGCTCGTGCCGACCGCGTTCAACCTCGTGTGGATGACCGTGTTCGGCAACAGCGCGATCTGGCTCGATACGCACGGCGCGGCCGGCGCGCTCGCGCAGACGGCCACCAATGTCGACGCGCTGCTGTTCCGCTTCTTCGATTTCCTGCCGCTGTCGCAAGGGCTGTCGATCGCCGCGATCGTGCTGATCGCGGTGTTCTTCGTCACGTCCGCCGATTCGGGCGCGTTCGTGATCGACCAGATCGCGACGCGCGGCCACGCGCACTCGCCCGTCTGGCAACGGCTGTTCTGGGCCGCGCTGCTCGGCGTGACGGCCGCGGTGCTGCTCGTCGCAGGCGGGCTCGGCGCATTGCAGGCGATGACGCTGATCGCCGCGCTGCCGGTCGCGATCATCATGATCGCGCTCTGCTACGGGCTGTGGCGCGGGCTCGCGGCCGACCGCGTGCACTATTCGCAGGACGTCGCGCCCGCGACGAGCTTCTGGACCGGCCAGCACTGGCGCCACCGCCTGACGCACATCCTGCGGCAGACGACCGAAGCCGAAGCACGCCAGTTCGTCGCCGAAACGGTCGAGCCGGCGCTGCGCAAAGTCGCCGACGAGTTGCGCGCGGGCGGCGTCGATGCGCACGTGCAGCGCGACAGCGACGACGCCGTGCGCCTGACCGTGCCGACCGCCGACCACCGCGATTTCGTGTACGGCGTGCGCGTGACGGTGAAATCGGCGGCCGCGTTCCTCGTGCGCGAGACGGCCGGGCCGGAAGCGGCACGGGCCCACGTGTACGGGATCGTCACGTTCTTCGAGGACGGGCGGCTCGGCTACGACGTCGAATACCTGCGCGGCGACGAAGTGATTGCCGACGTGTTGCGCCAGTACGAACGCTACGTGTCGCTCGCGGCCGACAAGCGCACGCATCTGCTGAGCCGCGCGCCGGGGCATGCGACGGAGGCCGAATGACCCTGCCCGCCGTCTTTATCGCGCCGCGGCGGCCTGCCACGCCCGACGGAGCCGCACGATGACCGGGCTCCTGCAAAGCCGCGCCTCCGACGTCATCGCGCTCGGCACGCTCGCCGTGCTCTATCTCGGCGGAGCCGGCATCGCGCTGTGGCGGATCCGCGCCGCGGCGCCGCGCGGCAAGGTCTACTGGATCGTCTGCGCGGCGCTGCTCGCCGGCGGCGCCGTCGCGATGGGCATCAACCTGTCGCGGATGCCGGACACCGGAGACATGCCGCCCGGGTTCGCGCTCGGCGTCGAAGCCGTCCTGCTCGGTCTCGCATTGGTCGCCGGCGGTTGCGCGTGGCTGATGCTGCGCGCGCGGCGACGCTGACGCGCGTATGTCATGCGGCCCGGCCACGTCCCGCGCGAACGATGACGCGCGGGGCGAAGCGGCCGCCCCTTCCCCGATCCGCTTCCTCGCCGCAACGTGTCACACGGACGGTGCACGCGCCGTCACGAGCCAGCAAGCCGCGTCGAAGCGTACATCCGCGCCGTCGACGTAAGGCTCGAATGCGGCACGCATCGTGTCGACCACGCGCCGCCGCGTTGCGTCGTCCACTTCCAGCAACGCCAGCCCGACCGGGCCTAGCCGGGTGATGTAGTCGTCCAGCGCGGACGCGGGCAGCGCGCATGCCAGTTCGACCGGCTCGATCGCCGCGTCCGCCCAGCCGCTGTCCGCCAGCACCGACGCGATCCGCTGCCGGTCGCCGAAGCCGAACTGCCCCGGCGCGCCGGGCCGCCGTGCGGGCAGGTTCGGCAGCAACGGCGCCGCGGCCCGCTCGGCGATCGTCATGAACGGATTGTCTGCCGCGCTGCGCCATGCGACGAACCGCATCTGCGCATCCGGCCGCGCCGCCTGCCGCAGATTCGCGAACGCGCGAACCGGATCGTCGAAGAACATCACGCCGAGGCGCGACACGATCAGGTCGACGCTCGCGGGCTCGAACGCGTGCGTCTGCACATCGGCACGCACGAAGCGGGCGTGGACGCCGCTGCGTTCGGCACGCGCCTGCGCGGCGTCGATCATCCGGGCCGAGATATCGATACCCGTGCATTGCGCATGCGCGCCGAGCCGCCGCGCGATCGCAACCGTGACCGCGCCCGTGCCGCAGCCGACGTCGAGCACGCTGCGCGCGGACGACGCGGCAACCGCCTCCACGAGCAACCGCTCCAACGGCTCGAACATCCGGTCGATCAGCGCCTGCGTCTCGACCCAGGCGCGCCCCGACGGGCCGTTCCAAAGCGCGGATTGTTCGTCATTGGGACGTCTGGTTTCCATCGTCGATTCCCTTTCCGGTTCATTGATCGTGCATCGCACTTTGCTGCTTCAAGCCGGCTTGAAGTCAAGCCCCCCCGTGGCCGCGACCCGCCGCCGCAACGTCGACGCCCGGCCCGCGTGCGAACCCTCCGTCGCGCCCCGTTTTTTCATATTTCTTACATTCATGTTGCGTATCGTCGACGACTTTCCTACGGTGCCTCCCATGCGACGACTCCTCCCGCGCGCCCTGCTCGTCCGCTGCGCTCCCCTTGTTGCTTTCGCCGCGCTGTCCGCGTGCTCGAACCACATCGATTCGCCGGACGATCCGGCGAGTGCGTCGGTCAACGTCCAGGCCGCATGGGTCGAGATCGGCGATACGAACCAGGCGATCGCGCGCGTCATCACGAACTACACCCCCGCGTCGGCCAGCGATCCGTTGTGCCCGCAACTGAGCGTCGACGGCAAGCTGTCGCGCATGTCCCTGCGCGCGGGCGCCGCGACCATCGCCCAGCGGCCGACCGCCAGCGATCCGTCCGATTCGAAGCCGTCGAGCTTCCCGGTGTCCGTCTGCGAGGCGACGCTGCCGGCCGGCGCGCTGGCGGCGAGCGTCGCGGGCCGCACGCTGCCGCTGCCGAAGGCGCAGCCGCAACGCATCGCGATCATCGCCGATACCGGCTGCCGCATGAAGAAGGCCGACAACGCATGGCAGGCGTGCAACGACGCGACGGTCTGGCCGCTCGACACGATCGCGGCCAGCGTCGCGAAGCTGTCGCCCGACCTGGTGATGCACATCGGCGACTACCACTACCGCGAAAACGCATGCCCGCCGGACATCGCCGGCTGCAAGGACAGCCCGTGGGGCTACGGCTGGGATACGTGGCAGGCCGACCTGTTCCGCCCGGCCGCGCCGTTGCTCGCGAAGGCCCCGTGGGTCGTCGTGCGCGGCAACCACGAGGAATGCGCACGCGCGGGCCAGGGCTGGTTCCGCTTCCTCGATCCGCGCCCGTATTCGGCCGCGCGCTCGTGCGACGATCCGGCCAACGACAACAACGCGAACTATTCGGAACCCTATGCGGTATCGCTCGGCGGCGGCTCGCAGGTGATCGTGTTCGACACCGCGAAGGTCGGTCGCACGCCGCTCAAGACGACCGACGCGCAGTTCGGCATCTACCAGAAGCAGTTCCAGACGGTCGCCGCGCTCGCGTCGACGGCCGGCATGACGACGACGATCTTCACGAACCACCATCCGATCCTCGCGTTCGCGCCGATCGCCGGCAGCACGCCCGCGCCCGGCAACCTCGCGCTGCAGTCGGTGATGTCGAGCCTCAACGCCCAGGCGTACTACCCGCCCGGCGTGCACGTGGCGCTGCACGGGCACGTGCACGATTTCCAGGCGATCAACTTCTCGTCCGGGCACCCGGCGACGATCGTGTCCGGCAACGGCGGCGACAATCTCGACGTCGCGCTGCCCGACCCGTTCCCGGCCGGCCTGACACCGGCACCGGGCGCCGTGATCGAGCGGCTGTCGCACAACAACAGCTTCGGCTTCCTGATGATGGAACGCCGGGCCGCCCCGGCGACCGGCTGGGTCTTCCACGCGTATTCGGCGGCCGGCAAGCTGCTCGCGTCGTGCAACCAGTCGGGCAGGACGCTCGCCTGCGACAAGACGGGGTTCATCGCGCCGTGAGTGAAGGAGTTCGATGTGACGGCCGCCATGCGCGCGGCCGGCAGACGATGCGCACGCTGGCCGCTGCCGTGCTCGCGGGCCTGACGCTCGCGGCGCACGCCGCGCCGGCCGAAACCGTCCTGCTTCCCGGTGCGCCGCCGTCGCGAGTCGTCGACACGATCGGCAACGGCACGCCGCAGGTGACGGGCAAGATCGATGCGGCGACCGCGCGCTTCGCGCCCGACCCGACGCTCGTCGCGCTCGGCGGCCGGATCTTCTTCGATTCACGGCTGTCCGAGCCGCGCGGCATGTCGTGCGCGGGCTGCCACGACCCGGGCCGCGCGTTCGCGCCGACGCTGTCGGCCGCCTCGCTCGCGGGGCCCGGCGTGCCGGAAGGCAGCCGTCCCGGGCGTTTCAGCCAGCGCAACGCACCGTCGCTGCTCTATGTGCGCTACGTGCCGCGCCGCCACTTCTACCAGGACGACGACGCGCCCGCACCGTCGCCGTTCGGCGGCCTGTTCAGCGACGGCCGCGCGGATACGCTCGCCGAGCAGATCCGCGGGCCGCTGTTCGATCCGAACGAGATGAACAACCGGTCGCCGGCCGCGCTGCTGCGCAAGGTCGACGCAACCGAACTCGCGCCCGATCTCGCCGCGCGCTTCGGCGCGTCGGTGCGGCGCGACCCCGGGCAACTGGTGCGGGCGCTGGGCCTGGCCGTCGAGGCCTATCTGCAGAGCGACGAGATGGCGCCGTTCACGTCGCGTTTCGACGCGTTCCTGCGCACGCGCAAGCCGCTCGCGCCGGCCGAGATGCGCGGCCTCGCGCTGTTCCGGAATCCGGACAAGGGCAACTGCACGAGTTGCCACACGCTGTCGGAGACGTCGAGCCGACCGGAGCGTTCGCTCTTCACCGATTTCGGCTACGACGCGATCGCGGTGCCGCGCAACCGCGCGCTGCCGGCGAACCGCGATCCGCGTCATTTCGACAACGGGCTGTGCGACACCGCCCGGCGGCTGCGCTGGCCCGAGCCGACGCAATGGTGCGGCTACCTGCGCACACCGGGGCTGCGCAACGTCGCGCTCAAGCAGACGTTCATGCACAACGGCGTGTTCACGACGCTGCGCGACGCGGTCGCGTTCTACAACACGCGCTCGACCGACCCGGGCTTCTGGTATCACGGGGCCGGAACGTTCGACGATGTGCCGGCCGCCTATCGCGGCAACATCAACGTCAATTCGACGCCGATGAACCGCCGGCCCGGCACGCCGCCCGCGCTGACCGACGCGGAGATCGACGACATCGTCGCGTTCCTCGGCACGCTGACCGACGCGCGCTATACGGGGGGCACCGCCTCCCCTGCGGCCGCTGTTGCCCCGGTCACGCGCACCGCCGCGCCGGCTCGCTGATCCTGGCCGAACGGCCAGCCGCGCGTGCACCCGCTTGCGGTCGCCCAAAACACTGGTTATATTTACAGCACTGTATTTATGAACAGTGAGGTGCGTGATGGAACAACTCGTTCGTATCGTCAACGACGCCGATCGCCAGGTGCTGGCATGGCTCCGCGCCCAGGTCGGCGACGCCCGCGTCGAGCGCGCGGCTCGCCAGCTCGGGCATACACGCAAGCCCTTCCCGTCCGCCGTTTGCCGTTATCTGGGCATGAGCGCACCGGCCACGCTGCGCCAGGCCGAACGGCCGCGCGCCGCGCGCGATTTCTCGGTCGGCGATCGTTACCTGTCGCTGATCCGCCAGCACCTCGCCACACACTCGGCCAGCCGATGAAATGGCGGCGGCTGGCTGCGTCGATGGCCCGGAAAGCCAGTGCGCTTGCGGTTTCGCAAGCCCGGCCGGCGGCCACCGCGCCTACCTGGGCGCCATGGCTTCCCGCACGAGGCGGCCGAGCGTTTCGAACGCCGCTTCGTGCGCCGCATCGAACACGCGCGTGCAAGCGAGCCGGATATAGGCGTCGAAGCGGTCGGAATTCGAGAAGATCGCCCCGGGCGCGATCCTGACCCCGTGCGCCAGCGCGGCATCGAACAGCGCCTCGGAGCGCACGCCGTCCGGCAACGCGATCCACAGCAGCATCCCGCCCGGCGGCTGGTTCATCCGGGTTCCGGCCGGGAAGTGCCGTGCAATCGCGTCGATCGTCACGTCGCGCTGCACGCGCAGCTGTTCGCGGAACCGGCGCAGATGGCAATCGAACGCGCCCGAACCGACGAATTCGGCCGCAACGGCCTGCAGTAACGCGGCATTGTGCCGGCTGTGCGCGAATTTCAGCATCTTCACGCGCGCGTGCCAGCGCCCCGCGCTTATCCAGCCGAGCCGCATCCCGGGGGCCAGCACCTTGTTGAACGACGGGCAGTAGATCACCGTGCCGTCGCGGTCCCATGCCTTGACCGGCTTGACCGCCTGCGGCGCCTCGACGAGTTCGCGATAAGGCTCGTCCTCGATCACGGCCACGCCGTGCCGCGAACAGAGCGAGACGAGCGCGGCCTTGCGCCCGTCGGGCATCACGCAGCCGAGCGGGTTCTGCAGGTTCGGCACGACCACCACGGCACGAATGTCCGGATACGCGGTCAGCGCCACTTCGAGCGCCTCGATCGACAGGCCGGTCGTCGGGCTGGCCGGGATTTCGAGGGCGCGCAAGCCGAGGCTTTCGAGCAACTGGATCAGGCCGAAGAACGCAGGCGATTCGATCGCGATCGTGTCGCCGGGGCGCGCGACCGCACGCAACGCGAGATTCACGGCATCGACGCCGCCGCTCGTCGACATCACGTCGTCCGGCGTCACCGTCACGCCGTACGACAACGCGCGCTTGGCCATCGTCTGCCGGAACTCGGGCGAACCGCCGACGGGCCCCGCATCGGTCAGCAAGGTGGGCTTGCGCCGCAACAACCGGATCGCGAGCGCCTGCAGGGGCTCGGCCGGATACAGCGTGGCCAGCGCGGACGCGCCGCCGAGATTCAGCGCATCGGGCGTCGCGTTGGCGCGGTCGATCACACGCGACACGCGTTCGTGCAGGCCCGCGAACGGCGGCTCGACGCTCAGCGGCGGCCCGTCGCTTTCCGGCAGCGTTTCGAGCGCGACAGCCGCGCGGCGCCGCACGAAGTAGCCGGAGCGCGGCTTCGCCTCGCACCAGCCCGTATCCTCGAGCCGCCGGAACGCCTGAATCGCGGTCGACAGACTCACGCCGTGCTGTGCCATGAACGCCCGCACCGACGGCATCCGGTCGCCGGGCGACAGCGTGCCGGCCGCGATGATGCGGCGGTAATGCTCGGCGAGCCGCTCGTAAAGCGGCTCGCCGTCCATCGGCAACGGTGGGCGGGATGAATCGGTGAAAGGCGTCATGCAGGCGATCGTGCCCGCGCGGCCGATGGCACGCCAGATACAGATTCCGGAGAAACCCACCGATACAGCGGCGCAAAATCGTCGTCTGCACCGCAACAGATTCCCGTCCCCTGAATCTGTCGTGCCGGTGCCCGTTTCCCTAACCTGACTGCACGCTGTCGCCTCGCCGTCGCGAGGCCGCGCAACCGCAAAGGGAATCGCCATGCGAACGCATCACATCCGGCTCGACGCCGGGCAAAGCCACTTTGCGTGGTTCGACAAGGGCAGCCAGTTGATCGTGCTGGACGGCGCGCTTGCGGTCACGCTGCGCCACGGCGGGCTCGACTGGCTGCCCGACGCGCCGCGGCACATCCGCCGCTTGCTCGACGAAGGTGAATGCCTGACGCTCGAGACGGCCGGCCACGTGGCGCTGTCGGCCGGTGGCGCGGGCGCGGTCAGCACGGCCGTCGTGGAACCGGCAAGCCGGAGCGGCTGGCTCATGGCATGGCGCGCGATCCTGCGCCGGCTGTCCGGGAGGATGCGCGGCGGCCGTCGTGTACACGAGCATTCGTGACATGGAAACTTGCCGTGGTGTCATGGAGGGGCGTCACGCCGCGCCGCATCAGCCGATGGAGATCCGGCGCGCCCCGGTAGCGCCGCGCTCATGCGGATCGACCGACCTTGACCGGCGCAACCGCCGCAGTGCGCCTCCGGCATGCGGCGGTCACGGCATCACCGCACGCTTCTGCGCCTTTCGAACCACTCGAATACCGCCATCCCGGCCAGCATCGCGACGACGAACCCGATCCCCTTCGCCGACCCGAAGCCGATCGACACGATCGCGGGCCCCGGGCAGAACCCGGCGATCCCCCAGCCGATGCCGAACACGGCACTTCCGGCAACCAGGCGCACGGTGATCGCCCGCAGGGCCGGCAACTGCATCGGCAGGCCGAGCCATGACCGCGTCCGGCGCTTCGCCCATGCGAACGCGAACACGGCCACCCCGGTCGCGCCGGCCATCACGAACGCAAGCGATGGATCCCAGCGGCCCGCCAGGTCGAGAAAACCGAGCACCTTCTGCGGATTGGCCATGCCCGACACGATGAGGCCGACGCCGAACAGCAGCCCCGCCAGAAACGCGAATCCTGCCTGCATGTCAGCCTCCCAGCACGTGCCGTCGCACGAATACGGTCGCGAAGCCCGCGACCATGAAGACCGCCGTCGCGACCACCGAACGCAGCGCGCCGCGCGACATCCCGCACACGCCGTGGCCGCTCGTGCAGCCTCCCGCGTACCGCGTGCCGATCCCGACCAGCAGCCCGGCCGCCACCAGTTCGAACCAGCCCGCATCGACCTGCGGCGTCAGGCTGTTCCCGGCGACGCGCATCGCAAGCGGTGCCGCGACCAGCCCGGCGACGAACGCGGCGCGCCAGCCGCGTTCGCCGGCGCGTGCTGTGAGCAAGCCGCCGACGATGCCGCTGATGCCCGCGATCCGGCCGTTGAACGCGACGAGCCACGCGGCGGCGAGCCCGATCAGCACGCCGCCGGCCAGCGACAGCCACGGCGTGAAATGAAGCGCATCAAGCTGCATCGCGCCGCCCCTTCGCGGCCGGGCCGCAGAACTGTTCGTACAGCACGCCCATCACCGCGATCGCGGCGGGGCTGTCGAGCGAGTAATGGATGTTCTTGCCGTCGCGGCGCGTGCGGACCAGCGCGTTGTCGCGCAACACGCCGAGCTGCTGGGACAGCGTCGGCTGGCGGATGTCCAGCGCTGCCTCGAGATCGCTCACGCAGCGCTCACCCTGGGACAGCTCGCAGAGCAGCATCAACCGGTCGGGATTCGACAGCACCTTGAGCAGCGCGCAGGCCGATTCGGCGGCCGCGCGCATCTGGTCGGGTTCCGGAAACCCGGCGGAAAGATCGTCGTTCATCGGCACTGGGAGACAATTAAATAATCAATATTATATTGATTTATATAATGTTGCGTCTCCCCGTCTGCCGACGGACGGCCTGGCGCCCTCCTTCGCTCAGGCCCGTTCGCCCGCCATCGTCTTCGCGGCGGGCACGCGCGCCGCACCGGCACGAACCGCGCCGAGCGCGAGCACCGCGATCGCGGCGATCACGCACGGTGCCGCGACGACCGCAAACGCGGTCGACAACGGCACGCCCATCGCCAGCATCGCACCGCCCGCCATCGATCCGACGACCGAGCCGCCACGGCCGATCCCGTTCGCCCAGCTCACACCGGTGGTGCGGCACTCGGTCGGATAGAACGCGGCCGACAGCGCATTGGCGCCGACCTGTGAACCCGACACGCAGAAACCGGCCGCGAACACGGCGAGCGCGGCGCCCCACCGCGACGCGGCAACCACGCCGATCGCGGCGACGAACACACCGGCCGCCGCGTAGCTGCAGGCCAGGACGCGATGCGGGTCGAAACGGTCCATCAGCCAGCCGAGGACGATCGCGCCGAGCGTGCCGCCGACCTGGAACATCGCGGTCACGTGCGCGGCCGTCCGCAGCGTCGCGCCGGTCGTGCGCAGCAGCGTCGGCAGCCAGCTGGACAGCAGGTAGATGACGAGCAGGCTCATGAAGAACGTGAGCCACAGCAGCAGCGTGCCGCGCAACAGGTCGGGGCCGAACAGGCGGCCAAGCGGCGATCCGGCCGGCTTGCCGGCGGGCGCGGTGAACGACGCGTTCGAAAGCCGGGGATCCGGCGCGATGCGGCCCAGCATCGCCGCGATCCGCGCGGAAGGCGCGTGCCGATTGACGAGATAGCGCACCGATTCCGGCAGCCGCCATGCGAGCACCGGCAGGAGCAGCAGTGGCGCCGCGCCGCCGACGACGAGCACCGCGCGCCAGCCGTGGTGCTCGATCAGCGCGGCGGCCGCGAGCCCGCCGAGCGCGGAGCCGATCGTGAAGCCGCAGAACATCGTCGTCACCAGCAGCGAACGGCGCCGGGCCGGGCAGTACTCGGACGTCAGCGTGATCGCATTGGGCATCGCGCCGCCGAGCCCGAGCCCGGTCACGAAACGCCACGCGATCAGCTCGGTCAGGCCGCCCGCGCTCGCCGACGCGGCACTCGCGATGCCGAAGCACGCGACGCATGCGAGCAGCAGGCGCTTGCGGCCGAACCGGTCGCCGAACGGCCCGAACACGAGCGCGCCGGCCATCAGCCCCGCGAGCCCCGCGCCGAACACCGGGGCGAGCTGCGCGGGCGACAGGCCCCATTCCGCGCGAATGACGGGGGCGATGAAACCGATCGAAGCGGTATCGAAACCGTCGATCGCGACGATCAGGAAGCACAGGACGACGATCGCGGCCTGAAACGGCGCAACGCGATGCCGGTCGATCCATTCGCTGACGTCGATGGACAGCGTATCGGTCATGGTGATGTCTCCTCCAGGAAGGCGGTCGCGCGTCGTGTCGTTGAATTGCGCGCCGCCGGAATCGGGCTCGCCGAGCTGCGTCACGCAGCCGGCGTCAGGCAGTCCTCCGCGCGCCAGCCGTGCAACCAGTCGAGCGCGTCGTAGAACTGCGCCTGCGTACGGCCGACCCAGAGCCCGTTGCGCACCAGCCGCTCGACGCCCTTCGCGTGATAGATCCGCCCCATCTCGCGCGCCGAATACAGCACGCGCGCGGTGCGCGGAATCCGCACGCGTTCGTACAGCGCGAACGCGGCCTCGAAATCGCCGTCGGCCTGCGCGACGGCCGCGCCGAGCGTCACCGCGTCCTCGAGCGCCTGGCACGCGCCCTGCGCAATGTATTGCGTCATCGGATGCGCGGCGTCGCCGAGCACCGTCGCGCGGCCCTCGCTCCAGCGCTCGACCGGATCGCGGTCCGCGGTCGCCCAGCGCTTCCACGACGTCGGCCGATCGAGCATCTGCTTCGGCAGCGGATGAATGCCGTCGAAGTACGACAGCACCTCTTCCTTGCTGCCCTCGCGCACGCCCCAGGTTTCCTGCTCGCGGCTGTGGAACGTGACGACGAGGTTGTACTGCCGCCCGCCGCGCAGCGGATAGTGGACGAGATGGCAATGCGGACCGGCCCACACGACCGGCGCATTGATCTGCAGATCCTTCGGCATGTTGTCGACGTCGACCACCGCGCGATACACGACGTGGCCCGTCACGCGATGCGCATCGCCGATCAGCGCCTGGCGGATCGCGGATTTCACGCCGTCGCAGCCGATCACCGCATCGGCGCGATAACGTTCGCCGTGCTGGTCGGTCACGGTCACGCCGTTGCCGTCCTGCTCGAACCCGCACACCTGCGTGCTCGTCCGGAACTCGATCAGCGGATGGTCCTTGACCGCCTCGTAGATCGACAGGTGAATGTCCGCTCGATGAATCACCGCATACGGATTGCCGAAGCGCTCGCGGTACGCGGCGCCCGTATCGATGCGCGCAACCTCGCGCGCATCGATCGCATCCATCAGTTGCAGCCAGTCGGTGAACACGGCCCGGCTGCGCGCGGCCTCGCCGACACCCAGCGCATCGAGCGCGTTGAACGCGTTCGCGGCGAGCTGAATCCCCGCGCCGATCTCGCCGATCTGCTCCGCCTGTTCGAGCAGCTTCACGCGGATGCCCTGGCGCGCGAGCGCGAGCGCTGCCGCGAGCCCGCCGATGCCGCCGCCGATCACCAGCACGCGTCGGCCGTTGTCTTGTGTCTCGCCCATCCTTGTCTCCTGCTTCGTGTTACGCGACGTAATCCGGTTGCCGCTGCGGCTGCGCCGCGTCGAACGCCGGCTCGTGCCGTGCGTATTCGTACACCGCGAGGCTGCGGGGATACGCGCTCAGGTCGCAATCCATCCGCAGCGCGTTCGCGACCTGCGGCACGAGGCACACGTCGGCCAGCGTCGGCGCGTCGCCGAAGCACCACGGGCCCTCGTCCGCGCGCGCGAGCAGCCGCTCGACGCCGGCCATCCCTTCCGCGACCCAGTGCCGGTACCACGCGGTCTTCTGCTGGGCCGTGACCTGCAGCTCGCTGTCGAGATAGCGCAGCACGCGCAGGTTGTTGACCGGATGGATGTCGCAGGCGATCAGCGCCGCGAGTTCCAGCACGCGCGCACGATGCCGCAGTTCGAGCGGAATCAGTCGTGGCGTCGGCTGGATCTGGTCGAGGTAATCGAGGATCGCGAGCGACTGGCCGAGACCGAAATCGCCGTCGACCAGCGCCGGCACCGCTGCGGACGGGTTCACGTTCGCGACGTAAGCCGCGTCGCGATGCTCGCCGGTGCGGATGTTCACCGGCAGCGTGTCGTAGGGCAGCCCTTTCAGCGCGAGCGCGATGCGCACCCGGTAGGAGGTCGAGCTGTTGAAGAAGCTATGCAGTTGCACGATGTCGCCTTTCGGGGAAGATGCGTCAGACCACGCGCACGGCCAGTTCGCCGAGCCGCTCGACGCCGACCTTCATCACGTCGCCCGCCACCACCGCGCCGACACCTTCCGGCGTGCCCGTGAAGATCACGTCGCCCGGTTCGAGGCGGAAGAACCTCGACAGGTCGGCCACCGTTTCCGCGACCGACCAGATCAGGTGCGACACGTCGCTCTTCTGCTTCGTCGTGCCGTTGACGGTCAGCCACAGGCCGCCCTGTTCGAAATGACCGACGTCGCTCGCCGGATGCACGGGGCCGATCGGCGCCGAGCGGTCGAACGCCTTGCCGATCTCCCACGGCCGGCCCATTTCGCGCATCTTCATCTGCAGGTCGCGGCGCGTCATGTCGAGGCCGACCGCATAGCCCCACACGTGTTCGAGCGCGCGTTCGAGCGGAATGTCCGCCCCGCCCTTGCCGATCACCGCGACGAGTTCGGCTTCGTAGTGATAGTTCTGCGTCTGCGACGGATACGCGAGATCGAGCGTTTCGCCGTACCCGACCGGCACGACCGAATCGGCCGGCTTGCAGAAGAAGAACGGCGGCTCGCGATCGGGATCGAAGCCCATTTCACGCGCATGGGCCGCGTAGTTGCGGCCGACACAATAGACGCGGCGTACCGCGAACCGGGCATCACTGCCGGCAACGGGGAGCGCCACGGGCGCTTCGGGAGGAAAAACGAAAGTCATCAATGGCTCCAGCCAGAAAGTGAATGAAGGAGGCGCACCGCGGCGGCGGCGCGCGGAAAACGGAATCCTTGAACGCCGCCGGCGTCAGTCGCGCGCTTCGCGCAGCAGGTTCAGCGCGGACAGCACGGGCCGGTCGGAATAGCTGAACAGCACGCTGTCGGACGACGCCGACAGCCGCACCGGCGCCCACGACGGCACGACGAAGATGTCGTGCGGCTCGAATCCGAATGCGTTGCCGCCGATGAACGCGGTGCCGCTGCCCTCGACGACGCAGTAGATCGTCGCGTCGGTGCTGCGGTACGTGCGGCCGTCGAAACCGGCGGGCAGGAACTGCATGAAGGTGGCGATCGTCGGCATCGGCCAGCCGCCCGTCGCGGGGTTCACATAGCGCAGCTTCACGCCGTCCCACGCATCGAGCTCGCCGTTCCGGTACAGCACGTCGAGCGCCTCGCGGGTGCGTGCGTACGGATAGCTGAACACCGGCGACGTCGGATCGCTCGCGCGATGCCGCACCGGCACCATGTTGTGACCGAAGCGGGCGAGGCTGTCGCCTTCCGGGCGATTCACGGGCTGCACGACTTCCGGGTAGTTCTCCGCGAAGCCCGCGTCGAGGTGCGCGACGAGCGGAATGTCGAGCCCGTCGAGCCACACGACCGGCTCGCCGCCCGCTTCCGCCGACGGGTTGCCGTGGTCGTGCCATGCCCACGACGGCGTGATGATGAAGTCGCCCGGATGCATCGTCGTGCGCTCGCCGTTCACGGCCGTCCACGCGCCGCGCCCTTCGACGATGAAGCGCAGCGCCGACTGCGTATGCCGGTGGCTCGGCGCGATCTCGCCGGGCAGGATCAGCTGCAACCCCGCGTACAGGCTCGGCGTCATGCTCGACTTGCCGGGCAGCCCGGGGTTCTCCAGCACCAGCACGCGGCGCACGGCTTCTTCCGCGCTGATCACGCTGCCGGCCTGCATCACGAGATCGCGCACCTGCGCGTACTTCCAGATCGCGGCCTGCGCGGCCGGCTGCGGGGATTTCGGCACGAGGTTGTGCAGCGATTCCCACAGCGGCGCCAGGCGTTGCTCGGCGATCCGTGCGTAGTAGGCGGCGCGCGACGCGTCCGGATGGGTCGTCATGATGTCTCCTGGGAGTCGGCCGATCGGCGTCGGCGCTATGTCGGGTCGGGGACCGTGCTGCAGTCCGTCAGCAGATTTATATTCGACCCAGGCATACCCGGTAAAATGGTCAAATCATCTAATCCATATCATTCTGGATATACCTTCTCGCGACGAGGCATGCGATGGACTGGACCCACCGGCTGCGGCTGCGGCATCTGCAGGTACTGTTGAGCCTTGCCGGCACCGGCAACCTGAGCCAGTCGGCGGTGGCGCTCGCGACCACGCAGCCCGCGCTGTCGAAATGGCTGAAGGAACTGGAAGAGGACGTCGGGCTGCCGCTGTTCGAACGGCATGCGCGCGGGCTGCGGCCGACCGCCTACGGCGAAGCGCTGATCGAGCATGCGCGCCGCGTCGAAGCGCAGCTCGACGTCGCGCGCGACGACATGGCCGCGCTGCGCGAAGGCGGCAGCGGCCTCGTGACGATCGGCACGTCAGGCGTCGCGGCGGCCGACACGGTGCCGCTCGCGGTGTCGCAACTGCTCAAACGGATGCCGCGCGCGCAGGTGCGGCTCACCGAAAGCACGATGAACCAGCTGATGCCGCAGCTCGCGCGCAGCGAACTGGATATCGTCGTGGGCCGCTCGGGGTCGACATCCGTCGATCCGCTGCTGCATGCCGAAGCGCTGTATGTCGATCCGGTCGTGTTCGTCGCGCGGCCCGGTCACGCGCTCGCCGGTGCGGCGTCGGTCGGCTGGGACGACGTGCTCGCCTGTTCGTGGATCGTGTGGCCGTCGGGCACGCCCGTGCACAACGCGCTCGAGGCCGCGCTGACGGCCGCCGGCCGCGTTCGGCCGCCCCACTGTGTCGAATCGAATTCGTCGATCCTCAACCTCACGCTGCTGAACAACACCGACCTGCTCGGTGTCGCGTCGTATCGTGCCGCGCAGCGCTTCGAGCAATTGAACGCGATCCGGATCCTGCCGATGCAGCTCGAAGGCCAGGGCGCGGTGTCGATGTACTGGCACCCCGACAGTGCGAATCGCGCGGCGGTGGCCGCGACGATCGAGTGCCTGCGCGCCTGTGCCGCACCGCAGGTCGGGGGATGGGAGAAAGTGACGGCGGAATGAATGACGCGACCCGGTGTCAACCGGGCCGCGATGCTGCGATGCTGCGATGCTGCGATGCTGCGATGCCGCGATTCCGCGATGCTGCGATTCCGTGATGCCGCGATTCCGTGATGCCGCGATTCCGCGATCCGTCACGCGCCGTCGCAGGAGGCCGTACCGTCCAGCATCAGCGTGCCGACCCGCGCTGGCACGAGCGGCGTGCGCGGCACCGGCGGCGTCCAGCCGAACAACGCCTGTGCAGCCGCACCGCACACGCGGCCCTGGCATGCGCCCATCCCGCAACGCGACTGCAGTTTCGCCGCCGTCCAGCCCGGCGCTTGCGCGACTGCCTCGAAACGCACGTCTTCACAGCGACACAGCAGCGTATCGGGCCGCGCCAGCCGGCGGACCGGCTCGCGGATCGCAAACCGTTCGCGCACGGCGTCCGCAAACGCCTGCCAGTGCGCGCGCCGCGCGACGAGCGCAGCCAGCGGCGCCGTCTGCCCGGTTGCCGCATGGCCGGCAATCTCGCCTTCGATCATCGCCAATTCGCTGCCGCCGACGCCCGTGCACTCGCCGGCCGCAAACACCCCGTCGCGGCTCGTACGCTGGTGTGCATCGACCGCGACCGCGCCGTTGTCGATCCGGCAGCCGAGATGGCTCGGCAGCACCGTATTCGGCACGAGGCCGAAACCGCACGCGAGCCGGTCGCAGTCGACGTCGAACTCGCGATCGCCGTGCCGGATCCGCACGCGTTCGAGCCGCTTGTCGCCGAACGCCTCGACGACGTGGGCATCGGCCCGGTAGGCAGCCGTGACGAGTTTCGCGGCCTGCGCGAGCTTCGACGGCCAGCGCCACAGCCCGGCGCCGAAGCCGGCCACATCGCCCCAACCTGCCTGTTCGAGCACGTGCGACACGCGCGCACCGGCCTGACGGGCCGTCGCCGCGCTCGCCAGCAGCAGCGGCCCGCTGCCCGCGATCACCGTGCGCTGTCCGCGCACGTCGAGGCCGTACTTGACCAGCGCCTGCAGGCCGCCCGCACCGGTGACGCCCGGCAGCGTCCAGCCCGGAAACGGCAGCAGCAGTTCGCGTGCGCCGCAGCAGAGAATCAGTGTCCGGAAATCCAGCAGCAGCCCGCGTTCGTCGTCTTCGAGCAGCAGCGTGCCCGGCTGCGTTTCGGCGACGATGCGCGTTGCCGCGAGATGCGTGACGTTCGGCTGCCGCAATACGGCGAGCCGCTCGCTGGCGACCGGCGCGGGCGTGGCCGCTGCGCCCTGTCGCCAGATCTGCCCGCCCGCGCGCGGGTTGTCGTCGACGATCGCCACCGTCGCACCGCTTCGTGCGGCCGCCCGCGCGGCCGACAGCCCGGCCGGGCCCGCGCCGACGATCGCGATGTCGACGCTCAGTCGTTCCTGTTTCATCGCGTACGCTCCACCTGCATCCCGTCGCGGCACAACGTCTGGCAAGCCAGCCGGCGCCGCCCGTCGATCGTCATCCGGCACTCCTGGCAGATGCCCATCCCGCAAAACGGCGCGCGCACCGCGCCCGTGCACGACACGCGCGTCGTGTCGTCGCCGCTCGCCGCAATGGCGGCCGCGACGGTCGCGCCGTCGGCCACCGTCAGCGCGCGGCCGTCCAGATGAATGATCATGTCAGCCTCCGCCGGGCCGCCCCAAGGAGGCTGACCGCCCCCCCGGGGGGCAGCGAACGAAGTGAGCGTGGGGGTCGTTTCATGTCAGCGCTCCGGCTACAGGGGACGCGGTCAGGAAGCGTCCCGGCAAATACGGTTCGATATCGATGGGCGGCCGCTCGCCGGCCATCAGCGCGGCGACGAGCCGCGCGCTGCCCGGCGCGGTCGTCACGCCGAGCCCTTCATGCCCGACCGCGAGCCACACGCCCGGCCGTGCCGGGTGCTCGCCGAGCAGCGGCAGGCCGTCGGGGCTCGCGGAACGGAACCCCGTCCACGCGCGGATGCCGTTCAGGTCGGCCAGGTCCGGCAGATAGCCCACCGCGCGACGCAGCATGCGCGCGAGCACGGGCGGCTCGACTTGCGCGTCCTCGGTGTCGAACTGGCGCGACGAGCCGATCAGCAACTGGCCGGTCGGCCGCGGCTGCACGTTGAACGCGACCGACGTGCCGTCGCTCGCATGCGCGCTCGCCGCATAACCCAGCTCGACGAGCTGGTGCGACACCTGGCCCGGATAGCGGTCGGTAATCAGCAGATGGCCCTTTTTCGGGCGCAGCGGCAGTTCGGGCAGCAGCGTGCGCGCCGCAACGCCGTTCGCCACGACCACCCGCTCCGCGCGCAGCGTGTCGCCGCTCGCGAGCGTCACGCTCGGGCCGTCGACCGCGACGGCCCGGTCGCGCCGCAACGTGATACGCGGCGCGCGCTGCAGCAGCCAGTTCGCGGTGACGGGCGCATAGAGGATCGCGTCACCGGGAATCTTCAGCGCGCCGCCGAGGCCCGCGCGCAACATCGGCTCCAGTTGCGCGAGCGCCGCCGCGTCGATCAGTTCGCCGGCCACGCCGTGCGCGGCGAGCGCCGCCTGCTTCGCGCGCGCGAGATCCATCTCGTGCGCATCGGCCGCGAGCCACAGCGTGCCGCAGTTGCGGTACGCGCAGCCTTCGGGCATCTCGCCGCTCAACGCGCGCCACAGTTCGATCGAGTAATGGCTCAGCGCGAGTTCGGCCGCGTTGTCGTCCATCGCGACGAGGTGCCCCATGCCCGCGCCGGTCGCCCCGCCGCTCGCGTCGTCGACGACGAGCACGCGCAGCCCGCGCTGCGCGAGTTCGTGCGCGCACGCGGCGCCGACGATGCCGGCGCCGATCACGACGACATCCGTCTTCGCGTCGCTCACGGCGCGATACCCCAGCCGAACGGATCGTCTTCCTCGATCAGGAGCGTCGCTTCCGCGCTCAGGTGCGCACTGCCGCGGATCGTCGGCACGATCCCGCCGTCGGCTTCTTCGAAGCTCGCGTGGAACACGCTGCCGATCACGCTCGCCTGCCGCCACACGGCGCCCGGCGCGAGCTTGCCGTCGGCCGCGAGGCACGCGAGCTTCGCGCTCGTGCCGGTGCCGCACGGCGAACGGTCGTACGCGAGGCCCGGGCACAGCACGAAGCTGCGGCTGTCGTGATCGGGATCGTCAGCGAACAGCTCGATATGGTCGATCTCGCCGCCGTTCGCGCCGGTGATGCCCGCGCGTTCGAGCCCTTCGCGCACGGCCGACGCATACGCGGTGAGCGCCGCGACGTTGTCGCCGGCGACGCGCTGCCCGTGGTCGCTGATCAGGAAGAACCAGTTGCCGCCCCACGCGATGTCGCCCTTCACGGAGCCGTAACCCGGCACGTCGAGCGCGACGCCCTTCGCATGGCGATACGCGGGCACGTTGCGCACGCTGACCGACAGGTCGTCGTGCAGCGTCGCCTCGACGGTACCGACCGGCGTTTCGATCCGGTGCACGCCGGGCGCGATGCGCCCCATGTGGTGCAGCGTGCGCACGACGCCGATCGTGCCGTGCCCGCACATCCCGAGATAGCCGCTATTGTTGAAGAAGATCACGCCGGCCGCCGCATCGGGCGACACGGGCTCGCACAGCAGCGCGCCGACCAGCACGTCGCTGCCGCGCGGCTCGAGGATGCATGCGGTGCGGTAGCGGTCGTGCTCGCGCGCGAGCACGTCGCGGCGCTCGGCCATCGTGCCGCTGCCGAGCGCGGGGAAACCGGACACGACGAGCCGAGTGGGTTCGCCGCCCGTGTGCGAATCGATGATCTGGATGCGCTTCATCATGAGCCGTCCGAAGTGGGGAAAGGAGCATAGCTTCCTCCGTCGCGCGTCCGTCCGCTTGTGGCTTTTCGATGAGGACGACGACGAAATCGGCATAGTGCGAAGCGCCCTTCCCGCGCCGTCCGGCCGCTGTGCCGATTTCGTCATTTTGCTCCGCGATACGACTCAAGCGTGATGGGCATTTGCGCGGCGATACTGGTTGCCACACCGACACACCCGTCGGCCGACCGATACGAACGTAGGAGATTTCAGTGAGCCGCAAAGCCATTCAATGGACCGGGGTTTTCCCGGCCGTCAGCACCCAGTTCAAGCCTGACTTTTCCCTCGACATCGACGCCACGCACCGTGTGGTGAAGAACCTGGTGAACGACGGCGTGTCGGGCCTCGTGGTCTGCGGCACGGTCGGCGAGAACACGTCGCTGTCGACGAGCGAAAAGCTCCAGGTGATCGAGGCCGCACGCGACGCGGCGGGCGGCAAGATTCCGGTGATCGCCGGGATCGCCGAATTCACGACCGAATTCGCGCGCAACACGGTGCGCGAAGCGCAGCGCGTCGGCGTCGACGGCGTGATGGTGATGCCCGCGCTGGTCTACTCGGCCAAGCCGCACGAAACCGCCGCGCACTTCCGCGCGGTCGCGACGAGTACCGACCTGCCGGTGATGGTCTACAACAACCCGCCGATCTACAAGAACGACGTGACGCCCGACGTGCTGATCGCGCTGCAGGATTGCGAGAACATCGTCTGCTTCAAGGATTCGTCGGGCGATACGCGCCGCTTCATCGACCTGCGCAACGCGGTCGGCGATCGCTTCGTGCTGTTCGCGGGCCTCGACGACGTCGTGGTCGAGAGCATCGCCGTCGGCGCCGAAGGCTGGGTGTCGGGCATGTCGAATGCGTTCCCGAAGGAAGGCGAGACGCTGTTCCGCCTCGCGAAGCAAAAGCGTTTCGACGAAGCGCTCGCGCTGTACCGCTGGTTCATGCCGCTGCTGCACCTCGACGCGCGCCCCGACCTCGTGCAGTGCATCAAGCTGTGCGAAGAGCTGGTCGGCCGCGGCAGCGCGATCACGCGCCCGCCGCGCCTCGCGCTGCAGGGCGACACGCTCGCGGAAGTGAAGGCCATCGTCGCAAAGGCGCTCGAAACGCGCCCGGCGCTGCCCGACGTCGGTCTCTGACCGACTCCCCGTGCGGCGGTGCGCCGGCCCTGCGCCTGCGCGCCGCCGTCTCCGGTCCGGCATGGCCTGCGGGCCCGTTCGTACCGGCGCCAACCCGCGCCGCGCGTGAACGCCCCGCCGCCCGCCCCGGTCGTTCGAACCGGGCGACGCCGGCCGGCAGGCCTGCGCCGCTGCTCCGTCGGAGCGCGACGCACCTCGAGCCTGTGCCGATATTCCCCCCAGGAGACAAGCCCATGCCAGGCCAAGGCAACGCACACCCGTCTGTCCCGCTTTCCCGTTCCGCGCACCCCGACGCGGGTCACGGCAAGTTCAAGAAACAGCTGTCGCTGACCGATCTCACGTTCATCGGTCTCGGCGCCATTTTCGGTTCGGGGTGGCTGTTCGCCGCGAGTCACGTCTCGACGATCGCGGGCCCGGCCGGCATCTTCTCGTGGCTGCTCGGCGGCTTCGCGGTACTGCTGCTCGGCATCGTCTACTGCGAACTCGGCGCCGCGCTGCCGCGCGCGGGCGGCGTGGTCCGCTACCCGGTGTTCTCGCACGGCCCGCTGCTCGGCTACCTGATGGGCTTCATCACGCTGATCGCCTTTTCGAGCCTGATCGCGATCGAGGTCGTCGCCGCGCGCCAGTACGCGGCCGCGTGGTTTCCGGGCCTGACGGTGGAAGGATCGAGCGACCCGACGACGATCGGCTGGCTCGTGCAGGCCGCGCTGCTGTGCTTCTTCTTTTACCTGAACTATTCGAGCGTGAAGACGTTCGCGAAAGCGAACAACATCATCAGCATCTTCAAGTTCATCGTGCCGCTGTCGGTGATCGCGGTGCTGTTCACGTTCTTCAAGCCGGCGAACCTGACCGTGCACGGCTTCGCGCCGTTCGGCATGCCGGGCATAGAGATGGCCGTGTCCGCCGGCGGCATCATCTTCGCGTATCTCGGGCTCACGCCGATCGTGTCGGTCGCGAGCGAGGTGCGCAATCCGCAGCGCACGATCCCGATCGCGCTGATCCTGTCGATCCTGCTGTCGACGCTGATCTACGTGCTGCTGCAGCTCGCGTTCATCGGCAGCATCCCGACCACGATGCTCGCCGGCGGCTGGCACGACGTGAGCAAGGCGTTCTCGCTGCCGTATCGCGACATCGCGCTCGCGCTCGGCGTCGGCTGGCTCGCGGTGATGGTCGTCGCCGACGCGATGATCTCGCCGAGCGGCTGCGGCAACATCTACATGAACGCGACGCCGCGCGTCGTCTACGGCTGGGCGAAGACGGGCACCTTCTTCAAGGTGTTCACGCGCGTCGACGAAGCGTCGGGCATCCCGCGCGCAGGCCTGTGGCTCACATTCGGCCTCGCGATCTTCTGGACGATGCCGTTCCCGTCGTGGGAAGCGCTGATCAACATCGTGTCCGCCGCGCTGGTGCTGAGCTATGCGGTCGCGCCGGTCTCGGTCGCCGCACTGCGCCGCACCGCGCCCGACCTGCCGCGGCCGTTCCGCGCGAGCGCGTTCGGCATCACCGGCCCCGCATCGTTCGTGATCGCCGCGCTGATCGTCTACTGGTCGGGCTGGAGCACCGTGTCCTGGCTGCTCGGCCTGCAGATCGTGATGTTCGTCATCTACCTCGCGTGCCGCCGCTGGGTGCCGACCGCACACCTGAGCCTCGCCGAGCAGGTGCGCTCGTCCGCGTGGCTGATCGCGTTTTATGCCGCGATGATCGTGCTGTCGTATCTCGGCGGCTTCGGCGGCACGGGCCGGCTCGCCCATCCGTACGACACGGTTGTGGTCGCGGCCGTCGCGCTCGTCATCTACTACTGGGGGGCGAATACAGGCGTCCGTTCCGACAAGCTGCAGCTCGACGACGACGAGGACTGACGCGCCCCCGCCGTTTCCCATGATCCCTTCGGCCGGGCGCCCCACGCCCGGCCCCTGCATTTTTCGAGGAAAACCATGCAACTCACAGGTCAGCTCCTGATCGGCCAGTCCGCCGTCGCCGGACAGAACGGCACCCTCCACGCGATCGCCGCCGCCACCGGCGAACGGCTCGAGCCCGCCTTCGGCGGCGCGAGCCTGCACGACCTGGAGACGGCCTGCGCGCTCGCCGACGACGCGTTCGACATCTATCGCGAAACGTCGCTCGAAGCTCGGGCCGCGTTTCTCGACGCGATCGGCCGCCACATCATGGCGCTCGGCGACGACCTGATCGAGCGCTGCGTCGTCGAGACGGGCCTGCCGCGCGCCCGCATCGAAGGCGAGCGCGGCCGTACGGTCGGCCAGCTCGCGCTGTTCGCGTCGCTCGTGCGCGACGGCGGCTTTCTCGACGCGCGGATCGATCCGGCGCGCCCCGAACGCAAGCCGCTGCCGCGCGTCGACCTGCGCCTGCGCAACATCGCGGTCGGGCCCGTCGCCGTGTTCGGCGCGTCGAATTTCCCGCTCGCGTTCTCGGTCGCCGGCGGCGATACGGCGTCGGCGCTCGCGGCCGGCTGCCCGGTGATCGTCAAGGCGCATTCGGCGCACCCCGGCACGTCGGAACTCGTCGGCCGCGCGATCCAGCAGGCCGCGCGCGAATGCGGAATGCCCGCCGGCGTGTTCTCGCTGCTGTTCGACGCATCGCGCGAGATCGGCCAGGCGCTCGTCGCCGATCCGCGCATCAAGGCCGTCGGTTTCACCGGCTCGCGGCGCGGCGGCGTCGCGCTGATGCACATCGCCGCCGCACGCCCCGAGCCGATTCCCGTCTATGCGGAAATGAGCTCGATCAACCCCGTGCTGCTGTTTCCCGCCGCGCTCGACGCGCGCCACGACACGATCGCGCCGCAGTTCGTCGCGTCGCTCACGCTCGGCGCCGGCCAGTTCTGCACGAATCCGGGCCTCGTGCTCGCGGTCGACGGCCCCGCCTTGCGCGCGTTCGAGGAAACGGCCGCCGCCGCGGTGCGTGCAGCGCCCGCGCAAACGATGCTGACGCCGCACATTCACGCCAGCTACGAAGGCGGTGTCGCGGCGCTGCGCGCTCACGCTGCGGTCGAGTTGCTCGCGCAAGGCACGGAAGGCGACCGGCTGCAGGCCCGCGCCGCCCTGCTGGCGACCTCGGCCGATGCGTTCGTCGCGCATCCCGAACTGCGCGAAGAAGTCTTCGGCCCCGCTTCGCTGATCGTGCGCTGCCCGGACGCCGACACGCTGCATCGCGTGCTGAAGTCGCTCGAAGGCCAGCTGACGATCGCCGCGCATCTCGCCGACGGCGACGCCGCCCTGTTCACCGCGCTGCGCCCGACCTTCGAGCGCAAGGCCGGCCGCATTCTCGTCAACGGTTTCGGCACGGGCGTCGAGGTCGGCCACGCGATGGTGCACGGCGGCCCGTTCCCGGCGACGTCCGACACGCGCACGACGTCCGTCGGCGCGCGAGCGATCGAGCGCTTCCTGCGCCCGGTGTCGTATCAGGACCTGCCGGATGCGCTGTTGCCGGACGCGATCCGTAACGGCAATCCGCTGAACGTGCCGCAACGCATCGACGGCGTGCCCGCGCCGCGGGAGGCGAACCATGTCTGAGCAAATCGCCGAAGTCGTCCTGTCGCTCGATGAAGTCCACGCGCTCGCGCTGCGCGTGCTGACGCACCACGGCATGTCCGACGCCCATGCCCGGGCCATCGCCAACGTGATCACGCAGGGCCAGCGCGACGAATGCCATTCGCATGGCGTGTATCGGCTGCTCGTGTGCGTGCGTTCGCTGAAGAAGGGCAAGGTTGATCCGCAAGCCGTGCCGACGCTGCGCCGGCTGTCGTCGTCGATCGTCGCGGTCGACGCGCATCGCGGCTTCTCGCTGCTGAGTTTCGAAACGGGCCTGCCCGTGCTCGTCGAGATGGCGAAACAGCACGGGATCGCCGCGATGACGATCAACCATTGCTACCACTTCTCCGCGCTGTGGCCGGAAGTCGAGGCGATCGCGGCCGAGGGGCTGGTCGGCATCGCGATGAATCCGAGCCATAGCTGGGTCGCGCCGGAAGGCGGCAGGGAGCCCGTGTTCGGCACGAACCCGATCGCGTTCGCGTGGCCGCGCCCGGGCGGCGTGCCGTTCGTGTTCGACTTCGCGACGAGCGCGATCGCACGCGGCGACATCGAGCTGCATGCGAAGCAAGGCAAGGCGATCCCCCCGGAATGGGCGATCGACGCCGAGGGCCGGCCGACCACCGATCCGAAGGCCGCGCTGCAGGGCGCGATGCGCACGTTCGGTGGTCACAAGGGGTCGGCGCTCGCGGCGATGGTCGAGTTGCTCGGCGGCGCGCTGATCGGCGACATGACGAGCCGCGAGTCGATGGACTTCGACGAAGGCGTCGGCGCGACGCCGTGCCATGGCGAACTCGTGATCGCCTTCGACCCGAAGGTGTTCCTCGGCGACGATCTCGATACCGGGCTCGCGCGCGGCGAGCGGATGTTCGAATCGATCGTCGCGCAGGGCGCGCGGCTGCCGTCGCAACGGCGCTTCGACGCCCGCGCGCGCAGCATCGCGAACGGCGTGCGGATTCCGAAGGCGCTGTACGACGAGATCCTGACGCTGCTCGACTGATCGCCCGCTCGGGGCCGGATCGCGCGGCGATCACCGATCGATGCGCGGCCCGGTCGGCTTCCCGCCCGGTCGCGCGGCCGTCCCGCGGCCTTCGGCACGTTTTGCGCCGGGCACACCTGCGGCGCCGGTTGCCGGCCCCGCGGGCGCCACGCCCGCGGCGGCTGTGGGATAATCGCCGGGTTTGCCCAGGGCGCAGCTCAAGAGGTTGTTCGCACGGGCGCGAGAGAGGCCCTTATTCCCCGTGCCTCCACCCTTTTCCCGCGATATTTCTTCAGCAACGACAATGCCCACTTACCGTTCCAAAACTTCCACCGCCGGCCGCAACATGGCGGGTGCGCGCTCGCTCTGGCGCGCCACCGGCATGAAAGACGACGATTTCTCGAAGCCGATCATCGCGGTCGTCAACTCGTTCACCCAGTTCGTGCCCGGGCACGTGCACCTGAAGGATCTCGGCCAGCTCGTCGCGCGGGAGATCGAGGCTGCCGGCGGCGTCGCGAAGGAATTCAACACGATCGCGGTCGACGACGGCATCGCAATGGGCCATGACGGCATGCTGTATTCGCTGCCGAGCCGCGACATCATCGCGGATTCGGTCGAATACATGGTGAACGCGCACTGCGCGGACGCGATGGTCTGCATCTCGAACTGCGACAAGATCACGCCGGGGATGCTGATGGCCGCGATGCGCCTGAACATCCCGGTGATCTTCGTGTCGGGCGGCCCGATGGAAGCCGGCAAGACGCGCCTCGCGAACCCGGTCACCAAGACCGTCGAACTGAAGAAGCTCGACCTCGTCGACGCGATGGTGATCGCGGCCGATCCGTCGTATTCGGACGCCGACGTCGCTGAAGTCGAACGCTCGGCCTGCCCGACCTGCGGTTCGTGCTCGGGCATGTTCACCGCGAACTCGATGAACTGCCTGACCGAAGCGCTCGGCCTGTCGCTGCCCGGCAACGGCACGGTGGTGGCCACGCACGCCGATCGCGAGCAGCTGTTCAAACGCGCCGGCCGCCGGATCGTCGAGCTCGCCCGCCAGCACTACGAGCAGGACGACGAACGCGTGCTGCCGCGCTCGGTGGGCTTCAAGGCGTTCGAGAACGCCATGACGCTCGACATCGCGATGGGCGGTTCGACCAACACGATCCTGCACCTGCTGGCGATCGCGCAGGAAGCCGGCATCGACTTCACGATGAAGGACATCGACCGCCTGTCGCGCGTCGTGCCGCAGCTGTGCAAGGTCGCGCCGAACACGAACAAGTACCACATCGAGGACGTGCACCGCGCAGGCGGCATCATGGCGATCCTGGGCGAGCTCGACCGCGCCGGCAAGCTGCACACCGACGTGCCGACCGTGCACGCACCGTCGCTGAAGGATGCGCTCGACCAGTGGGACATCGTCCGCACGCAGGACGATGCGGTCCGCACGTTCTACCTGGCCGGCCCGGCCGGCATCCCGACGCAGGTCGCGTTCAGCCAGGACACGCGCTGGCCGAGCCTCGACCTCGACCGCGCCGAAGGCTGCATCCGCTCGTACGAGCATGCGTTCTCGAAGGAAGGCGGCCTCGCCGTGCTGACGGGCAACATCGCGCTCGACGGCTGCGTGGTGAAGACGGCCGGCGTCGACGAGAGCATCCACGTGTTCGAAGGCTCGGCTCACGTGACCGAATCGCAGGATGAAGCTGTCGAGAACATCCTCAACGACAAGGTCAAGGCCGGCGATATCGTGATCGTCCGCTACGAAGGCCCGAAAGGCGGCCCCGGCATGCAGGAGATGCTCTACCCGACCAGCTACATCAAGTCGAAGGGGCTCGGCAAGGCATGCGCGCTGCTGACGGACGGCCGCTTCTCGGGCGGCACGTCGGGCCTGTCGATCGGCCACTGCTCGCCGGAAGCCGCGGCGGGCGGCGCGATCGGCCTCGTGCGCGACGGCGACAAGATCCGCATCGACATCCCGAACCGCACGATCAACGTGCTCGTGTCCGACGAAGAGCTGGCGCGCCGCCGCGAAGAGCAGAACGCGAAGGGCTGGAAGCCTGCGCAGCCGCGTCCGCGCAAGGTGTCCGCGGCGCTGAAGGCCTACGCGAAGCTGGTCATGTCCGCCGACAAGGGTGCCGTGCGCGACCTGTCGTTGCTCGACGACTGACGCGAGTAGTACGGCCGGCTGCCCGCCACGCGCAGCCGGTCGGGCTGGGGGCAGGACAACCCGCCCGCGCCGCTGTGGAAGCCGCTCTCCGGAGCGGTTTTTTTTCGTCCGGCGCCCGGGAATCCCCAGCGCCGGCGACATCAGTGACGGAAATCCTCGGGGCCACCGCCTCCGCCACCACCGTGGTTACCGCCACCGTTTCCACCACCTTGCGGCCGCGCATAACCGCCGCCGCCCCCGCCTCCCTGACGCACCGGCGGCGGCACCGGACGCGCCTCGCCTCCCTGGTGCATCGCCGGCGGCATCGGACGCGCCTCGCCTCCCTGGTGCATCGCCGGCGGCATCGGACGCGCCTCGCCTCCCGGTGCGGGCGGCGGGCGCAGCACGGCCGGCGGCGGGCCGGCCGGACGCGCGTTGCCCGCCCCGCCCGGCATCGGTGAAGGCGCCGGTGCTGCCGGCGGCGGTGTGCGGATCGCGCCGTTCCAGCCGCCGCGTGCAGCCGACGGCCGCGCGTCGTGCACGGGCGGCGGGCCGCCCGGTGCAACCTGCATCGGCCCGCCCGGTTGCGGACGGCCTTGTCCCGGCGGCATGCCCCCGGGGCCGAGCCGCGGTTCCGGACGATGCGCCCAGCGATCGCGGTCGTGATACCACGGACGGTGCCGGTAATAACGATCCCAGTACGCGGCGATCGCGAATCCTGTCACCGGAACCCCGATGATCGCGCCGTATTCGAGCAACGGCACGTAGCTGCCTTGGTACGGATACTCGAGCAACTGCGCATCGATCCAGCCGCGCACGCCCGGCAGCGCGACGTCGCACCACGAGTAGTCGCTCAGGCAGCCGAAGACGTCCAGCGCCGTGTCGGGCGGAATCTGCGCCACCACCGGATAGTCGGGCGCCGGCCCCGCAAACAGTTCGGCCGGCGAGTTCGTGTAGGCGCTGCTCTGCGCGTCGGCGACGCCCGGCGCGGCCGCGAGGCCGAGCAGGACGACGTACAGACTTCGGACAATCGAATTCCTCATGATGCTCTCCCGCGCGGTGCCGCCGCGCGCCGGTCAGTGCCGATGCCCGCCCCAGCCGCCACCCGAGTGGCCGCCGCCCCAGTGGCCGCCACCCCACGGACGATGCCAGTACCCGCCGCGTCCGCGCCAGTAGCCACCGCCCCAGCCGCCCCAGAAGCCGACCGAGATCGCCGGCGCTCCCCAGCCGTACCAGCCCGGGTAATACGCGGGGGCATAGTACGGATACGGATAGGGATACGGCGGCGGATAGGCCGGCGCGACGTAGACGGGAGCCGGGTCGGCCACGGGCGGCGCGACCGCCGTCGAGCCCTGGCTCGATGCGGCGCTACCCGGTGAAGCCGGCGTGACGGGTATCTCGCGCTGCGTCAGCGTGGCCGGCGCCGGCGCGTAATACGGCGCATAGCCGTACGGACTCGTGTAATAACAGCCGCCGAGGGCCAGCGTGGTCAACGCGAATACCGCACACCTCGCGGCGGGAATCAGGGTCATTTCTTGCTCCGGCGGAATCTGCGCTGCGCAGCCAGGCTGCGCGCCTGACTCTAGCTTACGTCCCCTGCAGATTTCCGCCCGGTATGATCGGTTACTTTTTGTTTCCAGCACCAGACGCGCGCGCAGGCACGCCGCGTGCTGATGGGTCTGCCGCGCTCGCGTTGAAGTTCGCGCAAATGCCCTCAACTTGAACGATGTCAGGCTGGCCGGCGCGGACGGGGTTCGCGAGCAACCGGCGGCCCGAAACCGGCGGGCTTCGGCCCGCCCAGACAGGAGCGCGGCTCACGCCGCCATCGACATGACTACGCCACGCCCCACTCCCCGGGCGGACACGCCGCTCGATCCGATCATCCAGTTGCTGGCGCTCGCCGGCGAACAGGGTTATCTGACCCACGCCGACCTCGTCGACGCGCTGCCGCCCGAAAGCGACAGCCCCGACGCGCTCGACGTCGTGCGCGCCGCACTCGCCGACATCGGCATCGCCGTGCTCGACGAGCCGGCCGCGCCTGCGCCGTTCGCCGGTTCGTCGCCGGTCGATGTTGATCGCGATGCGCTCGACGAAGGCCGCGCGATGCTCGGCGACCTCGCACGCGGCACGAGCGCGTCGACCGACCCGCTCGCGCTCTACATGCGGCGCATGCAGGCGGTGCCGCTGCTCACGCGCGAAGGCGAAATCGTGCTTGCCCGCGAACTCGAGACGGGCCGTCACCAGATCCTGCATGCGATCGCCGGCTATCCGGCGGCGGTCGACTCGTTGCTTGCGCGTCACCGCGCGACGGCGACGACCGGCGGCGCCGGGGCTTCCGACGGCGACGGCGACGCCCCCGACACGCCCGCGCCGGCCAGCTACGACGCACTGCAGACGGCCGTCGCGGCCCTGCGCGGCGCGTTGCACGCGCATGGCGTCCGTTCGGACGAATACCGTGACGCGCGTAACCGCATGGCCGCCCTGCTCGGCTCGATCGCGTGGCTCGCACCGGCGGTCGACGACGCGAGCCGCGTCGTGGACACGCTCGCGTCCGCGCCGCACGGCACCGAAGCAGGCGAAGCCGCCAGCTTCGACGCGGTCGCGCGGCGGGCACTCGCCGCAGCGCTCGCCGACGGCCAGCAGAAAGTGCGCGACGCCACGCGCGCGATGCTCGAGGCGAACCTGCGGCTCGTGCTGTCGATCGCGCGCAAGTACATGAACCGCGGCGTCGACCTGCCCGATCTCGTGCAGGACGGCAGCCTCGGCCTGATGCGCGCGATCGAGAAATTCGAATACCGGCGCGGGTTCAAGTTCTCGACCTATGCGACCTGGTGGATCCGCCAGGCGATCGCGCGCGCGGTCGCGGATCGCGCACGCACGATCCGCGTGCCCGTGCACGTGGGCGACCAGTATCAGCGTGTGCAACGGCATGCGCTGCGTTTTCACCAGCGCACGGGGCGCCGGGCGACGCCGGCCGAACTCGCGGCCGAAACCGGCCTCGACGAGGACAAGCTGCGTGCGGTGCTCGCGCTGCCTGCCGAGCCCGTGTCGCTCGATGCGCCGCTGCCCGACGCGGACACCGGCCTCGTGGAGCTGATCGAGGACCAGGCGTCGGCCAGCCCGTTCGAGCAACTGGCGGACACGCGCATGCGCGAGTGTGTGCGGTCGCTGCTCCGGTCGGTCACGCCGGCCGAGGCCGACGTGCTGCGCCGGCGGTTCGGCCTCGGCGGCGCCGAGCCCGATACCTACGATGCGATCGCGCACGACGCCGGCATGTCGCGCGAACGCGTGCGCCAGATCGAGAAACGGGCGCTCGCCGCGTTGCGCACGGCCGCCGAGGCCGAGAACGCGCAGTCGTTTCTCGACGCGTGACCGCATCACGCGACGCACGGTCGTGCCCCTACCGGCACGACCGTGCACCTCGCACCTGTGCTACGTTTGCTATTGACGTGCGTCAAGTTTTCTTCAACGCGTGTCGCGACAATGATGAAAAGCCGACCGGCGCATCGTTCGCCGTGTCCATTCCGTTTGTGCTTCCCCGGGTCCCTCGCGATGCAGACGAGCGCCAGCCAAACGTACGAGGAAAACCGGCATATCGCGGCCTGCCTGCGCGAGGCGGCGCAACGGCTGGCTGACCAGGGCGCGAATCCTTACCGGGTCGCCGCGTACCGCGCGTCGGCCGGGACGGTCGAAGCGCTCGACCTCGACATCCGCACGCTGTTCGAGTCCGGCGGCGTCGATGCGCTCGGTACGTTGCCCGAGATCGGCACGGGCGTCGCCCAGGCGATTGCCGAGCTGCTGGTGACCGGGCGCTGGCGGCAGCTCGACCGGCTGTGCGGCGACGCCGTACGCACCTCCGCATTCGAAGCGGTGCCGGGTATCGGCCACGCGCTCGCGTTACGCATTCACGACCTGCTTCACATCGATACGCTCGAGGAGCTCGAACGCGCGGCCCGCAACGGCCAGCTCGAAACGATCTCGGGCGTCGGACCGCGGCGCGCAGCCGGCATCCGCACCGCGCTCGACGACGTGCTGAGCCGCCGCCGGCGCTGGCAGGGCCACGTGCAGGACGCCGGCCCCGGCACCGAGCCCCCGGTCGAACTGCTGCTCTACATCGACCGCCTGTACCGCAACAAGGCCGCGGCCGGCGTGTTGCCGACGCTCGCGCACCGGCGCCTGAACGTGGACGGTTACGTGCCGTCGCCCGTCATGCACATGACCAAGGGCGGCTGGCATTTCACGGCGCTGTGCCTGCTTGCCGCGATGCGCACGCCGGAGGCCTCCCGCCCGACCGACTGGGTCTCGCTCTATTTCTACGACGCCGGGCAGCGCGAACACCAGCGCACCGTCTTCACCGAAACGGTCGGCTCGCTCGTCGGCAAGCGCATCGTGCGCGGGCGCGAGCAGGAGTGCCGCGTGTACTACGCGGGCTGAGTCAGTCGTCGGAGGTTTCGTCGACGTCGAACGCCACGCCGAGCACGGACGCGATCTCGCGACAGGCATGAGTGAGCGCACGTGAGCGGCGACCGGAATATTCCACCGCGAGATCGAACCAGGTCGAATACGACACGTAATCGGCGCCGCTTTTCCGGTTCGGCACGTCGAACCACAACGTCACCGTGTAGCCGCCCTTCCAGCGTATCGGTATCACCCGCGTGAGCCGCAATCTCGTGATCGCGCCGTGACGGAAGCGGAAGCTGTCGTCGCCCACGCGGAACCCCGACCATGCGCCGTCGTTCGACACGAACACGGTCAGCGTTTGGTCAGGTGGCGCGGCCGGCCCCCCATCCTCGACGGCAAGTTCGGCCATCGACACCATCGACGCGCCCGAATCGCCGTGCCCCGTCTCGACGTCCACATACGATTCGATCGTCCGCTTCGCGTTGTCGTAGAAATAGCGCGCGACGTCGGACCGCGCGTCGCCAGCCATCGGATCCACTTGCTTGAATCGTGCATGCTCGCCGTATCGAAGCGGTACGTCGGGCGCGTCGCCGGCATCGCCGGCGTCTTCAGCGTCGTCAGCCGGTTCGTCGTCCGGACTGTCGGCCGGTACGGCCTGCGCGGCCGTCTCGGGCTGCCCGATACCCCCACGCCGTCGCTTCACCCAGGCGGTTCCCCACGTCAGCAGGGCTGTCTGCATCGCCAGCACGACCGCCATCGTCGCGCACCCCGCGAGAAATCCGTAGTGCGGCCCGACTTTCGATGCCGCGTACGCGGCCGGAAGCACATAAAGCACCAGCAATGGCGCAAGCAATAACGACACGCGTCAACCCCGTTGTTCCTGTTTTCGTTTTCGAATTCCGGCCGGGATCGGCACCGCCGCCACCCTGCCGCCGGACTGCTGATGCACCCGCACGTCGCGCGGGCGCGCTACCTATGCGCCGTCCGCCTTCGCGCGACGCGCCGGATTGCGATGCGCGGCAATGCGCAGCAGCTTCTGGAACGACGGGCATTCGAGATGGTTCGCCGCCGGGCACACGGCCGCGTGCCGCAGCGCATCGCGCACGGCGCCGAGACGGCGGATCGTGCGGTCGAGTTCGTCGGCCTTGCTGTCGAGCTTCGCGCGATCGATCGCAGGCAGGCCGTCCGTGTCCACCATCGCGAGGATGTCGTCGAGCGAAAAACCGGCCTCGCGGCCCAGCGCGATCAGTGCCAGCCGCTCCAGCACCGACTCGTCGTATTGCCGCCGCAGCCCGTGGCGGCCGATCGGGACGATCAGCCCCTTTTCCTCGTAGTAGCGCAGCGTCGACGCGGGCAATCCCGAGCGCCGCGCCACATCCGCAATGTCCAGCCGACTCATGCTTGACCTCAAGTGAACTTGAGGTTGCAAGATAGGCGCTCGACTCCATAAAGACAAGCCCTGACTGCCATGAAACCGCCGAATCCACGCTGTATCCCGCTGCGCCGCGCAACCGTCGCCCTCCGCGCCGGTGGTTCGCGATGAGCCTGCCCGACGTCCTGCTCAACCTGTTGCTGATCGGCACGGGCGCGACGCTCGTGATGGATCTGTGGGCGCTGTTGCGCCGACGTGCATTCGGCATTCCGTCGCTCGACTATGCGCTGGTCGGCCGCTGGATCGGTCACATGATGCAAGGCCGGTTCCGGCACGTGTCGATCGCCGCCGCGCCGCCCGTGTCGGGAGAACGCACGCTCGGCTGGATCGCGCATTACGCGATCGGCATCGCGTACGCGGCGCTGCCCGTCGCGATCGCGGGCACGGCATGGATCGGCACACCGACACCGCTCCCCGCGCTCGTCGCCGGCCTCGCCAGCGTGGTCGCGCCGTTCTTCGTGATGCAGCCCGCGTTCGGCCTCGGCATCGCGGCGTCGCGCACGCCGCACCCGGGCGTCGCGCGCCGGCGCAGTGTCATCGCGCATCTGTCGTATGGTGTGGGGCTTTATCTGGCGGCGTTCACGCTGGCAGCGCTGCCCCGTTGAGCACACCGTCTTGCCGACGCCGTGACGGGTAGCGCCGGCTCACGGAGCCGACGTCGACGCCCGCACAAGCGCTTCGTCGAAGTGTGGCGGGCGCTTTGTCCTGCGCGAGCCGAGTGATGGCCGCGCCGACATAACGGCAACGGCAATGACCACGCCCATGCCGTCATACGGGCCAACGTGGCACGCCTGCGCACGGCCACCCGGTATTCCCGTAGCGGTCAACCCGTTCATCCGGCCGGCCCGGATGACGCTGCCCATCACTCCCCGCCGCAGTCGATCAGGTTGTGGCGCACGCGCCCGAGCAGCCGCACCAGCGTATCGCGCTCGTCGGGCGTGAAGCCGCGCAAACCGTCGTCGACGACGGTGTCACCCACTTCGAGCATCTGCGGAAAGATCTCGCGCGACTTGTCGGTCAGCCGGATCACGAACGCACGGCGATCGTCGTCGTTCGCGACGCGTTCGATCCAGCCATAACTTTCCATCCGGTCGAGCAACCGGGTAAGCGAGATCGGCGCGATCTCGAGCCATTCGGCGAGCCGTGCCTGATTCATCTCGCCCTTCCACGTCAGGTATGCGATCACGCGGCTTTGCGCGCGCGTCAGCCCGATGCGCTTCGCGCGCCGGTCGAACAGGCGCCCGTTCAGGCGGGCCACGTCGGAAATCAGGTAGCCGATCCGGTTCTCGTAGGTCTTGTCCATGCCGGGATTATAGGGTCAAGCCGACAGCCCCCCATCGCTCCCGGCCCGGCGATAAGCGGATCTATAATAAGCGTGCTTATAATTCCAGCGATACCGGATCGCCGCCCACGGCGACCGCCCCACGGAGACACCCGCTTGAACCCCGCCGCCGACGCCCCCGCCTCGCCCGCCCTGAACCGGCCGATGCTGACCCTGTCGATCATGCTCGCCACGCTGATCCAGACCCTCGACAGCACGATCGCGAACGTCGCGCTGCCGCACATGCAAGGCACGCTGTCCGCGTCGCAGGACGAGATCACGTGGGTGCTGACCTCCTACATCGTCGCGGCGGCGATCGCGACACCGCTCACCGGCTGGCTGTCCGACCGGCTCAGCGTGAAACGGCTGCTGATCGTGTCGATCGCGGGCTTCACGGTCGCATCCGCGCTGTGCGGGCTGTCCGAGACACTCGTGCAGATCGTCGGCGCCCGCCTGCTGCAGGGCGTGTTCGGCGCCGCGCTGGTGCCGCTGTCGCAGTCGATCCTGCTCGACATCAACCCGCGCGAGAAGCAGGGCCAGGCAATGGCGATCTGGGGGATGGGCGTGATGGTCGGCCCGATCCTCGGCCCGACGCTCGGCGGCTGGCTCACCGACAGCTACAACTGGCGCTGGGTGTTCTTCATCAACGTGCCGATCGGCGCATTCGCGCTGGCCGGCGTGATGACCTTCCTGCCCGCCCGCGCGCCGCGCCCGCATGTGAAATTCGACGCGTTCGGCTTCGCGACGCTGGCGCTCGCGATCGGCGCGTTCCAGGCGATGCTCGACCGCGGCGAACAGCTCGACTGGTTCGGCTCGTATGAGATCCGCATCGAGGCGATCGTCGCGGCGCTTAGCTTCGCGTTCTTCCTCGTGCATACCGCGACCGTCGGCAAGGCGTCGTTCTTCAAGTCGGAACTGCTGCGCGACCCGAACTTCGCGACGGGCACGCTGTTCATCTTCGTGGTCGGCGCGGTGCTGTACGCGACGCGCGCGCTGCTGCCGCCGATGCTGCAGAACCTGATGGGCTACCCGGTCGCGACAACGGGCCTCGTCACCGCGCCGAGCGGCGCCGGCACGATGATCGCGATGCTGTTCGTCGGCAGGCTGCTGAAATACGTGGATGCGCGGATGCTGCTGCTCGCGGGGCTGTCGATTTCCGCGCTCGCGCTATGGCAGATGATGCAGTACACGGTCGTGCTGTCCGAAGCGGACATCGTGTGGCCGGGCGTGGTGCAGGGCTTCGGGCTGGGGCTCGTGTTCGTGCCGCTGAGCGCGCTGTCGTTCTCGACGTTGCCGCCCGACCTGCGTGCGGACGGCACGGCCACCTACAGCCTGATGCGCAACATCGGCAGCAGTATCGGCATCTCGATCGTGCAGACGCTGATGACGCGCAACACGCAGGTGTCGCACGCCGATCTCGCCGCGCAGATCACGCCGTTCAACCCGGCCGTGCAGGCGATGGCCGGCAGCCATCTCGACTTCGCGCTGCTCGACCGCACGATCAACCAGCAGGCATCGATGATCGCCTACCTGAACGATTTCAAGCTGATGTTCGTCGCGACGCTGCTGATGATTCCGCTGTTGCTGCTGATCCGCCCGCCGCAGAAAACGGCGAGCGTGGAGATCGCGCATGCGGCGATGGATTGACGATGCGACGGGCGCGCGCCCGTCGCAGGCCGAACCGTCAGGCCTTCATCGTCCCCGTACGCACGTACCGCTCGTGCCACGACAGCGCCTCGGCGAGCAGGTGCGGCGTGTGCTTGCCGAAGCTCTCGCGCGACGCACGCTCGAAATAATCCTCGAGCATCGGCCGGTAGTCGGGATGCGCGCAGGTCGCGATGACCTTGCGTGCACGCTGCTTCGGCGACAGGCCGCGCAGGTCGGCAAGGCCCTGCTCGGTGACGACCACCGCGACGTCGTGCTCGGTATGGTCGACGTGGCTCGCCATCGGCACGATCCGCGAAATCGCGCCGCCCTTCGCGGTACTCGCCGACATGAAGCACGACAGGTAGCCGTTGCGCGCGAAGTCGCCCGAGCCGCCGATGCCGTTCTGGATCTTCGTGCCCATCACGTGCGTCGAGTTCACGTTGCCGTAGATGTCGGCCTCGATCATCCCGTTCATCGCGATGCAGCCGAGACGGCGCACGAGTTCCGGATGGTTGCTGATCTCCTGCGGGCGCAGCACGATCTTCTCGCGGAACGTCGCGATTTCGTCGGCGAAGCGCTGCACGGCGGCCGGGCTCAGCGACAGCGCGGTGGCCGACGCGAAGCTCAGCGTGCCGTCCTGGAGCAGGTCGAGCATGCCGTCCTGGATCACTTCGGTGTACGCGGTCAGGTTCGAGAAGCCGGCCGAGCTGAGCTCCGCGAGCACCGCGTTCGTGATGTTGCCGACGCCCGACTGCAGCGGCAGCAGGTTTTCCGGCAGGCGGCCGCGCTTCACTTCATGGCGCAGGAAATCGATCAGCTGGTGCGCAATCTGCTTCGAGGTGGCGTCCGGCGCGGAGAACGCGTTGCTGCGATCCGGTGCATCCGTCTCGACGATCGCGACGATCTTGTCGGCCGGGCAGCGCAGGTACGGCTCGCCGATCCGGTCGTCGCTTTTCGTCAGCGGAATCGGCTTGCGGTGCGGCGGCAGCGCGGTGCCGTAATAGACGTCGTGCATCCCGTCGAGGCCGAGCGGCTGGCGCGAGTTGACTTCGAGGATCACGTGCTTCGCGCGTTCGAGCCACGTCTTGTTGTTGCCGATCGAGGCGGACGGAATCAGCAGCCCGTCCTCGCGGATGCCCGCGACTTCGACGATCGCGACATCGAGATCGCCGTACAGCCCGAACCATGCGTATTGCGCGACGTGGCTCAGGTGGACGTCCTGGTAGTCGACTTCGCCGCCGTTGATCTTGTCGCGCAGCGTCGGGTCGGACTGGTACGGCAGGCGCATCGAGATGCCGTTGGTGCGGGCGAGCGCGCCGTCGAGTTCCGGTGCGGTCGACGCGCCCGTCAGCACGTTGATCCGGAAGTCCTCGCCGCGCGCGTGCGCCGCGTCGATGTGGGCGGCGAGCGCGGCCGGAACGGCCTTCGGATAGCCCGACCCCGTGAAGCCGCTCATGGCGACGGTCATGCCGGGACGGATCAGCGCGGCGGCTTCGTCGGCGGTACGGACGAGCGAACGCAGGGCGGGAGCGAGGATGCGTGATGAAGACATGGCTGGATTCTGATGCTTTGGTCTGTCGTTGACGTCGCTGGGGGTGTCTCCTGAGCGACATGAAGCCCTTGTGGCCGCGACGGGCGGCCGGCACCACAGGCATGGTCGGAGTATCTCAGAGGCGGTCGCCGCGAAATGTCCGCCGTATGAAAAAGATCGTTGCCGGATTTGCCGCGTATCGAACGGCCGTTCTGTGACAGGCGCCCCGTTCAATTCGAATGCACATGAAAGGTGCACGAAAGCATCGGACACAACGACCGGTCGACGATCACCAATCCGCACGCATCAATCGACGGATTTTCATTGCGATTCATCGCCCGTCGATCGGCAATGGTCGATGCCGCATCCGGCGCGGCCAATTGTCACCCGATGCGGGTTGTCCCGGCCTGACGCACGTCAAGCTCGCACGCGCCGCGCGTCGCGCGCCGGGAAGCGCGAAAAACACCGCCGCACCGGCCTGTGAGGCCCGTCCGTCCTTGACAGGCGCGCGACGCGAACCACACTGGAATACGGATCCCGCCGCCCCGTTCGGCCGCCCTTTCGCGCACGCGCTTTTCGGTCGGCCGATCGTTGCAAGACGCGGTAACACTCGCTCATGTCAGGACATTGATCGAATAAAAAGCAACAAATTACAATTCCGTATATATTTCGCCGATGGACCAAAGAAAAACCGCCACACGTTCCGAACCGCCCCTGCCACGCACCTGGGATGCGCGGCTCGCGCGCTCGCTTGTCCGACCGCTCGTCGACACGCCCGTCACCCCGAATCACCTCACCACCGTTCGTCTGCTGATCGGCCTCGCCGGCGCCTGGTGCCTCGCGCACGGCGGCTTCGGCTGGAGCAATGCCGGCGCGTTCCTGATCGTGCTGTCGAACTTCGTCGACCACACCGACGGCGAGCTCGCCCGCATCAGCGGGAAATCCAGCAAGATCGGTCATTTTTACGACCTCGCGGCGGACGCGCTCGTCACGATCGCGCTGTTCGTCAGCATGGGCCTCGGCATCGTCGCCCAGGGCGGCCAGATGGCCGCGTCGCCGGTGCTGCTCGGCGCGGTGGCCGGCGCCGCCGTCGCGCTGATCTTCTTCCTGCGCATGCGGATCGAATCGATCGCCGGCAAGGCCGGCACCAAGCAGGCGTTCGCCGGCGGCTTCGAAACCGAAGACGTGCTGTACCTGCTGCCGCTCGTGACGCTCTTCGACGGCGTCGAACCGTTCCTGCTCGCGGCGTCGATCGGCGCCCCGCTCTTCGCCGCATGGGTCGTGATCGACTGGTGGCGCATCGTCCGGCGCGGCAACGTCGCGCAGAATCCAACTGAAATCCAGGCTTCCAAATGACTCCTAGCACGCGCGACGACTCCGTGCTGAGCCCGGCACGCCCTGCGCCTGCGCGCGCGGCCGCCGCCGATCCCGATCGCACCGTGGCCGACTGCGTCGGTTCGCTCGACCTCGACCGCCTGCGCGGCGACTACACGCGTCAGGGCTCGTTCCTGTACCTCGACGCCTTCCTGCCGGCCGACGCGCACGCGAAGCTCGCGGCGGCCGCCCGCGCGATGCAGGCCGGCCTGAACCGCAATTACCTGCCCGGCCACAAGCAGGGCGGCAGCGTCAGCCGCCATACGATCGACGAGCAGGCGCCGTACATCGCCGAACTGTATCGCTCGAAGGCGCTCATCTCCTTCCTGGAAAAGGTCACGGGCGACAAGCTGATGCTGTCGCCGGACGACGACCCGCACGCGTATGCGCTGTATTACTACACGAAGCCCGGCGACCACATCGGCTGGCATTACGACACGTCGTACTACGACGGCCGCCGCTATACGCTGCTGATCGGCGTGATCGACGAATCGTCGTGCCGGCTCGACTACGAGCTGCACACGCGCAATCCGGACGTGGCCGACGAACCGGGCTCCGTCCAGATCGCCGACGGCGGCATCGTGCTGTTCGACGGCGACAAGCTGCGCCACCGCATCACGCCGCTGGGCCAGAACGAGATGCGCGTGTCGCTCACCTTCGAATACGTGACGAACCCCGGCATGCGCCCGTGGAAGCGCTTCATCTCGAACATGAAGGACGCGATCGCGTATTTCGGCTTCCGCCAGGTGTTCAAGCAACTGGCGACGCGACGCCCGACCGGGTCATGACACGCGCCGGCCTGATCCTGCTGTCCCTCGGGACCGCACTCTTCGTCGCACTCCTCGCCTGGCAGGGCGTCGGCGCGGTCGCGTCCACGTTCCTCGCGGCCGGCTGGGGGCTCGCGCTCGTCGCGGCGTTCCACGTCGTGCCGCTCGTGATCGACGCGATGGCGATCTCCGTGATGTTCCGCCACGGCCAGCCCGGCGCCGAACTCCGCAACGCGCTGCGCGCGCGCTGGGTCGGCGAATCGGTGAACAGCCTGCTGCCCGCCGGGCAGATCGGCGGCCCCGTGCTGATGGTGCGCCACCTCGCGCAGCGCGGCACGCGGATGGCCGACGCGGCGGCCGCCGTCACCGTCAGCACGACGATGCAGGCGCTCTCGCAAATGGCGTTCGCGCTGATCGGCATCGCCGCGTTCAGCCTGTACGCCACGCACGAATCGGTCGCGCACCTGCGCACGCCCGCGCTGATCGCCACCGGCGTGCTCGGCGCCCTCGCCGCGCTGTTCTACGTCGCACAGCGGCGCGGGCTGTTCGGCCGCGGCCTGCGCCTCGCGTCGAAGCTGCTCGGCCCGCGCGACTGGTCGTCGCTGGCGACCCGCGCCGACGCGATCGACGACGCGGTCGGCGCGCTGTACCGCGATCGTGCGAAGGTCGCGAAGACGTTCGCGTTGAGTCTCGTCGGCTGGATCGTCGGCACCGCGGAAGTGTGGCTCGCGCTGCACTTCCTCGGGCACCCGGTGAGCTGGCTCGACGCGCTGCTGCTCGAGAGCGTCGGCCAGGCCATTCGTGGCGCGGCCTTCGCGATCCCGGGCTCGCTCGGCGCGCAGGAAGGCGGCTACCTGCTGCTCGCGCCGCTGGTCGGACTGCCGCCCGACGCGGCGCTCGCGCTGTCGCTCGCGAAGCGCGCGCGCGAACTCGCGCTCGGCCTGCCCGGCCTGCTCTATCTGCATTTCAGTGAAAGAAACTGGCAGCGGCGCCGTGCGCCGCAGCCGCTCGCCGACTGATCGTTCAGATCCGCCGGCTTTTTGGTTGGAGAACCCATGCGAGCCATCATTCTTGCGGCAGGCCTCGGCTTGCGCCTGCAACAACCGCCCGAGGCACAGTTCCCGAAGTGCCTGCTGCGCTTCGACGACGTGTCGCTGCTCGAGCGCCATCTGCGCGTGCTCGATGCCGCGGGCGTCGACGAAATCGTGCTCGGGCTCGGCTTCCAGGCCGGGAAGGTCGAGCAGGAATTGAAGCGCCTCGGCCGCCAGGCCGAGATCGTGATCAACGAACGCTACGACCTCGGCAGCGTGCTGACCGTGCATACCGTCGCCGACGCGATGACACGCGGCGGCGACGTGCTGCTGATGGACGCCGACGTGCTGTATGACGAGAACATCCTGCACGCGCTGGTGGCCGATGCCGACAAGGCGGTCGATCGCCTGTTGATCGACCGCGACTTCGAGGCCGGCGACGAACCCGTCAAGCTGTGCCTGAAGAACGGCGTGCCGGTCGAGCTGCGCAAGCAGCTCGCGGTCGACCTCGAATACGACACGATCGGCGAATCGGTCGGCTTCTTCCGCTTCACCGAAGGCACCGCGCGCCGCCTCGCGACGATCGTCGCGGGCTACGTCGACAGCGGCCGCGCGAACATGCCGCACGAGGAAGCCGTGCGCGACCTGCTGCTCGAAGGCGGTCATTCGTTCGACGTCGCCGACGTCACCGGCTCGCCGTGGATCGAGATCGACTTCCCGAACGACGTCGCCCGCGCCACCCAAGAAATCCTCCCCCTGATTCAACGCACCACCGCAGGAGTCGCACGATGAACGCACGCGAACCCAACTTCACCGAATCGCGCAGCGCACGCCTGCGCCGCATGCTCGTCAGCAGCGACCTCGAATTCCTGATGGAAGCGCACAACGGCCTGTCCGCACGGATCGTCCGCGAAGCCGGCTTCAAGGGCATCTGGGCATCGGGCCTCGCGATCTCCGCGCAGTTCGGCGTGCGCGACAACAACGAAGCGAGCTGGACGCAGGTCGTCGACGTGCTCGAATTCATGGCCGACGCGAGCGACCTGCCGATCCTGCTCGACGGCGACACCGGCTACGGCAACTTCAACAACGTGCGCCGCCTCGTGAAGAAGCTCGAGCAGCGCGGCATCGCCGGCGTCTGTATCGAGGACAAGCAGTTCCCGAAGACCAACAGCTTCATCGGCGGCGAGCGCCAGCCGCTCGCGGAAATCGACGAGTTCTGCGGCAAGATCAAGGCCGGCAAGGATTCGCAGACCGATCCCGACTTCTCGATCGTCGCGCGTGTCGAAGCGCTGATCGCAGGCTGGGGGATGGACGAGGCACTGCGTCGCGCGAACGCGTACGCGGAAGCCGGCGCCGACGCGATCCTGATCCACAGCAAGCTGTCGCGCCCGGACGAGATCCTGCAGTTCGCGCGCGAATGGAGCGGCAAGGCGCCGCTCGTGATCGTGCCGACCAAGTACTACAGCACGCCGACCGACGTGTTCCGCCAGGCCGGCATCAGCACCGTGATCTGGGCGAACCACCTGATCCGCGCGTCGGCATCCGCGATGCAGGCGACCGCGCGCGAGATCCACGAGAGCGAAACGCTGATCAACGTCGAGGACCGCGTGGCATCGGTCAACGAGATCTTCCGCCTGCAGGACGCCGACGAGTACTCGGCGGCCGAGCGCATCTACCTGTCGTCGTCGTCGCGCGCGTCGAACGCGGCGATCGTGCTCGCCGCGAGCCGCGGCAAGGGCCTCGAAGCCGTGACCGAAGACAAGCCGAAGGTCATGCTGCCGGTCGCCGGCAAGCCGCTGCTGCGCTGGCTCGTCGACGGCTTCAAGACGCACGGCGTGAACGACATCACCGTGGTCGGCGGCTACCGCGCCGACGCGATCGACACGTCGGGCATCAAGCTCGTGGTCAACGAGCGCCACGCGCAGACGGGCGAACTCGCGTCGCTCGCATGTGCGGCCGAACGCCTGACCGGCGACACCGTGATCTCGTACGGCGACCTGCTGTTCCGCAGCTACATCGTGCGCGACCTCGCGGAGAGCGAGGCCGAGTTCAGCGTGGTGGTCGATTCGTCGCTGACGGAAACCAACCAGAGCGTGCGCGATTTCGCGCTGTGCTCGGCGGCGGACGATCGCGGCCTGTTCGGCCAGAAAACCTACCTGCAACGCGTATCGAGCGACGTCGCCACGGGCACGCCGCACGGCCGCTGGATCGGCCTGCTGAACGTGCGCGGTGCCGGTGTCGAGCGCCTGAAGACGATGCTCGCGACGCTGCAGGCGCGCGACGATTTCGACACGCTCGACATCCCGTCGCTGCTCAACGAACTGATCGCCGCCGGCGAGAAGATCGAGGTGCAGTACGTGCACGGCCACTGGCGCGGTGTGAACGATCTCGAAGACTTCCGCCGCGCGGGCGACTTCGCGCACGGCCAGACGCCGCTGTCCGAACCGGGCACCGGCAACGGGGGCGCGCAATGATCGAAGCGGCACAGTTCGTCGAGGCCGCGCGCGAGCGCGGTTTCGACTGGTACGCGGGTGTGCCCTGCTCGTACCTGACGCCGTTCATCAATTACGTGCTGCAGGACCCGACGCTGAATTACGTGTCGGCCGCGAACGAAGGCGACGCGGTCGCGCTGATCGCGGGCGCGACGCTCGGCGGCAAGCGCGGCATCGCGATGATGCAGAACTCGGGGCTCGGCAACGCGGTGAGCCCGCTCACGTCGCTGACCTGGACGTTCCGCCTGCCGCAGTTGCTGATCGTCACGTGGCGCGGCCAGCCGGGCGTATCCGACGAGCCGCAGCACGCGCTGATGGGCCCGATCACGCCCGCGATGCTCGACACGATGGAGATCCCGTGGGAGACGTTCCCGACCGACCCCGAACAGGTCGGCCCGGCACTCGACCGCGCGATCGCGCACATGGACGCGACGGGCCGCCCGTACGCGCTCGTGATGCAGAAAGGCAGCGTCGCGCCGTATGAGCTGAAGGCGAACCCGGCCGCCAGGCCGCGCACGCATGTCGTCGCGCAATCGTCGTCGCGCGCCGCGTCGGCCGAAGCCTGGCCGAGCCGCCAGGACGCGCTGCAGCGCGTGATCGCGCACACGCCGGTCGATTCGACCGTCGTGCTCGCATCGACCGGCTTCTGCGGCCGCGAACTCTACGCGATCGACGATCGCCCGAACCAGTTGTACATGGTCGGTTCGATGGGCTGCGTGACGCCGCTCGCGCTCGGCCTCGCGCTCGCGCGACCCGACCTGAAGGTCGTTGCGGTCGACGGCGACGGCGCCGCGCTGATGCGCATGGGCGCGTTCGCGACGCTCGGCACCTACGGCCCGGCGAACCTCACGCACGTGCTGCTCGACAACGGCGCGCACGAATCGACGGGCGGCCAGGCAACGGTGTCGCAGCACGTGTCGTTCGCGGGTGTCGCGGCGGCGTGCGGCTACGCGTCGGCGGTCGAAGGCGACACGCTCGACGTGCTCGACACGGCGCTGGCCGGGTCAAGCGACGGTGCGCAGTTCGTGCGCCTGGCGATCCGCGCCGGCGTGCCCGACGGCCTGCCCCGCCCGACCGTCACGCCGGTCGAGGTCAAGACCCGTCTGATGCGGCACATCGGCGCCGCGCAGACCGAAGCCCACGTTGAAGGAGCCCATTGATGCTGCTGTTGAACCCCGGCCCGGTCACGCTCACCGAACGCGTGCGCCGCAGCCTGCTGCAACCCGATCTGTGCCATCGCGAAAGCGAATTCTTCGATCTGCAGGACGAAGCACGTGCGCGCCTCGTTGCCGCGTACGAGCTCGATCCGGCCGAATGGACCGCCGCGCTGATGACGGGTTCGGGCACGGCCGCCGTGGAAAGCATGATCGCGGCCCTCGTGCCGCAGAACGGCAAGCTGCTGGTGATCGAGAACGGCGTGTACGGCGAGCGGATCACGCAGATCGCGACGCAGTACGGGATCGCGCATGACGTGCTGAAGCATGAGTGGATGCAGGCGCCCGATCTCGCGCAGATCGCCGCACGGCTCGATGCGGGCGGGTACTCGCATGTCGCCGTGATTCATCACGAGACGACGACGGGCCGGCTGAACGATCTCGGCGCGATTGCCGGGGTGTGCCGTGCGCGTGGTGTGAAGATGCTCGTCGATGGCGTCAGCAGCTTCGGCGCGGAAGCGATCGACTTCGCCGGCGGCGACATCGACGCGGTTGCCGCGACCGCGAACAAGTGCCTGCACGGCGTGCCGGGCGCTGCATTCGTGATCGTGCGGCGCAGCGCGCTCGCGAAGGCTGCAAGCCGCACTTACTACCTCGATCTCGGTCGCCTGGCAAAGCTGCAGGATCAGCGGAATACGCCGTTCACGCCTTCCGTGCACGCGTATTACGCGCTCGTCGAGGCGCTGCGCGAGTTTGATGAGGCTGGCGGCTGGCGTGCGCGTCATGCGCATTACAAGGCGCTCGCCGATCAGGCGCAGGCCGGGCTGGCGGCGCGCGGGATGCCGCTCGTGCTGCCGGAAGGCGAATCGTCGGTCGTGCTGCGCGCGTACCGGCTGCCGCAGGGTGTGACGTACGAGACGTTGCATGACGGCTTGAAGGCGCGTGGTTTCGTGATCTACGCGGGGCAAGGCGGGCTGTCGAAGGAACTGTTCCGGATTTCGACGATGGGCGCGATTCAGGCGGCTGATGTCGATCGGTTGCTGGAAGGGTTCACGGCGCTGACGCGGTAAGTGTCGCTCGTACCTTCGTCCATGAAAGGCCCTTCTCGGAAGGGCTTTTTTTATTCTTTGCGGATTTTTCGGAAACTCCGGACGGTTGAGCCCGCAGCCATTATCAGTCACTCGACATGACCGAGTCGTTCGTTGACAATCGGCTTTTACAAAATTGGCCGCGCTTGTTTAAAGCAAGCCAACGATATGTGCTTCAGTCGGCGCTGTCGACCATGATCGACGCCAGAATTACTCCGATCGCCACATGAATGAAAAAACAGCAGTGGGAGCAAGAATGCATATCCACGCATCGGCATCCGGCCGTCGTTGCGCAGCGCTCGGGGTCGCCATGGCGCTGACATTTTCGTGGTTCACCTCTGCACAGGCACAGAGTTGCGCACCTGACAGCGTGGCGCCCGAGTGCTTGCTGCAGCGTAGTCAAGACGAATTTCAGCAAGCGGATGACGAGTTGAACCGCACTTACCAAAAGGTTTTGAAGTCGATGTCTCGGCCGCGTGACGAGTACGTCAACTATCCGGCACTCAAGACGAAATTCGTCGAGGCTCAGCGTCAATGGGTCCGCTTTCTCGATAAAGAGTGTACCGCTTGGTATCTGATAAACGAGGCAGGCGCGGATCGCAATCTTGATCTACTGACTTGCGAAATCGACAGAACACGTGATCGTACGCGTGAATTGAACGCGTGGCTCAAGCAATTGAGCCATGATTAGCGCAGCGCCAGATGAAGACGGCATCACCAGGTCGGCGGATATTAGAGAGAGGGTTTCGCTTAACGAACAAAAAAGCGCCGTCCGCAACGCCCCGAAAGCGATGCATCTGCCGTCACCACCTCGTTGATTGGACAGGATCGTTAATTCGATGAGTTTTTTGCAAAATCGAGAACTTGTGGATGCCCTGACCTCGCTGCCGGAGCGGCAGCTGGTCGAAGTGATTGCCGTTGGCGTTGGAGGCACGCGAAGCCCAAGTGGGACGTCCGGAATGGCAGTCGGCCAAACTCGTGCTCGCGGAGGTTCACCGATTCAATGAGGCGTCCGCGACGCCCTCGCCCTGGGCGCTTCTTGTGCTCGCGCGGCCTCAATATCCCGGGGAATTTGTCGACGAGGGGCACGGGCCGAGCCAGGAGGGAACTTGCTGCGGACTCACGCTCGTCAGCTACGCCAAACGTATCGTTTGTCCCGTTTGCGGCAAACCAGCGACCGCAACCTAAGTGAGCCGCCAGGTGTCGACTTCGGTCGTTCAGGTCGCGATTCGTATGCCAGCACCCGGGCAGCTACTCGGCCGGGCATATCGGGCAGTTTTCCGCCGGGAGCAGTCGTTTGACCAAATCGTTGGAAGGTCATTCGAGAGTCTGTTTTCACACCGGTCGCAGACGCTACAGAGGACGCGTTGTGGCGCCTATGCCGCGGATATATCTTTTGGCAAGGCTACGAGGAGTTAGATTCAGGTATGGAGGTCTTGAAAACTCGCAGTCTGCAATTCGAGCACTTGAGCCAGGATGGATGCTCAACCTGGCTCGTGTTGGCTACGTTCCATGAAATCCCGCCATGTGTTTGTGGGACCTGTTGCTTGAGCTGAGCGACTGCTTCAAAGGCGCACGCGCGGTAAAAACCCGACCTCGAAGCAGAGGATTGTCCGCCGACGTTCTGTCAAAATACCCGCTTGATCCTCCTGACCGACCGCGGAATGGAACTCAGACAACTACGCTATTTCCTCAGCGTCGTGGAACATGGAAGCATGGGCAAGGCAGCGCTGGAACTCGGCGTGGTGACCTCGGCATTGAGTCAGCAGATCAGCCGTCTCGAAGGCGAACTGTCCACGCGTCTGCTGCAACGCACCTCGTCGGGCGTCGTCCCGACCGACGCAGGTTTGGCGTTCTGGCGTCAAGCGCAACTCGCGCTGCGTCATATCGACGACGCCGCGCTTGCTGCACGCTCGGCCCGCCTGTCGGGCCATGTCAGCGTCGGCATGGCGCCGAGCACAGCGAGCGTGATGGGGGTCGCATTCATGCAGGCCATGCGCGCGCGCTATCCCGACGTACGGCTGCACATGGTCGAAAGTCTCTCCGGCTATCTGGCGTCCATGTTGAGCGCGCGTCAGATCGATCTTGCCGTGCTGTTCCGCGAGGAGTCCGCGCAACGCTGGAGCGTGATGCCGCTGCTGGACGAGCGGCTGTTCCTGATCGGCGCGGGCGATCTCGATGGCATGCCGACGAGCGCATCCGTCCGGCTGAAAAATCTCGGCAGGCTTCCGCTGATTCTCCCCAGCGGCACACACGGGCTGCGTTCGCTGCTGTTGTCCGCATTCAGGCGCGCCGAGTACGAGCCGAACATCGTCGCCGAAGTCGACGGCCTCGCGCTCCTGATGGACTTCGTCCGCGCCGGCATCGGCGCGACGATACAGCCGGGCGCGGCGCTCGCAAGGCCCGAAAACGTGATACTGACGAGCGTGCCCGTCGCCGAGAAATACGCCACGCGGCCCAACATGCTCGCCAGCATCTCCGATGACGAACTGTCTCCCGCCGGTCTCGCCGCGCGCGTGGTGCTGGCCGATGTCGCTCGTCAACTGGTGCGGGAAGGCCGCTGGCCCGGCGCACGGCTGCGGGAACCTCAGCCTTCACAAAAAGTGAACACCCGTTGACGGCTGGCTGGTAGCGGCGCGGACACGAGGCCTTTACGATTTGCCCAAAAGGAGGCAAGTCTGATGGTCGATGTGCTCGTAATCGGAGGAGGCAATGCCGCGCTGTGTGCCGCATTGATGGCGCGCGAAGCGGGCGCCTCGGTCCTGCTTCTCGAATCCGCGCCGCGCGAATGGCGCGGCGGCAACTCGCAACACACGCGCAATCTGCGCTGCATGCACGATGCGCCCCAGGACGTTCTCGTCGAGGCCTATCCGGAAGAGGAATTCTGGCAGGACCTGTTGAAGGTCACCGGCGGCATCACGAACGAGCATCTCGCGCGGCTGACGATCCGCGCGTCGTCGTCGTGCCGGCCGTGGATGCGGAAACACGGCGTGCGCTTCCAGCCGCCGCTGTCCGGTGCGCTGCACGTGGCACGCACCAATGCGTTCTTCATGGGCGGCGGCAAGGCGCTCGTCAACGCGTATTACCGCAGCGCCGAAGCACTCGGCGTCGATATCCGCTATGAAACGCCCGTCGATTCGCTTGAACTCGACGGCAGCCGCTTCATCGCAGCGCGCAGCGGCCGCCAGCGCTTCGAGGCGCGCGCCTGCGTGCTGGCGGCAGGCGGCTTTGAATCAAATCGCGAATGGCTGCGCGAAGCGTGGGGGCAAAACGAGCGCGGCGAATGGCCCGCCGACAACTTCCTGATTCGCGGCACGCGCTTCAACCAAGGCGTGCTCATCAAGCATATGGCCGACGTCGGTGCCGACATGATCGGCGACCCGTCGCAGTCGCATTGCGTCGCCATCGATGCACGCGCCCCACTGTATGACGGCGGCATCTGCACGCGCATCGACTGCGTGTCGCTGGGCGTCGTGGTGAATCGTGACGCCGAACGCTTCTACGACGAAGGCGAGGATTTCTGGCCGAAGCGCTATGCAATCTGGGGACGGCTCGTTGCGCATCAGCCGGGGCAGATCGGCTATTCGATCATCGACTCGAAAGCAATCGGCCGCTTCATGCCGCCGGTGTTTCCGGGCGAAAAGGCCGACACGCTGCCGGAACTCGCGCGCAAGCTCGGGCTGCCGGAAGCACGCTTCATGGAAACGCTCACGCACTACAACGATTCGTGCCGCGACGGCACCTTCGATCACACCGCACTCGACGACTGCCACACCGAAGGGCTCGAGCCGCCCAAGACGCATTGGGCGCGTCGCATCGAGACGCCGCCGTTCTACGGTTATGCGTTGCGGCCAGGCATCACGTTCACGTATCTCGGACTGAAGACCAACGACCGCGCGCAGGTTCACTTCGGCGGCACCGCCAGTGAGAACCTGTTCGTGGCCGGCGAAATGATGGCCGGCAACGTTCTCGGCAAGGGCTATACAGCGGGCGTCGGCATGTCGATCGGTACGGCCTTTGGGCGCATTGCCGGGACGCAGGCCGCGCGCGCCGCATTCAAAACAACGGAGGCAACCCGTGCAGCAGTCTGAACCGCTCGCGTCCGAACACACGCGCACGGCCTTTTCGGTCGATACGAAAAAAACGCCACGCGACAGCATGGCGCGCGTGATTCCCATTGTGCCGATGAGCGCCAGCGAAACCGAAGTCGCTCGGCAGATGCAGATCTGCAACGCCTGCCGCTACTGCGAGGGCTTCTGCGCCGTGTTCCCTGCCATGACGCGCCGCCTGGAATTCGGCAAGTCGGACGTCAACTATCTGGCGAATCTCTGCCACAACTGCGGAGCGTGCTATCACGCGTGCCAATACGCGCCGCCGCACGAGTTCGGCGTGAACGTGCCGAAAGCGATGGCAGAAGTCCGGCTCGAAACCTACACCGAGTACGCGTTTCCCGCGTCGTTCGGCGCGCTGTACAAGCGCAACGGCTTGACTGTGTCGGTCGCGCTGGCGGCCGGACTCGCGCTGTTTCTGCTGCTCGGTACGGCATTGCACGGCGGCTTGTCCGGCGATGTCGCGCCCGCGAACTTCTACGCGATCTTCCCGCACAACCTGCTCGCGGCGATGTTCGGCATCGTTTTCCTGTTCGCCATTCTCGCGCTCGGTATGGGCGTCACGCGCTTCTGGCGCGACGTGTCGGCAGGAACGGCGAGCGCGCCGGCCGTCGCGGAAGCGGCCAGGAACGCGCTGACGCTCAAGTACCTGGACGGCGGCCACGGCGACGGCTGCAACGAAGAGAACGATACGTTCACGCTGGCGCGGCGCCGTTTCCATCACCTGACGTTCTACGGCTTCATTCTGTGCTTTGCAGCGACCGCCGTCGCGACGCTCTATCACTACGCCTTCGGTCTGGAAGCGCCGTATTCGTTTCTGAGCGTGCCGGTGCTGCTGGGAACCGCAGGCGGCATCGGACTGATTGCGGGGCCGGCGGGACTGCTGTGGCTGAACCTGAAACGCGTTCCGGAGCGCGGCGATGCCCGTCAGCGTCCGATGGACCGCGGCTTCATCGCGCTCCTGCTTCTGACGAGCACATCCGGTCTCGCGCTGCTCGCACTCCGCACGACCTCGGCGATGCCGTCGCTGCTCGCCATTCATCTCGGCATCGTGATGGCGCTGTTCGCCACGCTGCCTTACGGCAAGTTCGCGCACGGCATCTTCCGATCGGCGGCGCTGCTCAAATCGTCGATCGAGAAGCGTCAACGCAACACACTGAGCCTCGGTTCGGATTAGCCAGTTACCCGGGTGCGCGTTGCGCGCCCATCACTATAGACAAGAAGCAGGAGACGCAATGAACCGTACCGAACCGATCGCCGCTACGCCCGGCGTTTCGCGCACGACAAGGGCCGCCGCCGTGTTGCGTGTGACAAGCGGCAATTTCATCGAACAGTTCGATTTCTTTCTGTTCGGTTTCTACGCGACATCGATCTCGAAGATCTTCTTTCCGTCTACCAGCGAGTTCGCGTCGCTGATGCTCACCTTCGCCGTGTTCGGCGCGGGCTTTCTGATGCGTCCGCTCGGTGCGATCTTTCTCGGCGCGTATATCGACAAGGTCGGACGGCGCACCGGGCTGATCGTTACGCTGTCGATCATGGCGAGCGGCACCATTCTGATTGCCTGTGTGCCCGGGTACGCGACCATCGGCCTGCTCGCGCCGGCGCTCGTGCTGCTCGGGCGTCTGTTGCAGGGTTTTTCCGCAGGAGCCGAACTCGGCGGCGTATCCGTCTATCTTGCGGAAATGGCAACGCCCGGCAACAAAGGTTTCTACACGAGTTGGCAGTCGGCGAGCCAGCAGGTGGCCATCGTCGTGGCGGCGGCCATCGGTTACAGTCTGAACGAGTGGTTGTCCGCACGGCAGATCGCCGCATGGGGCTGGCGCGTGCCGTTCTTTATCGGCTGTGCGATCGTGCCGTTCCTGTTCGTGTTGCGTCGCTCGCTGCAGGAGACCGCAGCGTTCGAAGCGCGGCGGCATCATCCGCAGGCACGCGAAATTTTTGCGATGCTGCTCGGCAACTGGCGCACCGTGATCGGCGGCATGCTGCTGACGGCCATGACCACCACCACCTTCTATCTCATCACGGTCTATACACCGACCTTCGGCAAGTCGGTACTGAAGCTGTCCACCTCGGACAGCTTGATCGTGACGCTGCTTGTGGCTGCATCGAATTTCATCTGGCTTCCGATCGGCGGCACGATCTCCGACCGCATCGGCCGCAAGCCGTTGCTGCTCGCCATTTCCGTACTGGCGATCTTCACGGCTTATCCGGCGCTGTCCTGGCTTGCCGATGCGCCGAGCTTTGCGCGCATGCTGATCGTGCTGCTGTGGTTCTCGTTCTTCTTCGGCATGTATAACGGCGCGATGGTCGCCGCGCTCACCGAAGTGATGCCGGTCGAAGTGCGCGTCGCGGGTTTCTCGCTGGCGTTCAGTCTCGCGACGGCGCTGTTCGGCGGCTTTACGCCGGCGGTATCGACGTATCTGATTCAGGTTCTGCACGACAAGGCCGCACCCGGCTACTGGCTGAGCTTCGCCGCGCTCTGCGGCTTGTGCGCGACGCTCGGGCTGTACCGTCGCCGCGCGGACAGCAACGCGTCGGCGGCATCGTCGGCCTGATTGCGATTGCATCGGCGCGAGTCGGTCACCCCGGCTTCGCGCCGGACTTTCGTTTTTCCAGCGGCGGCAAGAACGGGCGATGCGGTCCAGCTTGCGCAGCAACACAGGCCACTTCGTCTTGCCGTAAGAGCGGCGTCGGTCAAACGTCCGAATCACCGCTCTCATACCGATGCGGGGGGCTATTTCTGAGGGTCCAGTGTTCGTCCGTCAATGGCGCTGGTTCGAATACGCCGATGTCTTCGAGCACGGCCGCCAGGCGGCTCGCATTCGGCGGGTTTTTTCGGTCGCCTCAAACCATGGAAGCCAGGCGCATATTTGAAGGCAATACTCTGCCTACCGTGGAGCGGGGTGTTGGCATGATCTCGATCGACACCATTGAACGCCAGTGGGATCTTGTCCGCTGCGAACCGGAGACGAACCGCATGGTTTTAGTCTCTCGTTCCAGGAAAGTCGGGATCGTCGGCAAAATGGCCATCCGCGATGACGGGAAGTTCTGCCTTGTGTTTGAAATCTGGGCGACGATTGATCCCAATTTCAGTCTCTGCGAGATACAACAGTGGCATATCGATCGTTCCGCATATCAGGCACGCTTGGCCGAGCTGCAGCACGCACTCAAGGCCAACGGTTATTTGGCCTGTTCGCAGGCGAAGCTCAACGCTGTAGCCAGGCGGCTCAACGAGCCGTCCGCGGGACGCTAGACTTCGATACACCGGCAGAGCGAGTTCATCAATTCGTTGCATCGACGGGTTGAATCCGCCGTCGGTAAGCGACATCCACGACACCCATGAAGAACCTCTTTCCATCATGACCGTGAGAATCCTCCATTTCGCCCCGTTGCTGGCGCTCGCCGCCTCCCCCATCGTTCACGCCGCCGACAGCCAGCCTTGCGACGACGACACCGTGACTGCCGTCGCCCGCTGGGCCGGCATCGCGAGCGCACGCATCGCCGCGCGCGACACGAATCGACTCGTCGTCGCGGCGGCCTGCAAGGTCATGCCGAATGCGCCCGGAACGACGATCGCGGCCGTCGCGTTCGATTCGCTGCCGAAGAGCAGGAACCCGGACGAAAGCAGCAAGTTGCAGGTCGTCGCGCTCGTTGAAGGCGGCAAGGTTGTTGCGGCCGAAAAATCGCAAATCGAAGAAGATGCCGCGACGGAGGTCGGCGAGAACAGCTATCGCATCGACACGGCACCCTACCGGCTGTCGCCTGACGTGCGCGCGTTCGGCGTCGTATTCACGAGCAGCGCTCGCGGGGCGAGTTGCCCCGATGCAGACGCCAGCAACGAGTTGACGCTTTGGGTGCGCGAAGGCAACCGCATCCGTCCGGTGTTCGGCACCAATCTCTCCGGATGGGTCAGCGTCGAAGGTGAAGCCTGCGGCCCCGGCGTCGGCGACGCGACCAGCGAAGATGCCCGTATGACGATCGCCGTCGAGAAAACTTCGAGCCACGGCTTCGCAGACCTGTCGATCACCGCACACATCACCAAGTCGCAGCGCAAGGACCGCGAATACTCGGATACGGGCAAGCGCACCGCACGGACGACCGTCCACTACGACGGCAAGACCTACGGGATCGATATGTTCCGGAACTTCTGGTATTCGCCGGCCGCGATGAAGCGCTTCAAGTAAAACGACAGCGGGCCACCTCGCCCGCCTACTCCACCACCTTCGCCCCGATCGCCTCGCCCGACGCCGGCCTGAGCCGCGCTTCCTCCCGCCCCCGCCGCATCTCGCGCGCCGTATACCGATCCTTCAGCCGCAGGAACGGTTTCTCGACAAGGAAATAACTGGCCGTCGCCGCCATCAGCGCCCACACGATCCCAAGCGGAAACGCATGCGCAACCGGCAGATCCGGATTCGCGAACGGCTGCTGCCACAGATAGAGGCTGAACGAGATCGTGCCGACGAACACGACAGGCTGCGCACGCAACCATCGCGCACACCAGAATTCGCTGCGGAAATTCAGCACGACGATCACGATCGCGATCAGCGCCGCCTCGAGCGTCACGCCGTACGTCGCGTTCCAGAAGCCACCGAACCGGTGTTCGGCGAGCGGGCCGCCGATCAGCACGACCACGATGATCGCCGTCACGATGCGCGTCCCGCCGCGCCACGAGCGAATCCACGCTTCGAGCCGTTCGCGGTTGAGCGACGCATAACAACCGATCAGGATCGGATCGACGCCCGTGTGAAGCATCATCCCGAGCTGCCCGCGCAGCGCGGGCGCCACGAAGTACGTGACGGCGCGCACGAGCGGCACGACCAGGATCAGCGCGGCCAGCCAGCGCGTTCCGCCGCGGCGCATGCCGTACACGAACAGCAGCGGCCAGAACCAGTAGAACTGTTCCTCGAGCGCGAGCGACCAGAAATGGCCGAGATACCACGCACCGTCGGGATGCAACGTGTTGTCGCCGGTCAGCCCGAACCACGCCGAGTAGTTCCACAGGTGCAGCGCCGCATACAGCCACTGCCGGCGGTCGACGTCGAACCAGCCGGCAAAGGCCACGATCGCGACCGCCGCGAGATAGACGTAGCAGGCCGGCCAGATCCGCAGCGCGCGACGCACGTAGAACGACGTCAGCGCGATGCCGCCCGTGCGCGCGAATTCGGCGCGCAACACGTTGGTGATCAGGAAGCCGCTGAGGACGAAGAAGATCAGCACACCGAGCCGGCCGTCGGCGATCAGCCGCAACGGCGCGTACCAGCCCGTGTAGCCGCCGGGCAGCACGTGCTCGGCGTGTCCGACCACGACCATCGCCACCGCGACGGCGCGCAATCCGGTCAACTGCGTGACGCGATGGTTCATCGGCTGGTTTCCGTCGGCACGGTGGATGGGCAGCAGACCGGCGCCGCCCCGCTTCGGCACGCCGATATGCCGCCGGGATTTTGTATGAAAAATATCCGAATGAAATTGCTTCAAAAATCCCGCCCCCCCCAATGCAAGCCGCCCCGGCTGGACGTCCGGGGCGGGTGGCGCAGCGCCGGCCGCCTGTTGCGGCGCAACGATCAACGGGACGCGGCAAGATCGCGGCGGCGCGTTCACCGGTCGGCTTTCTTCTCCAGCAACCGGACGTTCTGCTGCGCGACCTGGAGATCCTGCAGCCGATCCACCAGTTCCGCGCAACCCGTCTTGTCCATCTGGAACGGCGTGCCGCACATCGGGCAGCGGACCTCGCTGTTGCCGAGAAAATCCGCCAGCGACAACTTCACCCGCCCGCGCATGCAGACCGGGCACATGAAACCCGGTGCGTCGTTCAGCATCTTCTCGCTCGTCTTCATGACTCCCTCCTGGAGTGATCGCCACCTTCACCGGTGGCCTGGGTGCCCGCGCCGCCGACCTGGGTATTCATGCCCAGCAGCGCCAGCAGGTTGCCGATACCGGCGGGGATGCCGGCCTGCCCGACCTCGACCTTCGCGCCGATGTTCGCCTCGAGAAACGGCGACACGTCCTCGCGCGTCTGGCCGCCGGCCTCAGGCCGGCCGCGTGCGAGCATGGCGCTCCAGCGATACTGGCGCGGTGCGGCATCGTCCGCATCGCCGGGCAGCAGCGGGATCGCGCACGACGCCTTCACGCGCTCGGCAAGCAGCAGGCGCACGCCGAAATCGAAAGTCGCGGTCTTCACTTCGAGCAGCGGCAGCGGGATCAATGACAGCACCGGAACCTGCACGCGGCGCCATTCGGTCTTGTCCTTGCCGAGCACCTGTTCGTAGAAGAACGTGATCATCCGCAGTTCGCCGAAGTCGCTGTCGTCCAGCTCCCTCGGCTCGCAACTGGTGGACGGCTTCCGCACGAAGCCGAACTCGCGGACGTACCGGACGAACTGGCGCGCGGCCATGAAGTCCGCCTCGATCACGGCCTCGATCGGCGCGGCGAACAGGTACTGCAGATCGACGACGGGGCTGATGGAATCGGTCATGGCATCACTCCGTGACAACCAGTTCGTCGCGCTCGCGGCCGCCTTCGCCGACGAGCACCCACTTGTAGTTGCGCAGCTTAGCGCGCAGCGTCAGCGTCTGCACGAATTCGGATGGAATACCCTGCAGCGCGGCCGGGTCCAGCGTCACCGCGAGCGACGGCACGCGCGCGGTCTCCGCCTGGATCCCGCGCTGCCGCTCGGCCGCCGCTTCGATCAGCCCGCGCAGTGCGTCCCAGCTCGCGTCGACTGTGCCCTCGAACGACGCGTGTCCCGCATCCGCGCGCTCGTGCGCGTCGAACACGTCCGCCAGGCCGTCGTCCAGCGATGCGTGAAGCACGTCGAGCAGGCCGGCGCGCAGCGCATCGCGCGTCGGCGGCGTGCCGCGCATGGCCTGCGTCAGTGCGTCGCCGAGCAACGCGTGCAGGTTGCCGCCCAGCTCGCGCACGACGCGGGACGAACGCAACGCGTCGATCCGGTCGTGCGCCGGATCGGCGCCCCCACCGGCCGCGCCGCGCATGCGACCGAGCGCGCCGGCGAGATCGCGCAGCAGCAGTGCGCCTGCCTCCGTCGCCAGGTCGGCGACGGCGACCTGCGACGGCAGCGCATCGGCCGCCAGCGTGTCCGTGTCGAGCCGCGATGCCCGTTCATCGCCATCGGCGCCCGGCGGCACCGCGAAGCGCAGCGTCACGTCCGCTTCGTCGAGCAGGCCGTTCGGCACCGGAAAATACTTGAGCAACGGATCCTCGCGATACTTCACGGCGAGGCGCTTCGAATACAGGTTCGCTTCGTGCTGCGCGCCCGCGAGACTGTCGAGGAACGCGGCGGCGATATCCCGCAGATTGGTCATCGGTGTTCTCCTCTAACCCGCGCCGGCAGGCCGGCGCGGGCGGGTTGTCACATCGGACGGATCAGGGCTTGGCCTGCAGCGTGAGGCTCGTGGACACGCCCGCGCCGTCGATCGTCGCGCTGACGGTCACGACCGACTTGCTGGTGTCGTCGAGCGCCTTGCAATCGATCTCGACCTTGCCGTTGGCGTCGGTCTTCGGCGGCGGATCGGCTTTCACGCTGTCGCCGTTCGCGGTGACCTCGAACCCCGCACCGCCGGCGTCGAACGCGAACTTCAGCTCGACACCCACTGCCGGCGTGCCGTCCGGCTTAAGCGCGGTCAGCACGTCCTTGCCGGAGTCTCCCTTGGCAATCGAGAGCGTCGCCTGCGCGCTCTTGAGTGACGGCGCCGACGGCGGCGGCAGCCGGTGCAGCACGCGCACCGGCACGACAACCGACTTCGCATCGACCTTGCCGCTGTCCGGCGCGGGGATCGACGCGGACACCGTCAGGTCGATCGCCTGCGCGTCGACCTCGCCTTCCGCCCAGAACAGGACGGACAACGAACCGTCGCCGTCGGTCTTGAACGACGTGACCTTGCCGGCTGCATCGAACGGGATGGTCGAACCGAACGGCGCGCGGCTCATCCGGAACTTGTCCGCGAGCGCGGGATCGATCTGGAACGCGACCTCCGTATTACCGGCGAACAGCCCGTTCGAATTCTGCAGGCGCACCTGCAGCATCTGCTGCTGTGACGGATCGCCCGACATCACGGTCGACAACGCCGGACTGACCTGCATGTCACCGTTGCGGCTCGCGCCGGTCGCGGCGCTCGACAGGATGTTGAGCACGGTCGCGAGCCCGGCCGGCACGCCGGCCTGCGACGCATGCACGAACACGTCCTGCGTGTACTCGACCGAATAGCGCGAGTCCTGCGTCGCCTTCGAATCCTTCTTGCTCGAATAGCTGGCCTTCATCTGCGCCGACAGGCTGAACGGCCCCCAGCCGATCTTGCCCTGCGCCGAGAGTTCGCCCGCGATCGCTTCGGACTTCGACTCTTCCGACGTCGACGACGCCGCCGCGTTGATGTTCGCCTTGAACTGGATCGTCACTTCGTCGACCAGGATCAGCGGCACCGGCACGATCGTCAGCAGCGGCACGATCAGCTTCACCATCTGCCCGTCCTTCTGGTACAGGAAGGTGACGTTGACGGCCTGCTTCACGCCGTCGGTGTCGGTCGTGAGGCCGACCTTGTCGATGAACTCGTAGGTGGATTTCGCGGCCATCGCCTGCGCGGTGATCGCGGCCTGCAACGGGCCGCCGATCAGGGCGCTGTAGTCGATACCGTTCAACAGACTCCGGGCGGACTCGGCCGCCGAATTGTCAACTGGCATGATTGATCTCCTGTGATTTCGGTTCCGCACGCGCCGCCGTGCTGTCTCGCCGGCGCGTGCGGTACGTCATGCGGCCGCCGGCCCTCGGCGGGCGGCGGCCGGGCCGGCGGTTACGGGCGCGGCGGCGGGCGCAGGCGGAAGCGCATGCGGTTTGCGGAAAGCTCCGCATCCACGCTGTAGCGCCGCCAGATCGCGAAACCGGTCAGCAGCGCGAACGTGCTGACGGTCGTGACCACCACGCCGCCGTAGATCGCGGCGTTCGGCACGGGACGAAACGGCCAGGTGAACAGCGCGGTGTCCCCTTCCGCGTGATCGTCGGCGGCCCGAGGTTCGAGCAGCTTCGTCCACTCCTTGACCTGCTGCGCGTCGGTGACGTCGACCAGGATCTCCCCGGCGAATCGATTGACGAGTTGCGCCACTTCGACCTGTGTGGCGCGATCGTCCTTCCAGACAATCACATTTTCGCTTTCCATTTTTCACTCCTTTTCATTAAGAAAACCGGGTGAATTCGCCCTCGGAATATCGCGCATTCTCCCGTCCGCGGGCGAATGCAACGCAATATCCGCCCGCCATTCAAATTGCGCCGAATGCGAATGCCGCTCAATACCTCCGATTGCGTAGTGAAAAGCGAATCGCCGGAATCACAATTCGCGGCCGATTTTCATCAGGCGGGCAAGTTCGTGAATGGACAATTTGTGCATGATGTTTTCACGATGCTTGCTGACCGTGCGCGGGCTGACATCGAGCAACCTTGCGATTTCCTTGCTCGCGAGACCGGCACCGATCAGGCGCAGCACATCCCGCTCACGCGGCCCGAGCGCGGCGATCTTCGCAAGGAGAGAGGTCGTCCGCGAGCGGCGGCGCGTGTTCGACCGCATACGCGACGAGTTGCGCGGTGCCCGTCAGCCCGAGCTTGCGCACGATGTTCGAGCGATGCTTGCGCACCGTCATCGGCGCGGCCCCCAATGCCTCGGCAATTTCCGTACAGCGCATCCCCCGCGCGATCAACGACACGATCTCGCGCTCCTTCCTCGTCAGAGAATCGCTAACCATTCACAATCCCCGGAATTATTTTGATTTCTCGTTGATTCGCGACGCATGGCCAGCGTCATGAGTGCATTTCATGCGTGGCACGCGCATGAAACACAACGACATATTGAATCGGAATGCGTGAACGATGCGATGCGTTTTTTTACGGATTTTTCAATGCCGATCGATAGGAACGGCAATCGTGCGGCATGCCGGAACCGAAGCGCGCCATTTCGGCGAGTTGGGCATAATGGCGTACTGCTTTCGGCACCGGTTGCCCGGCACCCCACCGACCTTTCAATCAGGAAACGTCATGTACCCACCGATCGAACCCTACGCCCACGGCCATCTCGACACCGGCGACGGCCACCGCATCTACTGGGAGCGCTGCGGCAACCCCGCCGGCAAGCCCGCCGTGTTCCTGCACGGCGGCCCCGGCGCCGGCTGCAGCGCCGACCATCGCCGCCTGTTCGATCCGGAGCGCTACGACATCCTGCTGTTCGACCAGCGCGGCTGCGGGCGTTCGACGCCGCATGCGAGCCTCGAGAACAACACGACGTGGCATCTGGTTGCCGACATCGAGCGCCTGCGCGAGATGGTCGGCGCGGAAAAGTGGCTCGTGTTCGGCGGCTCGTGGGGCAGCACGCTGTCGATCGCGTATGCGGAAACGCACCCGGAGCGCGTGAGTGCGCTGGTCGTGCGCGGCATCTTCACGATACGCCGCGCGGAAGTGCTGTGGTACTACCAGGAGGGCGCGTCGTGGCTGTTCCCCGACCTGTGGGAAGCCTTCCTTGCACCGATTCCCGAAGCGGAGCGCGGCGACCTGATCGCCGCCTACCATCGCCGGCTGACCGGCAACGACGAAGTCGCGAAGCTCGAAGCGGCGCGCGCGTGGAGCATCTGGGAAGGCCGCACGATCACGCTGCTGCCCGACCCCGCACTCGCCGCGCACTTCGCGGACGGCCACTACGCACTCGCGTTCGCGCGGATCGAGAATCATTACTTCGTGAACCAGGGTTTCGTCGAGGAAGGCCAGCTGCTGCGTGACGCGCATCGCCTCGCCGGCATTCCGGGCGTGATCGTGCAGGGCCGCTATGACGTCGCGACGCCTGCTCGCACCGCATGGGAGCTGTCGAAGGCCTGGCCGGATGCGACGTTCGAGATCGTGCCCGGCGCCGGGCATGCGTACAACGAACCGGGGATCCTGGAGGCGCTGATCGCGGCCACGGACCGGTTCGCGAACTAAGGCGCGCCATCGGGCAACGTCGCGCGCGCGCCGATTGATCCGCGTCGAGCCTCCAACCATTGCGCGGGCCGGATGTCTGCCGACAGGGAAGTTGGAGGCCGTTCCGTCATCGCGAGTCGCTGCGGTTTGCCGGATGGCACGCACACCGGCCACTCTTTCCACTTCGAAGGCTGATTCATGGCGTTGACTCCGACCGAACCTCGTTCCGAGCGTCTCGACCGCCCTGCGGTCAAGTCGCTTGCCGTCCGCGTGAACGGCTTGCGCATTCACACGAAAGTGGCCGGAGCCGGCCGGGCCGTCGTGCTGCTGCACGGCTGGCCGCAAACGTCGCATGCGTGGCGAAAGCTCGTGCCGTTGCTTTCGCCTCACTGCATGGTCATCGCCCCCGACCTGCGCGGATTCGGCCACTCCAGCAAGCCCGCGGCAGGCTATGACAAGAAGACCGTCGCAGGCGACATCGCCGCGTTGCTGCATGCGCTGCAGATCGAAAAGGCCTGCATCGTCGGACACGACATGGGCGGCCAGGTGGGCTACGCGTTCGCGGCGCTGTATCCGCAACTCACGGAGCGGTTCGTGTTCATCGAGAGCGGCTTGCCGGGCTTCGGCCAGGAAAAGGCGATGAACGTGGCCACGGGCGGCAGCTGGCACTTCGGCTTCAATATGGCGGGGGACATTTCGGAAGAGCTGGTCCGCGGCCGTGAAGCACTGTTCGTGCGTCACTTCATCCGGCGCGACACGGTAGGCACCGTCGATCCCGAGTCCATCACCGAAGCGGACATCGACGTCTACGCGACCGCGCTCACGCAGCCCGGCGCCCTTCGTGCGAGCTTCAGCTACTACCGCACCCTGTTCGTGGATCTCGACGACAACAAGACGTTCGGCGCGAAGAAACTCGACATGCCTGTCCTCGCCATCGGATGCGAATTCGGGTACGGCGAAGGATCGAGGGCCACCATGGCGCAGGTCGCATCCGACGTGCACGGGATCGTGCTGCGCGACTCCGGCCACTATCCCGCCGAAGAGCAGCCGGAACAGCTTGCGTCCGTCCTTCTCGACTTTCTCGCGCGATGATGTCCGCCGGTTGCCGACGATCGCCGGAAGTCGCCGGGATGTGCCGTCAGCAGCTTGATCCTGCCCGGGGGTTCACAGCGCGGTTTCGACGATCGCCCTGCCGCTGATCGCCCGCTCGACGAGCTGCTCGTCGCCGACCTTGCGGATCGCGTCGTCGAGCAGCCCCTCCGGCGCTTCGGTCGCCACCTTCAGCAAGCCCGACAGGCCGCGCGCGTCGAGCACCACCAGCGTCTCCATCGAATCCGCACGGCTCACGAGCACGCGGCGCCACGCCGGCCCCGTGCCGAAGCTCGCACAAAGCGCAATCGTCTCGCTGCCGAGCGTGTAGTCGAAGGTCTTGATCATGATCCGCCGCCGTTGCAAGGGAATGGCGCTGCGCGTCGGTGCGGCGCCGTGACGTCGACGCACCCGCGCGTGCCGCCGGTGCCCGAATCAAGCCAGATCCGTTCGCCGGCATGGCCATGCTAGGCGTGCAGTATTAACGAAGACTTAAACCGCAATGCGCGCGGGCACGCGGCATCGCGCGACATTACGGCGTGTCGAGCGGCTCCACCGTCACGCCGACCTTCAGCTCCTGATCCGCACCGCCGCCACGGATCACACCGCGCAACGGCGTCACGTCCGCGTAGTCGCGGCCGATCGACAGCATCACGTAGTCGTCGCCCGGCGCGCGATCATTGGTCGGATCGAGCTGCAGCCAGCCGTTGTCCTCGGGCCATGCCGGGTCGTACACCTCGACCCACGCATGCGACGCATCGGCGCCGATCAGCCGCGGCTGCCCGGGGGGCGGCTGCGTCAGCAGGTAGCCGCTCACGTAACGCGCAGCCAGCCCGAGCGAGCGCAGCCCGCCGATCATCACGTGCGCGAAATCCTGGCACACGCCCTTGCGCAAGCGCAGCGCGTCGAGCGCCGACGTCGTGATGTCGGTGCTGTTCGGCGTATACGCGAAATCGGCATGCACGCGCCGCATCAGGTCCCAGGCAGCCTGCACGAGCGGCCGTTGCGGCGTGAAGCTCGCGGCCGCATACGCGGCGAGTTCGGCATCGCACGCGACATGCGGCGACGTGAACACGAATTCGCTCGCGGCATCGTAAGGCTGCCCTGCACGAAACCGCAGGCGGTCGCGGACGGCTTCCCACGCAGTCGCCTGTTTCGCGTCGGGATGCGCGATGGCGGGCGGCGGCGCGCCGCGCGCACCGCGCGACCACACGGGCGGCGTCACGCGTACCGTGCTGCGGCTGCGCACGAGCAGCGCGTCGTGCGGCAGGTTCAACGCGAACGATGCGCGCGCGTTGCCGAATGCATCGATCTCGGTACAGACCGATTCCGGCTCGGGATCGATGTCGAGCGCGAACGACAGCACTTGCTGGCGCGGTGTCTCGAGCGGTTGCAGCCGTGCCTGGTGCTGCGCCGATTCGACGCGCGCCGCGTAACGGTATTCGGTGTCGTGCGTGACGCGCAGCAACCGGCCCGGCGCGACGTCGGCGGTCGTTGCTTTCGCGGCCGCGGCCGATGCCGATGCGTTCCGGGCATCGCCGGAACCCGGCGGGGTTTTCCCCGCGCCTTTCGTCGTCACCATAACGTCCTGCCCGCCTCGCGTACGTGGCTGAAATAGCGCTCGCCGATCCGGTTCGACAGTTCCCAGACCGCCTTCGCCGTCGTGTCGAGCGCTTCGAGCAGCTTGCCGTGCCGGCCACCGTCGGTGGTTTCGCACAGCTCGTGCAGCGACCACGCGGGCACGTCCGGAACCGTCTCGGCCAGCTCGGACAGCGCATAACCCTCGCTGCGCTCGACCTTCGTCAGCCGGCCCCGCAGCGCCTGCACGACCCAGCCGAGCGAGCGCGGATTGTCGGTATCGAGCACGACGAGCGACAGCAGCGGCGCGACATCGAAGCCGCGCTGGAAACGCGAACGGAACGTGATCGTGCTGTCGAACAGCTCCAGCACGAGCTCGAAGCCGTCCTGCCGGTGCACCGCGCCTTCGTCGAACGCGCACTTCAGCACGCTGCACAGGAAGTCCAGCCGGTCGATCTGCCGGCCGATCGACAGCAGCCGCCAGCCGTCGTCGCGCGTCATGTTGTCGGTCTGCGCGCCCGTGATCGCGCCGAGCAGCAGGCCGAGGCGCTCCAGCAACTGCAGCGCGTCGTTGCCGATCTGTTCCTCGGCTTCCGGCTGGCCCGCGCTGTCCGCGAACAGCTGGGTCGCGTCGTCGATCAGCCGCCACTGGTCGCTAGACAGCCGTTCGCGGATCGCGGCAGCCGCGCCACGCATCCCGAACAGGCACGACGCAATGCCCGACGTGCGATCCGCGCCGCGCGTCAGCGACGTCGCGAGCGCGTGCTGGAACGCACGCGGCGCATCGACGGCGTTCGGTGCATCGGCCGCGATCAGGCCCGTGTCGCGGCACAGCGTGTCGAGCAGCTCCAGGTGCGCGGGGCTGTCGACGTCGTCCTCGCCGCGCAGCCGTTCGAGCGCCGCGCGCGCGAGCCGCATCAGATTGGTCGCGCGCTCGGTGTAACGGCCGAGCCAGAACAGGTTCTCGGCCGCGCGGCTCGCGATCGCGCGCGGCCGTTCGACGAGGTCGTCGGGGCCGAGATGCGTCTGCAGCAGCGTCGTCGAATCGACGATGCCTTCGGTCATCACCCATGTATCGACGGTGCTGCCGCCGCGCGGCATCGGCGCATTGAACAGCGTGTCGCGCGTGCCGACCCGTGACAGCCCGCCCGGCAGGAGCCGCCAGCGCTGCGCACCGTCGGCGAGCGCGAAGACGCGCAGCAGCACCGGCTTCGGCACGATGCGCGCGCCGCCGTGGCCGTCGGGCGCGTCCTGACGCGGCCAGGTCGGCGCCTGCGACAGCGGCAGGTCGGCCTGCACCGTATAGTGTTCGGGCCGCGCGAGGATGCGTGCGCGCCACTCGGCCAGCTGCGCCTGCGTGAGCCGCGCGCCGATCACCGGCTCGAGCGGGCCGCCGGGCTGCACGTCGGGTGGATAGGATGCCTTCACGATGGCGCGCGCGAGTTGCGGCAACGCGTCGTCGCACGCGGCCGCCTCGCCGCACCACCACGAATGCACGGCCGGCAGCGTCAGCGTTTCGCCGAGCAGCCCTTCCGCGAGACGCGGCATGAAGCCGAGCATCGCCGGCGATTCGAGGAAGCCCGAGCCCGGCGCGTTCGCGAGCAGCACGTTGCCCGCGCGCACGGCCTGCAGCAGCCCCGGCACGCCGAGCATCGAATCGGGCCGCAGTTCGAGCGGATCGAGCCACGCGTCGTCGACACGCCGCAGGATGCCGTGCACGGGTTCGAGGCCGCTCAGCGTCTTCAGGAATACGCGGTTGTCGCGCGCGGTCAGGTCGCCGCCTTCGACGAGCGTGAGGCCGAGGTAGCGCGCGAGATACGCGTGCTCGAAATACGTCGCGCTGTGCGGCCCCGGCGTCAGCAGCACGATCCGCGAGTTCTTGCGGGCCGGGCTGAGCGCCTGCATGCTCTGCAGCAGCGCGCGGTACGCGGACGCGAGCCGCTGCACGCGCAGCCCGCGAAACCCGCGCGGAAAGAGCCGCGACACGATCAGCCGGTTTTCGAGCAGGTAGCCGAGGCCGGCCGGGCCCTGCGTGTGCTGCGCGACGATCCGCCACTGCCCGTCCGGGCCACGCGCGAGATCGAACGCGACCACGTGCAGCCAGGTGTCGCCCGGCACGCTCGCGCCGCGCATCGCGCGCAGGTAGCCGGGGTGCCCGGTGACGAGCGCGGGCGGCAGCAGCCCGCGCTCGAGGATCGTCTGCGGCCCGTACAGGTCGGCCAGCGTCGCGTTGAGCAGCCGCACGCGCTGGAGCACGCCGCGCTCGATCGCAACCCAGTCCTCGGGCGTGACGATCAGCGGCAGCAGGTCGAGCGACCACGGGCCGGCCGCGCCGTCGCCGGCGCGCTGCTCGTGCAATTGGTAGAACAGGCCGTTCTCGCGCATGCGCCGGTGCAGCGCGTCGGCGCGGCGATCGAGGTCGGCCACGCCGTCGCTGCCGATCGATGTGAAGAAACTGCGCCACGCGGGCGCGAGCGCAGGCGCGTTCAGGCCGGCCGCGCTGCCGCGCAGTTCGTCGTAGCGGCCGGCGGCCGCCGGCGCCGCGAGCGCGGCGGCCAGTTCCGCGGCATCCGGCTGCGCGCCGGTATCGAAAAGCGTGGGCATCGCGTCGAGGGCGGCGAGATGGTCGATGTTTATGGGCGGCACGGTGTCGTTCCGTCGTCAGGGCGCGGCCGCGCACGCGCGCCGCCGCGCCGGCGGCGATACGCGGCGTGCGGCCGCAATCTGCCCGCATCCTAGCATTCCGGCGGGGCCGCCATCACCCCATTTGCCGGGAGACCGCACACCGCGCATCGTCGTCCGCCTCGTCATCGTCCGGTCACGGCCGCCGCAGGTCGAGCGTGAACGGGAATTCGCGGCTCGGCGCGGCGGGCGCGACCTCCATCCGCCCCGGCGTATGCCCCATCTCGACGAAGCGTGCGAGCCGGCGGCTCTCCGCTTCGTAGGCATTGACCGGGAACGTCGCGTAGTTGCGCCCGCCCGGATGCGCGACGTGGTAGCGGCAGCCGCCGAGCGAGCGCTGCAGCCACGTATCGACGATGTCGAACGTGAGCGGCGCGTGCACGCCGATGGTCGGATGCAGCGCGGACGGCGGCGACCACGCCTTGTAGCGCACCCCCGCGACGTATTCGCCGACGGTGCCGGTCGGCTGCAGCGGCAACGCGCGGCCGTTGACGGTCACGACGTGGCGGTTGTCGTTCAGCCCCGTCACGCGCACTTCGAGCCGTTCGACCGACGAATCGACGTAGCGCACCGTGCCGCCGGGCGCACCCTCCTCGCCCATCACGTGCCACGGTTCCAGCGCGCCGCGCAGCGACAGCTGCATGCCGTTCACCGCGATCTGGCCGAACAGCGGGAAGCGGAATTCGAAGTGCGGCGCGAACCACGCCGGATCGAACGCGAAACCGGCGTCGCGCAGCTCGGCCAGCACGTCGTCGAAATCCATCTGAAGAAACTCGGGCAGCATGAAGCGGTCGTGCAGCGCGGTGCCCCAGCGCGTGAGCGGCGTCGTGTACGGCGCGGCCCAGAAACGCGCGACCAGCGCGCGCAGCAGCAATTGCTGCACGATGCTCATCCGTGCATGCGGCGGCATCTCGAACGCACGCAGTTCGAGCAGGCCGAGCCGGCCGGTCGACGAATCGGGCGAATACAGCTTGTCGATACAGAATTCGCTGCGGTGCGTGTTGCCCGTCACGTCGATCAGCAGGTTGCGCAGCACGCGGTCGACCAGCCACGGCGGCATGTCCTGCCCGAACAGCAGCTTGTTGCGCTGGATCTCGGCGAACGCGATGTCGAGCTCGTAGAGCTGGTCGTTGCGCGCCTCGTCGACGCGCGGCGCCTGGCTCGTCGGCCCGATGAACAGCCCGGAGAACAGGTAGGACAGCGACGGATGGTTGTGCCAGTACGCGATCAGGCTCGCGAGCAGGTCCGGGCGGCGCAGGAACGGGCTGTCGGCCGGCGTCGCGCCGCCGAGCACGAAGTGGTTGCCGCCGCCGGTGCCGACGTGGCGGCCGTCGACCATGAATTTCTCGCTGCACAGCCGCGACTGCCATGCGGCGTCGTACAGGAATTCGGTGTGGTCGACGAGCTCGTCGAAGTTGGCGGCCGGATGGATGTTCACCTCGATCACGCCGGGATCGGGCGTCACCTGCAGCAGCTTCAGCCGCGCGTCGCGCGGCGGCGGATAGCCTTCCAGCACGAGCTTCACGCCCAGCGCGTGCGCGGTCAGCTCGATCGCGCCGAGCAGGTCGAGATAATCCTCGAGCGCGGCAAGCGGCGGCATGAACAGGTACAGGATGCCGTTGCGCACTTCGACGCACAGCGCGGTGCGCGTGATCCACGCAGCCGACTCGAAGCGCTCGGGAACGCGACCCGGGTCGCGCGCGGCAGGCCGACCGTTCCCGGCCGCGCCGTCGTTGCGCCACTGCATCACGGTCTGCGCGGACGCCTCGCGATGCACGCCGGACAGGTAGCGCGGCGCATCGGCCGGGCCCGCGTAGCGCGCGCGGATCGCGGCGGCTTCCGGCAGCGCGTCGCGCGGCGCGAACGGATCGCGCTCGACGAGATACGGATAGTCGGCACGGCTGGCCCACGGCAGCGAATCGAGCGGCAGCCGATAACCCATCGGCGAATCACCGGGCACGAGGTACATCCGCTCGTCGCGGAAGAACCACGGCCCCGTCTGCCAGCGCGGCCCGTCGAGGCCCGGCGCAGTGTCCACGCGCTTGACCGGCAGCACGTAGCCGACCACGCTGTCGAGCTGCTGCTCGAACACCTTGCGCAACCGCGCGCGTTCGAGCTCGTCGTCGAGGCGCGAGTCGAACGGGTCGACGTTGACCGGCAGCCGGCGCTCGCGCCACAGGTAGTACCAGACGTCTTCGTAGCCGGGCCGGATGAATTCGCCGGTCAGGTTCAGCCGCGCGGCCAGCGCATCGATGAAGCGCTTCGCGTCGTCGGTCGTATACGCGGACGGCTCGCGCTCGTCGGCGAACAGCGACGGGTCGTGCCACACGGGCTGGCCGTCGGCACGCCAGAAGATCGACAGCGCCCAGCGCGGCAGCTGCTCGCCCGGATACCACTTGCCCTGCCCGAAATGCAGGAAGCCGCCGTCGCCGTACTCGGCGCGCAGCCGCTGCACGAGTTCGGTCGCGTAACCGCGCTTGGTCGGGCCGAGCGCGTCGGTGTTCCACTCGGCACCGTCGCGATCGTCGATCGACACGAAGGTCGGCTCGCCGCCCTGCGTGAGCCGCACGTCGCCGGCCGCGAGTGCGCCGTCGACCTGCGAACCGAGCGTCAGCACGGCGTCCCATTGCGAATCCGTATACGGCTTCGTCACGCGCGGCGATTCGTACACGCGCGTCACGGTCATCTCGTGCTCGAACGACACCTCGCACTCGTCGATCAGCCCCTCGACCGGCGCGGCGCTCGTCGGCTGCGGCGTGCAGGCCAGCGGAATGTGGCCCTCGCCCGCGAGCAGGCCCGAGGTCGGGTCGAAGCCGATCCAGCCGGCGCCCGGCAGGTACACCTCGCACCATGCGTGGAGGTCGGTGAAGTCGACCGACGTGCCGCTCGGGCCGTCGAGCGACTTCACGTCGGGCGTGAGCTGGATCAGGTAGCCCGACACGAAACGCGCGGCGATGCCGAGATGGCGGCACAGCTGCACGAGCAGCCACGCGCTGTCGCGGCACGAGCCGGACGCCAGCTCGAGCGTCTGCTCGGGCGTCTGCACGCCCGGCTCCATCCGCACGAGATAGCCGATGTCGCGCTGCAGTTGCTGGTTCAGCGCGACGAGGAAGTTCACGGTGCCGGCCGGCGTGCGATCGACGCCGTCGACGTACGCGCGGAACAGCGGTGCCGCGCTCGTCTGCGGGTCGCACACGAGATACGGCGCGAGCTCGGTCTTCAGCGCATCGTCATAGCTGAACGGGTATTGCTCCGCGCTCGCCTCCAGAAAGAAGTCGAACGGGTTGTACACCGACATCTCGGCGACGAGATCGATCGTGATCTCGAAGTGCTCGGTGCGCTCCGGAAACACGAGCCGCGCGAGATAGTTCGAGAACGGGTCCTGCTGCCAGTTGATGAAGTGCTGCGCGGGCTCGACCGTCATCGAATACGCGAGGATCGGCGTCCGGCAGTGCGGCGCGGGCCGCAGCCGCACGACCTGCGGGCCGAGGTTGACGAGCCGGTCGTAGCGATAGCGGGTGGTGTGATGCAGCGCGACGTGGATGGACATGGGAGCTCGGTTCGGGTTGGGCCGGCCGCGCGCCGCGTCGCGTTGAACGCGACGCGGCGGCCCGGCCTGGCGGATTCGGCGAAAACGCGCGTCGGGTCAGACGAGCTCGGGTGTCTGCACGACGCTGATCTCGACGCCGACGGTCGTCGCGCCGAGCCCCGTCACCGGCTGCGCGTCGCGATAGTCGAGGCCGACCGCGATGCGCACGTAGCGCTCGTCCGGGCAGCGATTCATGAACGGATCGAACCCGACCCAGCCGAGCCCTTCGACATAGGCCTCGGCCCACGCATGGCCGGCCGGCTGCTGCATCAGCCCGGCCGCTTGCGGCTGTGCACCGAGCGCCGGCTGCGGCAGCCCCTGCGATTGCGCGGCGTGCGACGCGCCGAGCACCTGCTGCATGCCCTCGCCGCTCTGCAGCGCGAGCGCTTCTTCCTGCTCGTCGTCACCCACGTTCTGCTTCGCGTCGGCGATGCGCTGCATCGCGCTGTCCGCCAGCACGTAGCCCGAGATATAGCGGGCGGGAATCTTCAGCACGCGCGCGGCCGCGATGAACGCATGCGCATGGTCGCGGCTCGTGCCCTCGCCGCTTTGCAGCGCGGTTTCCGCGTCGACGGGCGCGTCGGCGGCCAGGTTCGGCGCATACGCGATGCGGTCGTGCACTTCCGTCATCAGCCAGTGCAATGCGTCGAGGCCGCGCGGGTCGATGGGCAGCGCTTCCGTGAGCTCGCGCACGGTGTCGCCGGCCTTCGTGAGCGCGGTCTCGCGTTCGAAGATCCACGGCGGCGCATAGCCTTCAGGATTACCGAGAATGCCGGCGCGGTCCTGCGTCTCGACGACGCCGGCCGCGATGACGACGATCTCGGCCTTCGCGCCGCGCTCGTGCCGCACGAGGTCGATGCGGTTGCCGAGCCCGTCGGCGTACGACAGCGACGGCTCGACGCCGTCGATCGTGACCTGCCACGCGCGCACCGTCTGCCCGGGGCCTGATTGCGGGCGCAGCCGCAGCCGTTGCAGCGCATGGGTGGCTTGATCGTCGAACTGATAACGCGAGATGTGTCGAATGGCGAGTCGCATGGCAAGTCTCAGTCGAAGTTGTAGGCCTGGGCGATTTCGATCCCGAGGCTGTTGTTGCGGCCGATGAAGTCGGTCAGGAATTCGTGCAGGCCGCTCTTGAAGATCCGCTCGACCGACGTATCGGACAGCATCTGCAGGATCTTCGTGGCCGTGTCGTGACACGGGTGTGTCACGCCGTAATCCTTTGCGAGCAGGTTCAGGCTCGACACGACGCGCCCGTAGCAATAGCGCAGCGAACGCGGCATGCGGCCGTTCAGGATCAGGTAGTCGGCGATGTTCATCGGCTTGTACTGCACGTCGTACACCCAGCGGTACGAACGATGCGCGGCGACGCAGCGCAGGATCGTCTCCCACTGGTAGTTGTCGAGGATCGTGCCGACGTGCGACACCGACGGCAGCAGCAGGTGGTATTTCACGTCGATGATCCGCGCGGTGTTGTCGGCGCGCTCGACGAACGCGCCGATCTGCGCGAAATCGAAGATCTCGTTGCGCAGCATCGTGCTGTAGAAGCTGCCGAGGATCAGCGCGGTTTCGCGCTTCACCTGGTCGAGCACGGCCGGCAGCTCGCTTTCCGGCACCGGCTGCGCGAGCGCGCGGCGCAGCGCGAGCCAAGCGCCGTTCACGCTCTCCCACGCCTCGCGCGTGAGCGCCGTGCGCACCATCCGCGCATTCGAGCGCGCGGCCTCGATGCACGACAGCACGCTCGACGGGTTGTCGCGGTCGCGCAGCAGGTAGTCGGTCACGGTATCGGCCGCATACGCGTCGTATTTCTGCCGGTAACCTTCATCCGTGCCCGAGCTGACGAGCACCGACGACCATTCGGCCGGCGCGTCGGACGTGCGCGTGAGCGCCATCCGCAGCCCGGCATCGACGATGCGCGCGATATTCTCCGCGCGCTCGATATAGCGGTACATCCAGTAGAGACCGCTTGCAGTACGTCCCAGAAGCATCTCGTGTCCACTCCGTCTTCGTTCGGTTCGCGCGCCGGCTCCGGCGCGCGCGGTAGCATCCGGCTCAGTCGGCCAGCACCCAGGTGTCCTTGGTGCCGCCGCCCTGGCTCGAGTTGACGACGAGCGATCCCTCCTTCAGCGCGACCCGCGTGAGCCCGCCCGGGGTGATGCGGATCCGGTCCGACACCAGCACGAACGGCCGCAGGTCGACGTGGCGCGGCGCAAGGCCGGCGTCGGTCAGGATCGGCGTCGTGGACAGCGCGAGCGTCGGTTGCGCGATGTAGTTCGCGGGGCGCGCGCGCAGCTTCGCGGCGAACGCCTCGATCTCCGCTTTCGACGCGGCCGGCCCGACCAGCATCCCGTAGCCGCCCGAGCCGTGCACTTCCTTCACGACCAGTTCGTCGAGATGGTCGAGCACGTACTTCAGGCTGTCGGCCTCGCCGCAGCGCCAGGTCGGCACGTTCTCCAGCAGCGCCTTGCGGCCCGTGTAGAACTCGACGATCTCCGGCATGTACGAGTAGATCGCCTTGTCGTCGGCGATGCCCGTGCCGGGCGCGTTCGCGATCGTGATGTTGCCCGCGCGGTAGACGTCCATGATCCCCGCGACGCCGAGCACCGAATCGGGGCGGAACGTGAGCGGATCGAGGAACGCGTCGTCGACGCGGCGGTACAGCACGTCGATCGGCTGGAAACCTTCGGTCGTGCGCATCGCGACGCGGCCGTCGATCACCTGCAGGTCGCTGCCTTCGACGAGATGCACGCCCATCTGGTCGGCGAGGAACGAATGTTCGTAGTAAGCGGAGTTGTGGATACCCGGCGTGAGCACCGCGACGGTCGGGTTGTCGGCGTTGCCGCCCGGCGGGCATACGGCCGCGAGCGACTGGCGCAGCATCTGCGGATAGGTTTCGACCGGGCGCACCTTGACCTGCTGGAACAGCTCCGGGAAGAGCTGCATCATCGTCTCGCGGTTTTCCAGCATGTACGACACGCCGGACGGCGTGCGCGCGTTGTCTTCCAGCACGTAGAACTCGTTCTCGCCGGTGCGCACGATGTCGACGCCGATGATGTGCGTGTAAACGTTGCCGGGCGGCCGGAAGTCGATCATCTCCGGGATGAACGCTTCGTTGTGCGCGATCAGGTGCTTCGGCACGATGCCGGCGCGCACGATTTCCTGACGATGGTAGATGTCGTCGAGGAACGCGTTGAGCGCCATCACGCGCTGCTCGATGCCGAGCGAAAGCCGGCTCCATTCCGTGCCCGAGATGATGCGCGGGACGATGTCGAACGGAATCAGCCGCTCGGCGGCCTCCGCGTCGCCGTAGACGGCGAACGTGATGCCCGTCTTGCGGAACACGCCTTCCGCGTCGTGGGCTTTCTGGGCGAGGCTCGCGGGATTCTGCGTGTCGAGCCACTGCTTCAGGCGCGCGTAAGGCGCCCTTACCATGTCGCCGGATTGCAGCATTTCATCGAATGGCTTCATCGATCTTTTCTCCATCGATCGTTTTCCCCGGCATTGCGCATGCCGGACCGGCGTAACGACTGCGTTGCAAGGAACGTGCCTTGCGGGCTCCCTCGATAATCCCCCCTTTTTGCGCCGCGCCAGGCACGCCCGGGCGATATTGCGCACCACAGTGGTGCAGCACCCGACGCGACGTGCGACGACGGTGCGTCGCAGGCGCGCACGGCCGATGCTGCGCCGCGTCTTCCGAACATAGTTCCCCCGCGTGTCACGAATGTGCAATCTGCACTGCACAAAAAAAACGGCGCGACCGGGCACCGGGCCGCCACAATGGAGGCGGGCCGGCACGCACACGGCGCAACCGGCCCTGGGGGAAGTACCGTCTGCGGCGCGCCGGCAGTTCGATGCTGTGAACTGTCCGGTTAGCCGGATCCGGCACCTCAACGCTATGCAGCCGTAATCCCGCCGAAAACGCCCATGCATATTTCGACTGACACCGATCGAAAAAAAACATCGGGCCGACCCATGCGAGGCGCGGTACGCTAGAAAATTGGTGCAGCACGGGGTGCCGCCCTTCAGGCGCCCGACTATAAAAAGCGAAGATCGAAATGGAAGCAAAGTGGCTGGAAGATTTCCTGAGCCTTGCGGATACCAAGAGTTTTTCCCGGGCCGCACGTCACCGGCACCTCACGCAGTCGGCATTCAGCAGACGAATTGCCGCACTCGAAACCTGGATGGACGCGAAGCTGGTCGACCGGAGCATCAACCCGATCACGCTGACGCCGGCCGGCCAGATGTTCCGCGGGCTCGCCGCTGACATCCTGCGCAGCATGTATGCGGCGCGCAATCTCGTGAACGGCTACGACCAGTTCGCGGCCAGTGATCAGGTCGTGCGTTTCGCGGTCGCCCATACGCTCGTCTTCACGCTGTTTCCCGAATGGCTCAAGCAGCTCAACGGCGAAGTCGGCCACGTGACCGCACGCGTGAACGCGGTGAACGTGCCGGAAGGCGTGCAGCAGCTCGTCGAAGGTGAATGCGACCTGCTGCTCGGCTATCACCATCCGCAGTTGCCGATCGTGCTCGACCCGAACCACTTCCCGTTCGTCAGCCTCGGCGTCGAACGGATCCTGCCCGTATCGACGCCCGACGCGCGCGGCAAGCCCGTGTTCCAGCTGCCGGGCACACCCGACGCACCGCTGCCGCTGCTCGCGTATTCGTCGGGCGCGTTCCTCGGCAACATCGTCGAGATGCTGCTGCTGAACGCAACCGAGCCGTACGTGGTGCACCGGTGCTTCGAGACGCACATGTCCGAGGCGTTGAAGGGCATGGTCGTGGCCGGGCACGGGATCGGCTGGCTGCCGGAAAGCTGCGTCGCGAAGGAACTCGCGGAAGGCACGCTCGTATGCGCGGGTTCCGGCGACTGGATCACCGAACTCGAAATCCGCCTGTATCGGTCGGCCCGCAAGCGCGGGCTCGCGGCCGAGCAACTGTGGACGTACATCATGAACCGGCCGCGCGCAGCGGTCGAAGGTGCCGTCGGCGCAGACGAACAGGCATCCGCGCCGGCGACGCGCATCGCACGGCGCAGCGCGGGCGCCGGCCGCTGATCTTCGCGATTGTGTTTGCGTTCGCGTTCGCGTCGTGTCCGGCGACGACGCGAACGCAACCGCCAATTTCAACCATGCGGAGTGCACATGCATCCGCGTCGCTTCCCGGCGAACGCGACCCGCTTTTCCGACAGCAAACTGCGATCCCGCCGTCGCCTGAAAAATAACGCGCCAGACCGGTAATCGTTATCAGTGGAATCGCAAACGTTTGCAATTCACGGCTTGATTTTTTTACATCCGACACGATACCCGGATATATTCCGTCTTATTATCAGGACAGAAATAACCTGTTACAGAACAAATTAAAAGTTTCGATTCACCCGTAACAATCTAAAATACCAGCAACGTCACACTGCCCTGTTATTTCGCTCGACCTGTACCCGAATCGACCTCGATTCGCCGCAAACACAGTCGCAAATATTCCTTTTATCAGTCGTTATTTTTCGGCACGAATGCCGATACGACAGACGTGATTCAATGCGTGCGGGATCATCGCTACCGAATAGCAATATTCATATTCGGCAATATCGACTTTCTTCAGTATTAAGAGAGTCATGCAAATCCGCCCTTATCCTATGTAAATAGGATATTTCACCGCCGTCCCATTCGGGCCACACGCGATTGTTGGTTCGTAATCCATCGTGTATCAATAGCGTGTCGCAAAAAGAACGCTGGCAAATTTGACTCGGAATAAATACTCGTCATTGATTCCGGAACGGAGGTTGCAATGCCTTCCTCGATTCGACAGCACGCTCGCCCCTTCCTGAGCGCCGCCCTCTCCGCGCTCTGCATGAATGCAACGGCCCAGACGCCTGCGTCGGGTCCCGGCGACGGACGCTACGTGATCTCGTATATCTGCGGCGACGCGCGGATCGACGGCACGGCGCCGCTGCCTCCCGACGGCCGGCCGTACAACCTGGGCGTGTCGTTTGCTTCGGCCAGCACCGGGCAGCCGCTTGCGAATGTGCAGGTGCGCCTGCGGCGCCATGGGCGCGTGCTCGTCGAATTCAACGCGTCCGGGTCGCGCTGCCTGTTCAGCGTGCCCGACGCAAGTTACCGGGTGGAAGGGACGTACCAGGGCGCCACCCAGTTCGCGATCGTGGAAACGGGGGCACTCTCCACGCAGTTGCGATGGTAAGTCCCGCCTGACCCCGCCCCGATCACGCCCTTCACCGCCGCGCATCGAATCAAGGAGCATTGCATGCCTCCTGCCGAACGACCGGACCGCTCGCCCGCCTCCCAGCCGAAACCCTCCTGGGGCCCGGGAAAGAACGCAGCACTCAGCTTCGTCGCGTTTGCCACGATCTTCGGCATCTTCGCGTATGCCGAGCGAGACACGACAGTCGGCCACCCGAGCGTGGCGCACGACATCTCCAGCGCAATCGGAACCGCGGTCGGGAAGTATCGCAACGCGATCGTGACCCTGGCCTCCCGCACGAGCACGTCGTCCGGCACATCCGTCGCGCCCGTGCCGGCGTCGACACGCGCGCAGGCCACACCACCCGCGCCGCCATGGCAGGCAGCGTCGGCGTCGGCTGCACCCGAGGTATCGACCGTGCCGCCCGTCACGCTCGCGGTCGCACCGGAAACCGCGCCGCACCCCGCTTCCCGCGCCGTCGCGACGCACCGGCGGCCGTCGCATGCGCCACCCGTGACACTCGCGGCCGGTACGCAGCCGGCAACCGCCTCCGGTCGCGCCGCCACGCGGCACGGCGCCACGCATCGGCCGCCGCATGCGGACACGCTGGCAGGCACGGACAAGCGGATGAACTTCGCGCCCAAACCCCGGGCGTACGGCACCGACCCCACGCGCATGCAGACGGCGAGTGTCACGCACGCGGAACTGGAAAGCGCGCGTGCGCTGGCGAAGGCGCGCTCGTGCGCGGTGATCGACGAATGGAACTGTGTCGAGCAAAACGCGAGCCGGGCGCTCGCGATCGACCCGACGAACAGCGAATCGCGTGCCTTGCTCGGCCAGGCGATCCGTAACCGGCTGTGAGCCGGCGCCGCATTGCCGGGCACTCGCAGCCCGGCCGCGCGACACGCGACGACGTGCCTCGTCACGCGTGTCACCGATGTGATCGTTTCGAAAGGAGGACACCTCGTGGCCAACAATCATCAACAATCCTGCACGGCCGTCGCTCCGTCCAACCGGCGGATCCTCCTGCATGCGCCACTGGTATTGCTGCTCGTCGCGTCCGGCCCCTGCTTCTCCGCCGAAGGCGATACGGAGTCGGGCCGCATCAGTGAAATCGCCGGGTCCGCCGGCGCACCGGACCGGAGGCCGCCCGACGTGTCGGCACAGGGTTCGCCCGCGCCGGATGTGCAACCGCCGAATGCGCGGACGCTGATCGCGCAGGCATCGAGTGCGCAGATGTCCGACACGTCGACTCCTGCCGCTTCTCAGCCCGGTCAGCCTCCCGATCCGCAAACACCGGGGGCGCCGACGTCGAGCCCATCGACACCGGGCATGCCGGCGCCGAACGCGCAGGCCCCCGGCGCGCAGCCGCCAGCCTCCCAGGTACCCGAAGCCCAGGCGCCGAACGCGCAGATACCCGACCTCCGCACCGCCGATCCGGCCACGGTCCGCAATGACGTGTTCGGTCTCGCGTCGAGCGGCGGCGCGGTCAAGGCGCTGGAGGAAGCGAAAGCGCGCCCCGACGTGTTCTCCGCGGTTGATCTCGCGCGGCTCGAGGAACTGTCGATCCGCCAGCAGGTGCGCGGCGGACGCGACAAGTCGCGCTCGATGACGAGCCCCGACCGCTTCGACGGGATCGACAACGCGCTCGCCGCCGCGAACGACCTCGACAAGCGGATGCCGTCCACGCCCGAGTATTCGCCGGTCAGGACGGCGCTCGCCGGCGACCGGACCGTAGCGCTGGCGGCACGCGGCGAGATGAAGCAGGCCGTCGCGACGTTCGAGACGATCCCGCCGGACGCGGAGATCTCGATCGACGCACTGGCGGCCGTCGGCGACGCGTACCTGTACCTGAGCGAACCGGGCAAGGCCAACGCGGTATACCAGCGCGCGCTGAAGCAGGCGACCGCGCCGCAGGCCGACATCGCGACGCGCGGCTTCCAGTACGGCGCACGCACGCGCCCGATCGAATTGCGCGAGGGGCTGTTCTGGTCGTACGTCGACCAGGGACGCGCGGCCGATGCGAACCTGGCGCTCGAGGACATGGGCAAATCGCTGCCGCCGGCCAAGGACGTGCGCACCTGGGGGCCGGAAAACGACGACTACCTGCGCTACTACCGGCTGCGCGCGCAATACCTGATCTACACGGGCCGGGTGGACGAAGGGATCGCCTCGCTGGAAAAACTCGAGAAGGAAGTGCCGTTCAACGCGGAAGTCCGCGCCGCGCATGCCGACGCCGTCTCGGGCCAGTCGCACCCGCGCCAGGCGATCGCGATGTATCGCGCGTCGCTGACCGACCACCCGGACAGCGTCGAGATGCTCGCGGGGCTCGGCCGCGCATCGCTGACGGCAGACGATTACGCGAGCGCGAGGAACGTCGACCAGACCCTCGGCAACACGTTCCCGGACAGCGGCGCCGTGCGCGGGTTCAAGCGCGACTACAAGGCGTATCGCAGCCCCGTGTTCACGACCGACCTGAGCTTCGAGCACGGCAACAGCGCGCTGGCCGACAACAGCTTCACGTCGGACAGCTATGTGTATTCGCAACCGTTCGGCGACAACTGGCGGGTCTTCTCGCATACGTTCTTCGGCCATGCCCAAACCGACGGCGGCAACATCAGCCGCACGCGCACGGGCGTCGGCGGCGACTACCGGCACGGCCCGCTCACCGTGCTGGGCGAAGTCACGCGCTCGTTCGGCGCGGACGGCCGAACCGGCGGCCGCGGGTCGATCGCGTACGCGCTGAACGACTACTGGACGGTGGGGGCCGGGCTCGACACCAACGACAACTCGCTGCCGTGGAAGGCGTATGCGGCGCACATCTGGGGCCGCTCCGCGAACGTCTCGGTCGTGTATCGCCAGAGCGACCGCCGCGAAGTCAAGCTGAGCTACGGCGTGAGCCGCTACAGCGATTCGAACCTGCACCAGGAGATTTCCGCGACCGCCACGCAGCGCGTGTACACGTCCGCCACCCAGCTCGTCAACGTATCGCTGGACCTCGGCACCGACAGCAACACGCGGCAGGACGCCCCCTACTTCAACCCGGGCCGCGACTATGCGGCCGCGGCGACCGTCATGCACCAGCTGACGCTGTGGAAGAAGGGCGACATGTCGCTGCAGCAGCGCCTGTCGGCGTCAGGCGGTGTTTACAACGAGCGCGGCTTCGGCACGAGCCCGCTGTGGACCGCGCGCCTCGAGCACGCGTGGACGTTCAAGCACGACATCACGCTGACCTACGGCGTCGAAATCAGCAGTCATGCGTACGACGGCCAGCGCGAGCGCTCCGAAACCGGCTTCCTGTCGGTCAACCTGCCGTTCTAGCAAGGAGATCGGACAATGCAATCCAGACGGACCTTCATGTGCGGATGCCTCGGTACGTTTGCGGCCTGTTCGTTGTTCCCCGGCGTGTCGAACGCCAGGATGATCGACCTGCTGCCGCCGTCCGATCCGGTCGACGGCAAGACGTTCCGCGTGATCTGCATGCATGACGTGCGCGACAACCTGCTCGCGACGTTCTCGTCGTCGACGATGGTCGATCCGTACGCGGTCGATACCGGCACGCTGACGGCCATCTTCTCGTGGCTGCAGACCAACAACTACCACACCGTGACGGTCAGGCAGATCGAAGCGTCACGACACGGCGGCAAGCCGCTGCCGCCGCGCGCGGTGCTGCTCACGTTCGACGACGGCTACAGCAGCCACTACACGAAAGTCCTGCCGCTGCTCGAGCGCTTCAAGTATCCGGCCGTGATGGGCATCGTCACCGCCTGGATCGACGCGCCGCTGGATACGCCGATCAAGATCAGCGACAAGGTCCAGATGCCGCGCGACTACTTCATGACGTGGGACCAGGTGAAGAAGGTCGGCCAGTCGGAATTCGTCGAGCTCGGGTGCCACACGCACAACCTTCATCACGGCGCGGTCGCGAATCCGCAAGGCAACGAACTGCCGGCGACCACGTCGCACCTCTACCTGCAGGACCAGAAACGCTATGAAACCGACGCCGAATTCGAAGCGCGCGTGCACGACGACCTGCAGACATGCGTGCGGCAGATCCGCGAACGCACCGGCATCGTCGCACGCTCGATGGTCTGGCCGTACGGCGCGGAAAACCAGCCCGTGCGCAAGATCTCGACGTCGCTCGGCATGGACATCCAGTTCAGCCTCGATGCCGGCCCGAATACGCCGGACGTGCCGCTCGACCGGTTGCGGCGGATCCTGATGATGTACGACGTCGACATCGGCGGGTTCGAGCGGTCGATGCGCGAGCCGGCCTCCAACCGCGGCGACGTCGACATTCCCGAGCGCGTCGTGCAGGTCGATCTCGACCAGGTCTACGATCCCGATCCGGCGCGCCAGGAAGCGAATCTCGGCAAGCTGATCGAGCGCATCTACCGGATGCAGCCGAAATCGGTATACCTGCAGGCGTACGCCGACCCGAAGGGCACGGGTGTCGCGGAATCGCTGTATTTCCCGAACCGGCACCTGCCGATGCGCGGCGACCTGTTCTCGCGCGCCGCCTGGCAGCTCAGCACGCGCTCGAACGTGCAGGTGTATGCGTGGATGCCGGTGCTCGCGTTCCGGCCGCGGGCGGACAAGCATCGCGGCCTGGAAGCCGTCAGCGCATACGGCGGCGCGCCGGCGCGCGAGAACGGCTCGCGCGTGTACCGCCTGAGCCCGTTCGACCCCGAAGCGCGGCTGTTCATCGAGCAGATCTACGAGGATCTCGGCAAGTACGCGTCGTTCAGCGGCATCCTGTTCAGCGACGACGCCGTGCTCGACGATTACGAAGACGCCGGCCGGCACGCGCTGAGCACGTATGCGCAATGGGGCCTGCCGGCCGACATCGGCAAGATCCGCGCGACACCCGACCTGATGAAGCGCTGGACGCGGCAGAAAAGCCGCTACCTGATCGACCTGACGCGCCAGCTGGAACAGATCGTGCTCGCGAACCAGAACGCGGGCGACGTGCTGACGGCGCGCAACATCTTCGCGCTGCCGGTGCTGAAGCCGGAATCGGAAGCGTGGTTCGCGCAGAACTACGACGATTTCCTCGCCACCTACGACTTCGTCGCGCTGATGGCGATGCCGTACATGGAACAGGCGCAGGACCCCGAGCGCTGGATGGACCAGCTCGTCGACGCCGTCCGCGCGAAACAGCTCGGCACCAGGCGCACCGTGTTCGAACTGCAGTCGTACGACTGGCACGCGCGCAAGGACATCGGCGGCACCGCGCTGCTCGCGCAGATGCGGCGCCTGCGCAGCAAGGGCGCGGTGAACTTCGGCTACTACCCGGACAACTTCCTGAACAACCAGCCGGATCTCGACACGATGCGCGACGTGATGTCGCTGAAGTCGCGCCTCGATCCGACCTCCATCAACGCGCTGATGCAGATGCAGAAAACACAGGGGACGAAGACGCCATGACCAGCCACGGCATCATCCAGCGCCTGCAGGATTTCGTCTTCTACTACCCGTTCTTCATGTCGTACCTGTGGATGATCGGCGGCGTCGTCCATTACTTCCTCCTCGAGGAAGGGCGCGTGCTGTCGACGCGCACGATCGCGGCGAGCGGGATCCCGAAGATCTCGATCGTCGTGCCGTGCTTCAACGAGGCAGCGAACGCGCAGAGCGTGATCCGGCACCTGAACGCGATGGACTACCCGAACTACGACATCATCGCGGTCAACGACGGCAGCCAGGATCGCACCGGCGAGATCCTCAACGAGCTGGCCGTCGAGATCCCGCGGCTGCTCGTGATCCATCACGCGCGCAACGAAGGCAAGGCGGTCGGGCTCACGACCGCGGCCGCGATGTCGAACGCGGAATACCTGCTGTGCATCGACGGCGATTCGCTGCTCGCGCACGATGCGATCGGCTGGATGCTCGAGCACTTCCTGACCGACCCTGGCGTCGGCGCCGTGACCGGCAATCCGCGCATCCGCACGCGCACCTCGCTGCTCGGCCGCATGCAGGTCGGCGAATTCTCGTCGATCGTCGGGCTGATCAAGCGCACGCAGCAGGTGTACGGCCGCATCTTCACGGTGTCCGGCGTCGTCACGATGTTCCGCAAGACCGCGCTCGCCGACGTCGGCTACTGGAGCGCGGACATGCTGACCGAGGACATCGACATCAGCTGGAAGCTGCAATGCCGCGACTGGCGCGTCGTATACGAGCCGCACGCGCTCAGCTGGATCCTGATGCCCGAGACGCTGATGGGGCTCTACCGGCAGCGGCTGCGCTGGTCGAAAGGCGGCATCCAGGTACTGCTGAAATATGCGGGCACGCTCGCGCGGCCGACGCAGATGATGATGTGGCCGCTGTTCGCCGAGTACCTGATCGGCATCGCGTGGGCCTATTCGATGTCGTTCATCCTGCTGCTCGCGCTGGTGGACGTCGTCTATCCGCTGCCGCTGAGCTGGCACGTATCGGTCGTGCCGCACTGGCACGGGATGTTGCTGGTTGCGACCTGCATCCTGCAACTGATCATCGGCAGCATGATCGATCGTCAGTATGACGAAAAACTCCTGATGTACTTCCTGGACACCATCTGGTACCCCGTTGCTTTCTGGCTGATCAGCATGATCACCACCGTCGTCGCCCTGCCGGCCGTCGTGCTGCGGGGCCGCGGCAAGCGGGCCGTGTGGGTCAGCCCCGACCGAGGCATTCAACATGAAGAACGCGCCGATTATTGACCTCTCCCTGCGCACGCCGCGCGAAATGATCACCGAACGCGGCCGCGTCGCCGGGCTCGCGCAGGTCGTCTGGTTCCGTCTCGTGCGGCCCGCGCTGGTGGGCGCCGTATGGGCGTCGATCTGCATCTATACGTATCGCTACCTGCTGCCGTTCAACCCGGCCGAGATGCCGATCGAACAGATGGTGTTCTACGCGACCAGCATCGCGATCATCGCGGGCGCCATCGTCATGTGGCTGATCGCCGGGCGCGTCGTGCATCCGCTGGCCTTCCGGCTGCGCGTGTCGAAGATGCTGCGGCGTTCGGCCAGCGCAAAGGTGCGCTCGGTGCCGCCGACCGTACTGGCCAGCGCCCGTCGGCGCGGCGCGCGCCGCACGACGCGCATTCTCGTCGCGTCGCACGACGCGAACGGCTCGATTTCAGGCATCGAATGGGTCGCCCACGCGGGGCCGCCGCCCCGCGAGTAGGTCAGCGGAGCCGCGCCGCCGCGCACGGGGCCGCATCGGTGCCGCGCGGCGCCCCTCCTGAAGCCGCACTGCCGCGCTGTGCCGGCAGGCCGGCAACCTTTTGCAGTTTTTTGCAGACGAGGTGAATCATGTGCGGAATCGTCGGAGCAAGCGGCCTGAACAATCAGGTGCCGCAACTGGTCAATGCGCTGAGCCGGCTCGAGTATCGCGGCTACGATTCGTGCGGCATCGCCGTGCAGGACGACGGCCGCCTGCGCAGCGAGCGCACGCTGCGGCGCGTGACCGACCTGCAGGCCCGCGTGCTGACGCTGGGCCTCGAGGCGCAGACCTGCATCGCGCATACGCGCTGGGCGACACACGGCGCACCGTCGGAAATGAACGCGCATCCGATCATGTCCGGCGACACGATCGCGGTCGTGCACAACGGCATCATCGAGAACCACGACGCGCTGCGCGTGGAGTTGCGCGAGCGCGGCTACACGTTTCGCGGCCAGACCGATACCGAGGTGATCGCGCACCTGATCCACAGCCTCTATCGCGACGACCTGTTCGACGCGGTCGTGCGCGCGGTGAAGCGGCTGCACGGCGCGTATGCGATCGCCGTGCTGAGCGCGCGCGAGCCGCAGCGCCTCGTCGCCGCGCGCGCGGGCTCGCCGCTCGTGATCGGCATCGGGGCCGAACAGAACTACCTCGCGTCGGATTGCGCGGCGCTCGGCGACCTGACCGACCGCTTCGTTTACCTGGAGGACGGCGACGTCGCGCTGATCACGCCGGAGCGCATCGCCGTGGTCGACTCGGGCGGGCACGACGCCCAGCGCCCGCTGTGCCAGGTGAAGGCGCGCGAAGGCGACGCCGCGCTCGGCCCGTACCAGCACTTCATGCAGAAGGAGATCTTCGAGCAGCCGAAGGCGATCGACAACACGCTCGACGGCATCGACACGATCTCGCCGGCGCTGTTCGACGCGACCGACGCCGCGCGCGCGCGACTGTCGAGAGTCAGGAGCGTGCTGCTGCTCGGCTGCGGCACCAGCTACTACGCGGGCCTGACCGCGAAATACTGGCTCGAGTCGATCGCGGGCGTGCCCGCCCAGGTCGAGATCGCCAGCGAATTCCGCTACCGCGACACGGTGGCCGATCCGCGCACGCTCGTCGTCGGCATCTCGCAATCGGGCGAAACCGCCGACACGATCGGCGCGATCGAACGGGCACGCGACATGGGCCAGGAACTGTCGATGGCGATCTGCAACGTGGCGACCAGCACGATCGCACGCAACGCGCCGCTGCGGTTCCTGACACGGGCCGGCATCGAGCTCGGCGTCGCGTCGACGAAGGCGTTCACGACGCAGCTCGTCGCGCTGTTCGTGCTGACGCTGACGCTCGCGCAGCTGCGCGGCCGGCTCGACGCGGCGCAGGTCGCGCTGCACCTGAAACAGTTGCGTGCGCTTCCCGAGCGCATCGGCCACGCGCTCGCGCTCGAAACGCAGATCATGGGCTGGGCCGCGAAATTCGCGCGTACCGAAAACGCGCTGTTCCTCGGGCGCGGCATTCATTTTCCGATCGCGCTGGAAGGCGCACTGAAGCTCAAGGAGGTGTCGTACATCCACGCCGAAGGTTATGCGGCCGGCGAACTGAAGCACGGCCCGCTCGCGCTCGTCACGAGCGCGATGCCGGTCGTCACGATCGCGCCGGACGACCGCCTGTTCCAGAAGCTGAAGTCCAACATGGCCGAGGTGCGCGCGCGCGGCGGGCGGCTCTACGTGCTGGCGGGCAGCGCACTCGACATCGACGCCGACCGCGACACGCACCTGATCCGCGTGCGCGAATCGAGCGACCTGCTGTCGCCGATCGTCAACGTGATCCCGCTGCAACTGCTCGCGTATCACGTCGGCTGCGCGCGCGGCGCCGACGTCGACAAGCCGCGCAACCTCGCGAAATCGGTGACCGTCGAATGAGGTGGCGAGCGCGCCCGGCGCAGGCGGTCGCGCGGTGCGTCGCGGCCGCGCTGTGCGGCGCATGCGGCATCGTCACGGCGCCGCCGGCCTTCGCCGCCACGCCGGCCGTGCATACGGTCACCGTGCCGGCCGCCCCGTCCCCCCACCCGACCGCCGATCCGCGCAGCTTCATGCACGGCATCGGCGTGGCCGACGCCGGCAGCGGCAAGCGCTGGGTGTTCTTCAGCAGCTCGGGCATCGTGCCGCGCGGCGCGATGCGCAGCGGCAACTGGCCGCATGACGTGTACGTCGGCGAATGGCTGCCCGGCGCGGCGCACCTGCTGCACGTCCGTACGTTCATCAGCCGCCCCGAGGCGCAGGAACCCGTGTCGATCGCGCAGAACGCGCGCGGCGACATCTTCGTCACGTTCGAGGACGGCTGGAACGCGCCGCAGGAAGTCAGCCAGCGCTACGGCGTGTACCGCCGCGACCTGAAGCCGGTCAAGCCCTACCCGAACGACGTCGAATCGGGCGGCCACTCGGGGCACGTCGCCACGGCTGCCGACCGCTTCGTCGTGTTCTATTCCGCCGACTGGATCGACGGCGGCGGCGTCGACAACCTCGGCACCGGCAACGGTGTCTACGTGAAGACCTACGACGCGGCCGGGCGCGTGCTGAACCACGTCGCGGTCGCGCCGCACCGCCGCGAGTGGTGGCCCGTGGTCGCGGGCTCGCCGCATGCCGCGCTGCTCGTGTGGCAGAAGTTCATCGAAGGCAGCACGGACGCGATACTCGAATACGCGATGTTCGACCCGGTCACCGCGAAGCTGGACAAGCTGGGGACGCTGAACGACGCGATCCAGTACTACGTTTACGCGTCGGCGTATGTGCCGGAGATCGACCGCTTCATCGTCGTCACGACGACGGCGGACGATCGCGGCATCGCGATGCTGATCGCGCCGGACGGCCGCCGCACGGCGACGCTCGACTGCCTGCCGGCGTCGGTGCGCGAATCCGGCATCGGGGTGTCCGGCACGCATGCGTACGTGCCGATCCGCGACGGGCGGCTGCTGACGCTGGCGCTCGGGCCGGCGGAGATCGCGATCGGCGGCGTGCAGCGTTCGCCGATTCCGTGGGGCATGACGGGCATCGCCGGTTTCCCGGCGCGCGGCAACGCGATGCATTTCGTGTCGCTGACGCCGTCGGGCACGCGCGAAGCCGATTTCGAACCGGCGCGTGACACGCCGATGCCGAAACGCGAAGCGCCTTGCTCGAGTCATTGAAGCGACATCGCGCCGGTGGCGCGCGGCTCATGCCGGATGGGTGCGGTCAGTCCGCGTTTTCGCGCTCCAGTCCAAACCGCGCCATGCAATGCCACACCCATTTGGCCGTCTGATAGTCCAGTGTGCCGTCGCGCGCGCGGCCAAGCACGGCCGGCGTCACGATGCGGTCGACGGCGATGCGTTCGATCGCGCCGGCGGCCACGATCGTCGGATATGGACAAGCGCCCGCTCTGCCGGGGAGTCCATGCGTGTTGTCCGGTCTCGTTGAATGCCGCCGGGCCGCGCGGCGCCGACGGTATCCTCGCGCCCGCGGCCCGGCGTCGGTTGCGGCTGGCCGCACCCGGTGCGGGACGAAGCACGATACACCGTCGCGCGGAACCGGTCATCCGTCCCGCGCCGCAGTCGCCAGCGCCGCGCGTACCGGATAGACTGTCGCCCGATTCCTTCCATCGGCCGCGGCGCCCCGCCTCCTGCCGCCGCCGGAACGCCCCTTCCCGGAGAACGAATGCTGAAGCGCCAGTGGTTTTCGCTCGTGCTGCTGACGGTTTGCCTGCTCGGACAACGCGCGTCGGCCCAGTCCACGCTCGAACTCGACACCGACGGCTCGGCCCGCACCCTCACCCGGCAGACGCTGCTCGCACGCCCCGACGCGACGGACATCCGTGTGCCGCGCGACATCGCGTACGGCCGGCCGATGACGTTCCGCGCGGTGCCGTTCGCCGCGCTGCTCGGCGACACGCCGCTGCCCGCCGACGGCGTGCTCGAAACGCGCGCCGCCGACGGCTTCGCCGCGCAACTGCCGCTGGATCTCGTGCGCCGCCGTGCGCCGGCCGGTGCCGTTCCGTGGCTCGCGATCGAGGACCCGGCCCATCCATGGCCGAAGCTGCCCGGCAAGCAGGTCAGTGCGGGGCCGTTTTATCTGGTGTGGCTCGGGCCGGACGCCGCGTCGGTGCGCGGCGAGCAGTGGCCGTACCAGATCGTGCGCGTCACGATCGAATCGTCGCCGCTCGCGCGCTGGCCGTCGCTTGCCGTGGATGCCGCGTTGCCCGCCGACGATCCGGCCCGCGCGGGGCAGCACCTGTTCGTCACGCAATGCCTCGCGTGCCACCGGCTCGACGGCGCGGGCAGCAGCCATGCCGGCCCTGACCTGAACACGCCGATGAACCCGGTCGACTACTTCCAGCCGGCCGCGCTGCGCCGCTACATCCGCAACCCGGCATCGGTGCGCGACTGGCCGGGCCGCGTCATGCCGGCGTTTCCGCCCGACCAGTTGAGCGACCGGGAACTCGAACAGATCGTCGCGTATCTCGCGTATATGGCGCGGCGCAAGGCCGCTCGATAACGCGCGGCCCGACTGCACGAGGAACGTTGATGACTTCAGGCGACACGCTGTTCACCATCGCATCGATCGACGCCGCGCAGACGCACCCGCTCCGGGCAGCGATCCTGCTGAACGGCGACCTGAACGCATGCGAACTGGCTGGCGACCATGCGCCGACGACGCTGCATGTCGGCGTGCGCGACAACCGGTCGAACATCGTGGCGGTCGCCTCGCTCTGCGAGGAGCCGCGCGACGACGATCCGGCACGGCCCGCGTGGCGGCTTCGCGGAATGGCCGTTCATCCTGCCGTGCGCGGCATGGGCTTCGGGCGCGTGCTGGTGCAGGTATGCGTGCGGCATGCGCAAGCGCACGAGGCCGCGCTCGTGTGGTGTACGGCACGCGAAGTGGCGTACCGGTTCTATGAAAAGCTCGGGTTTGCGGCCGATGGTGCCTTGGTCACGATGCCGGGGCGCACCGATACTGCGTTTTACGTGATGCGCCGATACATCGATCGGCATTCGCCGGTGGCCTGACGCGAATTTCGCGTTCGCGGCGCCAGGCCGAAACCGGCGCGGCCCGGCGCACACCCTGCCGCCGGGCCGCTGCCGTCACGCTCGGGCTCAGGCCTCTTGCGCGCTCCGCAACACCGCACGCAACAGCACATCCGCCCCCGCCGCCGCCCACTCGGGCGTAATCGCTTCGGCCTCGTTGTGGCTCAACCCGTCGACGCACGGCACGAAGATCATCCCGGTCGGCGCAACGCGCGCGACATAACACGCGTCATGACCCGCGCCGGACACGATGTCCATGTGCGACAGCCCGAGCGCCCGTGCCGCGTCACGCACGGCGTCGATGCAGCGCGGCGCGAACGGGATCGGCGCATACGTGAAAATCTGCTCGATCTGCGCACCGAGGCCCGTTTCATCGGCCACACGCGCAAGTTCGGCACGCAGCGCCGCGTCCAGTTCGTCGAGCACCGCATCGTCCGGATGACGAAACTCGACCGTGAAGAAGCAGCCGCCCGGCACCGTGTTGCGCGAGTTCGGCCGCGCCTCGATCATCCCGACCGTCGCGCGTGCGTCCGGCGCGTAACGGCGGCCGAGCACCTCGATGAACGAGATCATCCGCGCGGCGCCGACCAGCGCATCGCGGCGGACCTCCATCGGCGTCGTGCCCGCGTGCGCGTCGACGCCGGTAAGCGTCACTTCGTACCAGCGCTGCCCCTGCCCGCCCGTCACGACGCCGATCGTCTTGCCGGCCCGTTCGAGAATCGGGCCCTGCTCGATATGCAGTTCATACGCCGCGTGCACCGGATAGCCGCCGACGGGCTCGGTGCCCGCGTAGCCGATCCGCGCCAGTTCCTCGCCGATCGTCCTGCCCGCGCCGTCGGTGCGCGACAGCCCGTATTCGAGCGTATAGACCCCCGAGAACACACCGGCCGATACCATCGCCGGCGCAAAACGCGAGCCTTCCTCGTTGGTCCAGATCACGACGTCGATCGGGCGCTCGGTCTCGACGCCCGCGTCGTTCAGCGCGCGCACGACCTCGAGCCCGCCGAGCACGCCGTAGATGCCGTCGTAGCGGCCGCCCGTCGGCTGCGAATCGGCGTGCGAGCCCGTCATGACCGGCGCGGCGTCGGGATTGCGCCCCGGGCGGCGTGCGAACACGTTGCCCATCCGGTCCACGCGCACCGTGCAGCCGGCGTCCTGCGCCCATTGCACGAACAGGTCGCGCGACTCGCGATCGAGGTCGGTCAGCGCAAGACGGCAGACGCCACCCTTCGGCGTCGCGCCGATCTGCGCCATCCGCTCGAGCGACGCCCACAGGCGATCGCCGTCGACGCGCGGCGCGCTCGCGTTATCCACGCTGCCGTGATCGTCACGCATCGCCGTTCTCCGGCGCGGATTGCAGTGCGTAACGGAAATCGCAGCGCTTGCCGCCCTGCATGATCGTGCTCGTGCGCGTGAGCGCGATGTCCGGCGCATAACCCTGGATGAAATGGCTGTCGCGCGCGCAGCTCAGCAGATGCCCGATCTCGCCGAGCCCCATCGCGTGATACATCTCCGCGTAGCTGCAGCGATGCACGTCGTAGTCGTAGTGCGCATCGTCCGCGCGCCGCACCTCGACGTCGAGCGCATCGTCCTTCTCCCACAGCACCTGCAGCGCGATGAACGACTTCACGCTCGTGCCGCCCGGCTCCTGTGCGGCGAACGTGCGGCCGGCGTCGACGGCCGCGCCGCGCACGGCTTCCGCGATCACGGCCTGCGCGCGCTCGGCGCCGAACTCGCGCTTCATGATCTCGTAGATCGGCTTGATGATTTCCGCTTCGATGCGGCGCCGCGCGAGGATCCCGAGGCGCGTGTCCTCGGGTGCGGCGGCGGATGTCTGGGTCGCTTCGGTCATGGGGATCGTCCGGGTCGTTTTATCGATGTATCGCGCTGTGTCGCGCCGTGTTGTTTACTTGGTCGCGGTGCGCGAGCCGCCGAGCACGTCGACGACGGCCCACTTGCCGCCGCGCACCTGGTAGATCGTGAAGGCCGGGTCCTTCAGGTTGCCTTCGCCGTCGAACGCGATCCGCCCCGTCACGCCGGGCCGGTCGATCGCACGCACCGCGGCGACCAGCTTCGCCGGCTGCGTCGTGCCGGTCTTCTGCGCGGCCGCAATCAGCGTGGCCGCCGCGTCGTACGCGAACGGCGCATGCAGTTCGATCGGCGCACGGAAGCGCGCCTGGTATTGCGTGTCGAATGCCTTGCCGCCCGGCATCCGGTCGAGCGGCAGGCCCGGTTCGAGCGCCGTCACGCCGTCGCCGTCCTTGCCCGCGAGCGACAGGAAGGTCTGGCTCACGAAGCCGCCCGCGCCGAGCAGCGGCGCGTTCACGCCGAGCTGGCGCATCCGGCGCGCGATCGGCGCGGCTTGTGCATCGAGGCCGCCGAAGAACACGAGATCCGCGCGCTTGCCCTTGATCGCGGTCAGCACGCCGCTGAAATCGGTCGTCTTGTCGTTCACGTACTGGCGATCGACGATCGCCCCGCCGTTCGCCTGCACGCCCTTGATGAACTGGTCGGCGAGCCCCGCGCCGAACGACGTGCGATCGTCGATCACCGCGATACGCTTCGCCTTCAGCGTCTTCACCGCATACGCACCCGTGAAGTTGCCGCCCGCATCGTCGTGACCCATGATGCGGAACGCCGTCGCATAGCCCTGCTGCGTGTATTGATGTCCGGTGGACGCCGGCGCGATCTGCGGGATGCCCGCATCGCGGTAGACGCGCGATGCCGGCACGCTGCAGCCCGTGTTCCAGTGGCCGACGACGCCGATCACGTGCTGGTCGACGAGCTGCTGCGCAACCGCGACGGCCGTGCGCGGATCCGATTGATCGTCGGCCGCAACGAGCTTGTAGACGACCGGCTTGCCGCCGATGGTCGGATGCTTCGCGTTCGCATCGTCGATTGCGAGTTGCGCGCCGTTCTGCAGGTCCTTGCCGATCCGCGCGGACGGGCCGGTGAGCGGCGCGGCGAGACCGATCAGGACCGTCTGCGGCGCGGATTGCGCGAAGGCGGGAACCGAGGCGACCAGGGCGGCCGCCGAGAATGCGAGGCTGGCGTGGAGGAAAGCGATTTTCATGTGCGGGGATCGGTGGATCGAATCAAAACATGAAAAATATTAAATATTGAGCACCCAAACCCCAAATATCCAATTGTTGGATGCTTATACCGTTGGCGACACATTAACCTATATCACTGTAAATGCAGGATATTTTTGTGTTGTCGCTTACCCTGATTTTTCGATAAAATTCGACACATGAAAAATATCGAACAATTGCCGCACGATCCACCGCTGCGCGCGGTGCGTGCGTTCGAAGCCTTCGCGCGCCTCGGGTCGGTGACCGCCGCCGCGGGCGAGCTCGACATCACGCCATCGGCGGTCAGCCATCAGCTGCAGCTGCTCGAGGCGTTCATCCAGACGCCGCTGACGGTGCGCGAGGGCCGGCTGCTCGCGCTCACCGACGAAGGCCGCGATTACTACCGCTCGATCAGCGCCGCGTTCTCGGTGCTGCGCAGCGCGACGCGCTTCGTGCGCGACCGCTCGTCGCTGCGGCAGATCACCGTCAGCCTGATTCCGTTGCTCGGCATCGGCTGGTTCATTCCGCGGCTGCATGCGTTCCTGGCCGACAACACGGACGTCGACGTCACGGTGTTGTATGCGCATCACCGCAACTACCGCAGCGATGCGTCGGACCTGTCGATCCGCTTCGGCACCGGCGACTGGCCCGGCTATCGCTGCGAACGCCTGCTGCCGGGCGCGATGGTGCCGATGTGCAGCCCGTCGTTCCTGAAGCGCCACGGGCCGTTCCGCACGCCGGCCGATCTCTCGCGCGCGCCGCTCGTGCACGACGAGGATCGCAGCACGTGGGTCAACTGGCTGCAGGGCGCCGGGGTGCGGCATGTGTCGCATGCGGTGGGGCCGATGTTCGAGGACGGCCAGTTGACGCTGAGCGCCGCGCGCGCGGATCTCGGCGCGGCATTGCTGCGCGCGCCGCTGGTCGAACGCGAACTGGCGAATGGCGAGCTCGTGAAACTGTTCGATCACGCGCTCGACGACGGGCGCGATTACTACCTGTGCACGCGCGAGGACGCGGACATGCCGGACGGGGCGCGGCGGCTGGCGGAGTGGTTGAGGAAGATGGCGGGGATGTGAGCGGGGTACGCTGCGCCGATTCGCTTGCTACCGTCTTGCGGCCGAAAGATTTAGTATATATGATATGCATATCATATATCGGAGGCTATCATGAGCCGAATTCTGGTCGATCTGTCGGACGGCCAACTCGACGAGTTGGCCGTCATCGTCGAGACTCAACATCGTCCCCGCGCCGCAATCATCCGCGACGCGATCGATGCCTATATTGCCTTGCACAAGCACCGGCTTGCCGACGACGTCTTCGGTCTCTGGAAAGATCGCAAGGTCGACGGGCTCACCTATCAGGAAGAACTGCGCTCGGAATGGTAAAAGCTCTCTTCGATACCAACATCCTGATCGACTATCTGGGCGGCGTGGAATCCGCTCGTGCGGAGCTGGGCCGCTACGACTATCGGGCGATCAGCACGATCTCGTGGATGGAGGTCCTGGTCGGCACGTCCGCACAGGACGAGGCACCCATCCGCGCGTGGCTGTCGTCGTTCGATGTCATCGCACTGGACAGCCCGGTTGCGAATCGTGCCGTGACAATCCGCAAGGAACGCCGCATACGCCTTCCCGATGCAATCGTCTGGGCATCGGCACAAGTGAACGGTCTACTGCTCGTGTCGCGCAACACGAAGAACTTCCCTGCCACCGAACCCGGCGTTCGCGTGCCCTACAAGCTCTGAGTCAGCGCCAAGTCACCTCCGAGTCCGAGCCCGTTGTATGCGCCGGAACTCGGCCCTCCCGCAGCACCTGATACGAACGCGCGAAACGACCATCCTGCGCACGCAATGTGCCAGCTACTCGCGCCGGCACGTCACGCCAAACTGCCCCGCTGTCAACCCGCATTCATCGGCTATCCGCCCACCGCCTCGCAAGCCCCCCAAGCCCCACCCAATCAAGGGCCGGAAGCAGATAGAAATTCCCGATGCCCCGGATTGAAACAAGCAATTTCACAAGCTCAGGGTGAACCCGGATACTGGCAACACTCCACTCACCACTGAAGCAAAGGAACTCACCAGATGCCGATCATCAACACCCAAATCAAGCCGTTCAAGGCAACCGCTTACCACAACGGCGACTTCGTGCCCGTCTCGGAAGAGAACTTCAAGGGCAAGTGGTCCGTCGTCGTGTTCTACCCGGCCGACTTCACGTTCGTCTGCCCGACCGAGCTGGGCGACCTCGCCGACCGTTACGCGGAATTCCAGAAGCTGGGTGTCGAAATCTACGGCGTGTCGACCGACACGCACTTCACGCACAAGGCATGGCACGACACGTCGGACACGATCGGCAAGATCAAGTACCCGATGATCGGCGACCCGACCCTCACGCTGTCGCGCAACTTCGACGTGCTGATCGAGGAAGAAGGGATGGCACTGCGCGGCACGTTCGTGATCAACCCGGAAGGCGAGATCAAGCTGTGCGAAATCCACGACAACGGCATCGGCCGCGACGCAGGCGAACTGCTGCGCAAGGTGCAGGCTGCGCAATACATCGCGGCGCACCCGGGTGAAGTGTGCCCGGCCAAGTGGACGCCGGGCGCGGAAACGCTGACCCCGTCGCTCGACCTGATCGGCAAGATCTGACGATCGCTCCGCGCGCCTCGCACGAGGCGCGCGAGACACACGAAGACGGGCCGCCGCCGCATGCGGCCCGCGCCCTCCTCCGGCACGACGTGCCCGACCAGAATCATCAATACGGAATCCGAAACGCCATGCTCGATGCCAATCTCAAGAACCAACTGAAAGCGTACCTCGAAAAAATCACGCGCCCGATCGAACTCGTCGCTTCGCTCGACGACGGCGCGAAATCGCAGGAACTGCTGGCGCTGCTGAACGAGATTGCGTCGCTGACGGATCGCGTGACCGTGACCGAACGCCGCGACGACGCCGAGCGCAAGCCGTCGTTCTCGATCGGCGAGCCCGGCAAGCCGGCCGGCATCCGCTTCGCCGGCATCCCGATGGGCCATGAATTCACGTCGCTCGTGCTCGCGCTGCTGCAGACCGGCGGCCACCCGATCAAGCTCGACGACGACGTGATCGAACAGATCCGCGCGCTCGACGGCGACTACGCGTTCGAAACGTATTTCTCGCTGTCGTGCCAGAACTGCCCGGAAGTCGTGCAGGCGCTGAACGTGATGTCGCTGATCAACCCGAGCATCCGCCACGTCGCGATCGACGGCGCGCTGTTCCAGGATGAAGTCGAGTCGCGCCAGATCATGGCCGTGCCGACGATGTTCCTGAACGGCGCGTCGTTCGGCCAGGGCCGCAGCAGCGTGAAGGAAATCCTCGCGAAACTCGATACGGGTGCCAGCGCACGTGCCGCGAAGTCGCTCGAGAACAAGCCGGTGTTCGATACGCTGATCGTCGGCGGCGGCCCGGCAGGTGCGGCAGCCGCCATCTACTCGGCACGCAAGGGCATTGCGACGGGCGTCGTCGCCGAGCGTTTCGGCGGCCAGGTGCTCGACACGATGGCAATCGAAAACTTCGTGTCGGTGCAGGAAACCGAAGGGCCGAAGTTCGCGACCGCGCTCGAGCAGCACGTGAAGCAGTACGACGTCGACATCATGGACGTGCAGCGTGCCGATGCGCTGATTCCGGGCGACGTGCACCAGATCCGCCTCGCGAACGGCGCGGTGCTGAAGGCGAAGACGATCGTCCTCGCGACCGGCGCGCGCTGGCGCGAAATCAACGTGCCCGGCGAGCGCGAATACCGCAACCGCGGTGTCGCGTACTGCCCGCACTGCGACGGCCCGCTGTTCAAGGGCAAGCGCGTCGCGGTGGTCGGCGGCGGCAACTCGGGCGTCGAGGCCGCGATCGACCTCGCCGGCATCGTGAAGGCCGTCACGCTGATCGAATACGGCGCGCAACTGCGCGCGGACGAAGTGCTGCAGCGCAAGCTGCGCAGCCTGCCGAACGTCACGATCGTCACGCAGGCGCAAACGATCGAGCTGACCGGCGACGGCAGCAAGCTGAACGGCCTCGTCTACAAGGATCTGCGCTCGGGCGACACGCAGCGCATCGATCTGGAAGGCGTGTTCGTGCAGATCGGCCTCGTGCCGAACACCGAATGGCTGAAAGGTACGGTCGAACTGTCGAAGCACGGCGAGATCGTCGTCGATGCGCGCGGCGCGACGTCGGTGCCGGGCGTGTTCGCGGCCGGCGACGTGACGACGGTGCCATTCAAGCAGATCGTGATCGCGGTGGGTGAAGGCGCGAAGGCATCGCTCGGCGCGTTCGACCACCTGATCCGGCAGGACGTTGCACCGGTTGCCGCCGCGCAACCGCAGGCCGAGGAAGCGGTCGCCGCGTAACGCGCGCCGCACATCGGCATAACGGTTTGTCTCTCTTGGCCCCGCATGCTTTGGTCGGCGTGCGGGGCCCTTTTTATTCCAAGTGCGATCGCGGTTACTTGGTCGTGGTCGGGGCGTCGTTCACCGGCGCCGGTGACGGCGGCTTGACACTGCTCGACTGCCTGACCAGTTGCTCGGTCATCGCAGCGGCAACCGGATTCGCGCCCGACGACGAACCGCCCTGCCGGTACGAACCGGCGCTCGACGATATCGATGATGTCGACGACATCGACGACGCAGGCGGCGGCGGCAACGACGGATCGAGCTTCGCCGATTCCCTCACGAGCGCGGCCGTCTCCGGCGTTTCGGATTTCGTTGCGGAAGGCGCGGCGGCCGCGTGGCGTTCGAGACCGTCGCGCTTGCGCGGCGCGCGTTCCGTGACCTGCGCGGGGGCAACCGCCCGGGCAGGTTTCGCAGCCGGCGCTGCGGCCGGCGGGGTCGAATCCTGCGCGTCGATGGTCACGACATTGACCTTCGGCGGCGGCGCGCTCGGCTGCGCTTTCTCGCTGACGACAGGAACGGCGGGGACGGATGCGGGTGCGGCACTGACACGCGCGGGTGCAGGTGCGGGTGCGGGCGTTGCCGGGGCGGGTGGCTGCGGGGAAACGGCTGCCTGCTTCGATGCGGTATCGGCCCGGGCCGCCGGGGCCGGCGGCGCGATGGCGCCCTGCACCGCGTGATCGTTGTTCGCGGGTGCCACGGCCGCCGGTGCGGCCGAATCGCCGATGCCGGCGTCTTCGATCGCACGGTGGTCCGCGCGCAGGAGCATCACGTAGGCAGTGCCGGCCGCGGCTACCAGGAGCCCACCGGCGATCATCAAGGTCTTGCGGGTACTCGTCATGCTTGCTCACCGATCATGTCGACGTGAACAAGCCATCATACGCGGCGATCGGCCGCCGATCCCGCATGAATACATTTGGTTGCATTGTGCCGGCAGCAGGTCGTCACGATGTTCGTCAGACGTATCGCCACCCCGCTCCGGCACGACCGGAACGCCGCCCTTACTCCGGAAACGGCAATTCGGTCTGCCCGTCCGCGCGCATGCCGAACGTGTTCAGCGTCATCGCGACGAGCGCGTAGTAGCCGAGCAATGCAACGAGATTCACGACGGTTTCGTGGCCGAAGCGCGCTTGCGCCCGTTCGAACGTCGCGTCGCTCACGCGCCGCGTGTCGTACAACTCGCTCGCGAATGCATGAATCAGCGCATCGTCGTCCGATTCGAATGCGGGCGCGACGCCGAGCCGAATGGCGTCGGCCGTCGCGGCCGGCACCCCCGCTTCGAGCGCGATCGGATGGTGGATGTGCCACTCGGCCTGCGAGCGCCAGCGCGCGGCCGTCACGAGAATCGCGAGTTCCGACAACCGCAGCGGCAGGCCCGTGCGATAACGGCAGAACGCGCCGAGCTTCTGCGCGTGCTGGGCCAGCTCGGGGCTCGCGATCCAGCCGAGAAACGGCCCGTTCAGGTTGCCGCGCGGGCCGCTGAGGATGTCGGCCAGCACGGCCTTCTGCTCATCGGTGGCCGATGCGGGATCGAACGGAGGCAATCTGTTGGTCATGGCGATCTCCGGAGAACGTTCAACGAATGCGCTCACGCGCCGGCCGACGCGAGCGCAGCGTCGATCGCGCCCGACAGCCGCTCGACGATCGCGTCGATCTGCTGCGTGGTGCAAATGAAAGGCGGCGCAATGAGGATGTGATCGCCGTGAACGCCGTCGATCGTCCCGCCCATCGGATACACCATCAACCCGCGCTGCATCGCTTCGCGCTTGACCGCCGCGTGCAGCTTCAGCGCGGGATCGAACGTCGCCTTCGTGTCGCGATCGCGCACGAGCTCGACGCCGACGAACAGCCCGCGGCCGCGCACGTCGCCCACATGCGGATGCGCGCCGTAATGCTCGCGCAGCGACGCGCGCAACTGCTCGCCGCGCGCCTTCACGTTGTCGAGCAGCTTCTCTTCGGCGATCACGCGCTGCACTTCGAGCGCGGCCGCGCACGCGGTCGCATGGCCGAGGTACGTGTGGCCGTGCTGGAAGAAACCCGAGCCGTCGACGATCGTCCGGTAGATGCGGTCGCTCACCAGCGTCGCGCCGATCGGCTGGTAGCCCGCGCCGAGCCCTTTCGCGATCGTCAGCAGATCGGGCGCGACGCCGTCTTCGTCGCACGCGTACAGGTAGCCCGTGCGGCCCATCCCCGACATGATCTCGTCGAGGATCAGCAGCACGCCGTACTTGTCGCACACCGCGCGAATCTTCTTCAGGTACGTGCGCACCGGCGGCACCGCGCCGGCCGTTGCGCCCACCACCGTCTCCGCGACGAACGCCGCGACGTTGTCCGCGCCGAGCTCGACGATCTTCTGCTCAAGCTCGTCCGCGAGGCGCTGCGCATACGCTTCGTCGGTTTCGCCCGCCAGCTGGTCGCGATAGGCAAAACACGGGCTCACGTGGTGCGCCTCGATCAGCAGCGGCAGGAACGGCTCGCGCCGCCACGCATTTCCGCCGATCGCGAGCGCGCCGAGCGTGTTGCCGTGATAGCTCTGGCGTCGCGCGATGAAATGGCGGCGCTGCGGCTCGCCCTTCTCGACGAAATACTGGCGCGCGAGCTTCAGCGCAGCCTCGACCGCCTCGGAGCCGCCCGACACGAAATACACGTGTTCGAGGCCGGCCGGCGCCGCTTCGACGAGCCGGTCGGCAAGTTCCTCGGCCGCGTCGGTCGTGAAGAACGACGTGTGCGCGTAGGCCAGTTGCTGCGCCTGCCGCTTGATCGCGTCGATCACGCGCTGGTTGCTGTGGCCGAGACACGAAACGGCCGCGCCGCCGCACGCGTCGATATAGCGTTTGCCGGTCGAATCGATGATCTCGATGCCGTCGCCTGCGACGGCGACGGGCAAGGTGGCGCGCGGAGCGCGATGGAAAACGGTCGTCATGCGTTGCCTCATGGATCAGGATGCGTCGTGCGCGCGTCCGGACGGCACGATGCGCGTCGCGAAACGCTGCGTGCCTTGTTGGTGAATGGTGACGTCGATCGACGCCGCGCCGATCGTGAACACGGCCGTGGCCAGCGTATTTTCGTCGTCCGGGTCCGCAGGATCGTCGCGGTAGATCGGCAGCCCTGCCGGTGCGCGATCGCCAAGCACGCGCAGCAGCGCGGCTTCATCGATCGCGTCGATCCCGGGAACGAGCGCGTCGACGCGGCGCTGGCGGTCGGCCGACGATTGCGTGACGATCTGCGCCTCTGCTCCACAGCCCGGATGCACGAGATGATTCGCGTGCCCGGCGAGCGTCGCCACGTCGACGACCGAGCAGCGCGCAGCACTCGCCTCGATGCTCAGCAGCCGCGTGTCGCCGGTCGCGCCGAGCGTATGGTGAAAGCCGCTCGCGCGCGCATTCACGCGCAGCACGTCGGCGGCCTCGTCGAGCGACGCCGCATCGAGCACGGCGCGCGCCAGGATCATGCGCGGCACGCCCGGCGCGGGCGGCCTGATCCGCAGGTTGTTGATCGCCTGCACGATCCCGGCCCGGTTCGCGGCAAAGGTGTGCCCCGGCAGCGAGCCCGGGTAGTAGAAACTGACGAAGCCCGGCTTGCCCACGGGCTGCACGTCGACGAGCAGGCAGCGCTCGCGCAGGAACGGATCGCCGTCCTCGTTGTGCGCGATCCAGCGCGTGCCGGCCGCGTCGCGCGCGGCAAGCGTCGTGCAGCCGTCCGGCGCGTTGTGGATCAGCTCGCCGCGGCAGTTCCACAGGAAGATATCCCCGGCCGGCCAGCCGACACCCGCCGCGATCCCGTCCAGTTCCGCGACGAGATCGGGGTACGCGGCCAGCGCCGCCTGCCGCAGCGCATCGACGAACGGATGGCCGCGCCAGCGGCGCACGGCCTGCCACGCGCTGCTCTGCCGCATGTAGGCGTCGAACACGGGACGGGCGAGCTCGCCGAGGCGCACGCCGATGTCGAACGGCGCGCCGGCGATGACGGGGGAAAGGGAAAGCGGCATGTCGGCCATTTCGGTTTCGTTCAGGACACGTGTTTCAGGAATTCCTTCAGGCGCGGGGTCGGCGGCCGGTCGATCAGGTCGACCGGATGGCCGTCCTCGGCAATGCCGCCCTGATCCATGAACAGCAGGCGCGTGCCGACCCGTTTCGCGAAGCCGATCTCGTGCGTGACGACGATCATCGTCATCCCTTCGTTGGCGAGATCCTGCATCACTTTCAGCACTTCGTGGCGCAATTCCGGATCGAGCGCCGACGTCGGCTCGTCGAACAGCATCAGCCGCGGCCGGATCGCGAGCGCACGCGCGATCGCGACGCGCTGCTGCTGGCCGCCCGACAGCTCCGACGGGTAATGATTCGCGCGCGATTCGAGGCCGACCTTGTCGAACAGCGCCATCGCCTGGTCGCGTGCGTCGGCGCGTGACGCGCCGCGCACCTGGATCGGCCCGAACATCACGTTCTCGAGCGCGGTCATTTGCGGAAACAGGTTGAACTGCTGGAACACCATGCCGGCTTCGAGCCGGATGTTGCGGATCGTCGTCGCATTGCCGCGCACGCTCTGGCCGTCGACGAGCAGCTCGCCGCCGGTGATTTTCTCGAGCGCGTTGATACAGCGCAGCATCGTCGACTTGCCCGAGCCGGACGGGCCGATCACGACGACCACTTCGCCCGCGTCGATCTTCAGGTCGATGTGCTTCAGCACCGGCACGTGGCCAAAACTCTTCGACACGTTCTGGAATTCGATCATGCTCATAGAATTCTCATCCTCTTTTCGACGAGCCGCAGCGTCAGCGTCATCGCGCCGGTCAGCAGCAGGTAGATGACGGCCACGGCGCTCCAGATCTCGACCGCCTGGAAATTGCCCGCGATGATTTCCTGCCCCTTGCGCGTCAGTTCGCCGACGCCGATCACGATGAACAGCGACGTGTCCTTCAGGCTCACGATGCACTGGTTGCCGAGCGGCGGAATCAGCCGCCGGAACGCCAGCGGCCCGACCACCTTCAGCAGCACGCGCGGCATCGACAACCCCATCGCGAGCCCCGCTTCCGTCAGCCCCTTCGGGATCGACAGCAGCGCGCCGCGCACCACTTCCGCGAGATACGCGCCGGAATTCACCGTGATCGCGATGATCGCGGCCGTCAGGCCGTCGATGCGGATATGCGCGAGCAGCGGCAGCGCGAAGTACAGGAACATCACCTGCACGACGATCGGCGTGCCGCGAATCAACTCGATATAGACCTGGGCGAGCACGTTCATCGCCTTCGGTCCGTATGCGCGGAACATGCCCGCGATCATCCCGACGATGAAGCCGCCCACCAGCCCGAAAAATGCGATGAACACCGTCAACCGGACCCCGTCCATCAGGTCCGGCAACGCCGCCCAGATCGCCGACCAATCGAAATTCACTTGTCGCTCCCCGTTCGATTCAAGACCGGCGCGGCCGCCCGGCCGCGCCATGGTGCGCCGTCGCGCTTACATCTTCGGCGGCTCGGCGCCGAACCACTTCTTGTAGATCTGCGCGTAGCGGCCGTCGGCCTTGATCTTCACGAGCGACGCGTTGACCTTCGGCACGAGCGGGCTGCCCTTCGGGAAACCCATCCCGTACTTGTCGCCGCTGACCGGCTGGCCCGCGACCTTCACCTTGCCCTTGCCTTCGTTGTTCACGAAGAACAGCACGTTCGGCGTGTCGTGCATCGCCGCGTCGACCCGGCCGGCTTCGAGCGCGAGGTAGGCCTGGTCGATGTTCGGGAACTGGCGGATCTCCTTCGGCTTCAGGTGCGCCTTGATCCAGTCGATCGTCGCGGTGCCCGTCTTCGCGGCGATCACCTTGCCGTTCAGGTCGTCGATCGACTTGACCGTCGTGTTGCCGGTCTGCACCATCGCCGCGAGACCGCTGTCGTAGTACGGCGCGGAGAAGTCGATCGCCTTCTTGCGCTCTTCCTTGATCGTCATCCCCGACAGCGCGACGTCGATGTTCTGCGTCTGCAGCGCCGGGATCAGGCCCGCGAAATCCATCGGCTGGATCGTGTATTTCCAGCCCTGGTCCTTCGCGATCTCCGCCCACAGGTCGAGATCGAAGCCGACATACTTGTCGCCCTGCTTGAACTCGAACGGCATGAACGACGTGTCGGTGCCGACGACGAGCGTCCTGGTGTCCGCGTGTGCGAGGCTTGCGCCGAGCGCGGCAACGACCGCGACGGCTTTCAGGAAGGAACGGCGACTCATGGTTTCTCTCCGCATGATTGAGCGATGTGACCGGCCAGCCGGCCGGCGGTAACGACGACATCAAGCCGCACCGCAACATGCGATGTCGAATTAGACCTTAGTGCAACAAGTGTTGTCAACCGCGATACTACGACAACAAAAAAACGCGCAACGGATAAATGCATCGAAACAAACCGGGGCGCGCGGCACGGATAAATCGGAGGAAAGGGAGTGTGGCGCAGGGCGAAGCACCAGCGCCGAACGGCGTCGGCGCCTGAGCGTAGTTGGCGGTGACCGGGCCGGCTTGCTGCCCCGGGGCGTCACGCACGGTAGGAGGAGGATGGCGCGGGCGCTCGAACAATCGTCGCGGCCCGCGCATTGGGTTTGTCAGCGTGAAGCGTCGGCGATCGGGTACGGTGCCGTGGCGGGGCGGCGTCCCCCGCGACGCAGGCTACCGCCGGCGTGTCTCAACGAATGTTGCGGCATGCGCGCGGAGCTGCCGGAAGCGAGGCCCGCGCGCCGATGCGACGTCGCTTACACCGCCACCCCGCTTGCCTGATGCGACACGAGCCGCGCATACGCACCCTGGCGCGCCAGCAGGTCCGCGTGCCGTCCGGCCTCGATCACGCTGCCCTGCTCCATCACGAGGATCAGGTCGGCATTGCGCACGGTCGACAGCCGGTGCGCGATGATGATCGACGTGCGCTGCGTCATCAGGTCTTCCAGCGCCGCGCGAATCTGCTGCTCGCTGATCGTGTCGAGGTGGGACGTCGCTTCGTCGAGGATCAGCACGGGCGCATCCTTCAGGAACGCACGCGCGATCGCGACGCGCTGGCGCTGGCCGCCCGACAACTGCACGCCGCGCTCGCCGACGCGCGTCGCGAGCCCGTCCGGCAGCCGCGCGACGAATTCGCCGAGCGCCGCATGCTCGATCGCGCGCTGCACGTCCGCGTCGGACGCATCGTTTGCCGCGAGCCGGATGTTCGCCTCCAGCGTGTCGTTGAACAGGTAGGTATCCTGCGCAACCAGCGCGATGTGCTGCCGCAGGTCGTCGAGCCGCAGGTCGCGCAGGTCGACGCCGCCGAGCGTCACGCGGCCCTGCTGCGGATCCCAGAAGCGCAGCAGCAGGCTCGCGACCGTCGACTTGCCGGCGCCCGACGCGCCGACCAGCGCGACCGTGCTGCCGGGCGCCATCTCGAAGCTCACGCGGTCGAGCGCGGGCACGCTGCGGCCCGGGTACGTGAAGGACGTCGCCTCGAAGCGCACCGCCGGATCGGCGGGCAGCGCATGCGTGCCGTCCGTCACCGGCACGGGCTCCTTCTCCAGCGCGCGCAGGCGGCGCGTCGACGCGATCGTGTCGGCGAGCTGGCGCGCGACCTGGCCGATTTCGGCAACCGGCATGAAGGCAGCCACCGCGACCAGCACCAGCAGCGGCAACGACTCGCGCGGAAACCAGCCGCGCGCGCACAGCAGCGCACCGAGCGCCGCGACGACCAGCCCGCCGAGCCCGCTCGCGACTTCCAGTGCGGCGCTCTGCGTCGACAGGTCGTCGAGCAGCCTGGCGCGTTGCTTCCGGTATGCATCGACTTCGGCCACGAACGCTTCGCGCCGGCGCGCGACGGCCTGGAACGCGGTCAGCTCCGCGAGCCCCTGGATCGTCTCGGTCAGGTGCGCGCCGAGCTGGCCGAGCGCTTCGCGCGCGCCGGTGCCGAGCTGGTCGACCTCGCGCCGCGCCAGCACCGGTGCAAGCCCGGCCCACAACAGGAACGGCAGCAGCGCGAGCGCGAGCGGCCACGCGACCGACGCGAGCAGCACCAGCACGGCGGCCGGCACGAGCACCGCGACGAACGCGGGCGCCAGCGTATGCGCATAGAAATACTCGACGGTCTCGACGTCCTGCGTCGCGAGCGACACGAGATCGCCGGAACGGCGGCGCAGCAGCCCGGCCGGCGCGAGGCGTTCGAGCGTCGCGAACAGCGCGATGCGCATTTCCGCGAGCAGCCGGTACGCCATGTCGTGCGCGAGCCACGATTCGAGCCAGTGCAGCACGGCCGCCACCGGCGCGATCACGAGCAGCGCCGTGACGAGCGCCGGGCTCACATGGCCGCCCGGTACCGCACCGACCACCAGCGCGCCGATCACGCCGACACCGATGAACGCGAGCACGCGGCCGATCCCGAACAGCACCGTCAGCACGACCTTGCCCGTCCACGGCCGCACGAACCGCAGCAGCGTCTGGAGCGTTTCCGGCCAGCCGATCTCCGCCGCATCGTCGTTCAGCGGCCGCACTTGCGGGCCGGACGACGCGCGCGAGGTCGTGCCGGCCGTCGTCGCCACGCCGGCCGATTCGGCGACCGCTTCCAGTTGCGGCCCCATCAGCCGGCGATACGGGCCGTCACGCGCGATCAGCGCCGCGTGCGTGCCCTCGTCGACCACCTGCCCCTGGTCGAGCACCAGGATGCGGTCGGCGCCGATCACACTGGACAGCCGGTGCGCGAGCACGAGCGTGGTGCGCCCGCGCGTGAGCCGGTCGAGGGCCTGCTGGATCAACGCTTCGTTCTCCGCGTCGACGGACGACAGCGCCTCGTCGAGCAGCAGGATCGGTGCGTCGCGCAGCAGCGCGCGGGCAATCGCGAGGCGCTGGCGCTGGCCGCCCGACAGCATGAGCCCGCGTTCGCCGATGCGCGTCGCATAACCGTCCGGCAGCGCCGAGATGAAATCGTGCGCGTTGGCCGCACGCGCGGCGGCGATCATGTCCGCGTCGCTCGCGTCGGGGCGGCCGAGCCGCAGGTTGTCGGCGACGCTGCCGTCGAACAGCGTCGCATCCTGCGCGACGACCGCGATCATCTCGCGCACCTGGCCGGCATCGAGCGTACGCACGTCGCGGCCGCCGATGCGAACCGCGCCGCCCTGCGCATCGTGCTGACGCAGCAGCAGGCGCACGATGGTCGATTTGCCCGCGCCGCTCGGCCCGACGATGGCGACCGTCTCGCCTTCGCGAACCGAGAAGCTCAGCGCCGCGTGCGCGTCGGCGCGACGCCCCGGATACGCGAAGCTGACGGCGTCGAACGCGATCTCCGGCCGCAGGCCCTGCACGCGCGGCGCATCGGTGCAGGGCGTGTGGCTCCGCGCGTCGAGCAGCGCATGGATCGCATTCGCCGCCGACTGGCCGATCATCCCCTGATGCAACACCGACCGCAGGTCGCGCAGCGGCCGGAAGATCTCGCTGCCGGCCATCAGCACGATCAGCAGCGCCTCAAGGCTCATGTCGCCGTGCCGCACGCGCCACGCGCCGACCGCGATCGCGGCGGCCGCGCCGAGGCCCGTGCCGAGATCGGTGAAAAGCCGCGTCAGCAGGCCGAGCGCGAGCACCCAGAACGTGCTGTCGGACAGCGCGCGCGCCTTCGCGGCCAGCTTCGCGCCGAACGCCGTGCCTTGCCCGAACGCCTTCAGCGTCGGCAGGCCTTGCACCGCGTCGAGAAACTCCTCGCCGAACGCCTTGAACGCTGCCGAGCGCGCGAGCGCCGCGCGCTTGTCGGCGCGATGCACGAGTTGCGGCAGCGCGAGCGTGACGAGTGCCGCGACCAGCAGGATGGCGGCCGTCGGCACGTCCCACCACGCGAGCACCGCGAAGATCATCACCGGCGCGCAGGCGGCGATCACGAGCTGCGGCAGGTAGGTGCCGAAAAAGGTCTGCAGCTGCTCGACGCCGTCGACGACGGCCAGCATCACGCCGCCCGTGCGTTCGCCGCTGAACCATGCGGGGCCGAGCGCCGCGATCCGGTCGAATAGCCGCGCGCGCAGCGTGGCCTGCACGCGCCCGGCCGTGTGCTGCGCGAGCACCGTGCGGCGATGGTCGAGCCACGCGCGCAGCAGCACGCAGGCCGCCGTTGCAACGACGGCTTCGCCGATGCTGCGCGCCGGCGCGCCGGAAAAGACCAGCGCCAGCACGCGGCCGAGGAACACGAAGCGCAGGATCCCGACACCCATCGCGAGCAGTCCGAGCGCGACTGCCGCGGCGACCCGCCAGCGCAGTCCCGCCATCATTGCCCATAGTCGTCGGTCGAAATACATGAAGCCCTCCGGTAGTGTCTGGTTGCATTTTTCTTGACCGGATCGAGGCTACCCGCGCGGCCCGCGCGCGGCAAAAGATGATTTTTCAACGGGTGTTGAGTCAACTACAATACCCGCCATGTCGCACCTCCCTCCCCTCAGCGCGTTGCGGGCTTTCGAGGCGGCCGTCCGCCTCGGCGGGTTCGCGCGCGCGGCGGTCGAGCTGAACGTGTCGACGAGCGCGGTCAGCCATCAGATTCGCGCGCTCGAGGAATCGCTCGGCGCGCGGCTGCTCGAACGCAGCACGGGGCTCGGCGGCATCGGCCTCACGCCGGCCGGCGAGCGCCTGCTGCCGGCCGTCAGCGATGCGCTGTCGCGCCTCACCGATGCCTGCGCCGAGATTCGCGGCACCGCGCAACGGCTCACCGTCTCCGCCAACGCGCCGTTTTCGGCAATGTGGCTCGCACGCCGCCTCGCGGAATTCTCGTCGCTTCATCCCGAAACGCCGCTGCACGCCGTCGTGCTCGACGACGAACCGGATTTCGCGCGCAGCGGCGTCGATCTGGCGATCGTGCACGTGCCCGCGCACCGGCTGCGGGACGACGACGACGTGCTGATCCGGGAGACGGTGTTCCCGGTGTGCAGCCCCGAGCTGTTTCCGTACGCATCGGGGCACGTGTGCCGCTCGCGGCTGCTGCAGGAGATGCACGAGAACAGCCCCGAGATCGACTGGCACAACTGGGCATCGGAATTCGGCTTGCCGGACGACTTCGAGACGAAGATCGTCCGTTACAGCAGTTTCAGCCAGGTGATCGGCGCGGCGGTCGGCGGCGCGGGCATCGCGCTCGGCCGCGTGCCGCTGATCGAGCCCGAACTGCGCAGCGGGCGCCTGGTTCCGCTGGTGCCGGGCCTCGCACGCGATGCGTCATGGCGCTTCGTGCTGCGTCGCAACCCGTCCGCGCGGCACCGGCTGCTCGATCCGTTGATCGCGTTCCTGCGTCGCGAAGCCGAAGCCGCGCCACCCGCCACGCTTGCGAAGATCGTTGCGCCCGCATCCAACGACAGTCACGCGCGCGGCGCGGGCGGCGCCTGACGGGCCGGCGCACGAAGCCGGCCTCGCCTTGCCTGCCGGCGCCTACGGCGCAGCGAAGAACAACGCGACCACGCACGCCATCCCGCCGAACCACACGAGCGAACGCGGCGACGCCCAGTTCAGCAAGTACATCAGCATGTAGACGATCCGGATCGCGACGAACGCCATCGCGAGCTGGTCGACGCGATGCACGTTCGCGCCGTTGTGCCATGCCACCACCAGCGCGGCCGTGAACAGCGCGAGCGCCTCCCATGCGTTCTGGTGCGCGGCCTGCGCCCGCGCGCGCCAGCCTTCGAGCTTCGCCAGGTAGTCTCGCGGCGCGCGGTTGTCGTAACCCTTGCGGGCCTTCGCGAGAAACGTCATCGTGAACGGCAGCAGCGCGACGATGAACAGGCACAGCTGGGACGTCGTCATCAAAAGTCTCCTCCTTTATCGTTACATTGATCAATGACAAGATCGCCGAGAGCTTAGCATTGCGTCATGCCGTTCGCGCACCGGTTTTCTAGACGGGAGACTCGGCTGCGCGGCCTGTCGACAGCCGCGCCCAGCCGGGACGAACACAAAAATTTCCACCAAATCGTCGACAAATACGTTAATTAAAACTGGTCGAACACCAATAAGATAGCGTTCAACACTGGCCCGGCGTGTTTTCGCGCCGAACTGCCGAACCCACGCCGCCGCGCGCGCCCAACGACATCCGATCCGAGACATCGCCATGCCCCGTCCCATCGTCGCCCATATCCGCCCTGACGCCATCCGCCACAACCTCGACTTCATCCGCCGCACCGCCGCGCAATCGCGCGTGTGGGCCGTCGTCAAGGCCGACGCATACGGCCACGGCATCGAGCGGGTCTATCCGGGCCTCGCCGCCGCCGACGGCATCGCGCTGCTCGACCTCGACGAAGCCGTGCGCGTGCGCGAGCTCGGCTGGGACAAGCCCGTGCTGCTGCTCGAAGGGATCTTCGAGCCGGCCGACGTCGAGCTGGCCGACCGTCATCGGCTGACGGTGTCCGTGCACTGCGACGAACAGCTCGACCTGCTGATCGCGGCAAAGCCGCGGCAGCCGATCGACATCCAGCTCAAGATGAACTCCGGGATGAACCGCCTCGGCTACCGGCCCGACGTGTTCCGCGCGGCGTGGGAGCGCGCGGCCGGCGCGCCGTCGATCGGCAAGATCACGCTGATGATGCATTTCGCGAACGCCGACGAAGGCCAGGCCGACTGGCAGCTCGAACAGTTCGATGCGGCCACGGCGGGGATTCCCGGCGAGCGCTCGACGTCGAACTCGGCGGCCGTGCTGTGGCATCCGCATGCGCACCGCGACTGGGTGCGGCCCGGCACGATCCTGTACGGTGCATCGCCGACGGGTGCGTCGCGGGATATCGCCGACACGCCGCTGATGCCCGCGATGACGCTGACGAGCAAGATCATCGGCGTGCAGACGCTCGCGCCGGAAGAAACCGTCGGCTACGGCCGCCGCTTCACGGCCGACCGGCCGATGCGGATCGGCGTCGTCGCGTGCGGTTATGCGGACGGCTATCCGCGCCACGCGCCGACCGGCACGCCGATCGCGGTGGACGGCGTGATGACGCGCGTCGTCGGCCGCGTGTCGATGGACATGCTGACCGTCGACCTGACGCCGTGCCCGGGCGCGGGCATCGGGTCGAGCGTCGAGCTGTGGGGCGACCAGGTGAAGGTGGACGACGTGGCGGAAGCCAGCGGCACGATCGGGTACGAGCTGATGTGTGCGCTCGCGCGCCGCGTGCCGGTCGTGATCGTGCCGCCCGGTGCGTCGAGCGAACAGCCGGCGCTGCGGACCGGAAGCTACGGGCGCTGACCCGGGTCGCTGCGGCGGCGCGCGGCCGCGCGCTACGCTGCAAGTGCCGCTTCGGTTGCGGGCTGCCTCGGGCAGCCCGTTCGTTTTCCGGTGTACGGGACAGGCCCGGGTTACGGCCCTTCCGCGCCGTTCACTGGCCTTCGACGTCGCACTACGAACGCCACGTCGGCTTGCGCTTCTCGAGGAACGCGTCGATCCCTTCGCCCGCATCCTCTTCCATCATGTTGCGCGCCATCACGTCGCCCGCATACGCATAGGCTTCGTCGAGCGGCAACTCGCGCTGGCGGTAGAACATCTGCTTGCCGTAGCGCACCGCGGCCGGGCTCTTCGCGACGATCTCGGCGACCTTGCGTGCGACGGCCGCGTCGAGCGCGTCCTCGGGCACGGCCTCGTTGACGAGCCCCCACGCGGCGGCCGTCGCCGCATCGACGAAACGCCCGGTCACGAGCATGTCGAACGCGCGCTTCGCCGTGACGTTGCGGCTCAACGCAACGGCCGGCGTCGAGCAGAACAGCCCGACGTTGATGCCCGATACCGCGAAGCGCGCGGTATCGGCCGCGATGGCCAGATCGCACGCGGCGACGAGCTGGCAACCGGCCGCCGTCGCGATGCCGTGCACGCGTGCGATCACCGGCACCGGCAACGCGCGCATCGCGAGCATCACCCGGCTGCACTGCGCGAACAGCGTGCGGTAGTAATCGAGCTCGGGTGTGCCGCGCATCTGCCGCAGGTCGTGGCCCGCGCAGAACGCCCGGCCTTCGGCGGCCAGCACGACGCAGCGCACATGCGGATCGGCCGCCAGCGTATCGAACGCATCGTGCAGGCTCGCGAGCATCGCCTCGGATAACGCGTTGAATTGCTGCGGACGATTCAATCGCAGCGTGACGACGCCGTCGTGCGCGTCGCGCAACAGGATCGGCTCGGCAGTCTCTTGATGGGATTCCATGATGATTCGCTCGACGGGGTTCGGCAGGATTCGGCGCGGCACGAACGGGCGGCGGTGATGCACGCCCGTTCACGGCACGGTGTTGAAATCGTCCTCCACATTCCGTGCGGCGTCCAGTCGCGCGGACGCGCATGCATGCGCAGTCGCCGGCGTGCCGTCGTGCAACAACCACGCGACTCGCGCGTCAACCGCGCCGTTGCGCGGCCCTCGCCGTGCCTGCCGTCCGCGCGGCAAGAGCGGCCGTCGCATAGGCGATACAACCGACCGCCGCGATCGCCCATAGGGCGGCGGTCGGATTCGGCAGCAGTATCGTTGCGGCGCTGGCGATGGCCACACCGAACAGGCTGCCTGCCTGTCTCGCCGCATTGAGGAATCCCGACGCCACGCCCGCCGCGTCCGCGGGCACCTGTTCGAGTACGGTCGCGATCATCGGCGCCACGGACAGCGCGGTTCCGGTGCCGAACGCGGCCATCGCCGCCCAGGCCACCGGCCACGGCGCACGCAGCGTCAACGCTGCCGCGAGTGCCGGCATGGCCAGCGCCGCCATCCCGAGACCGTTCGCCATCAGCCGAACCGGATGGACACGGCCTTGCAATTTTCCAGACAGCAGATTGCCAAGCGACAGGCTCAACGCGAACGGCAACAGCGTCAGCCCCGTCTGCCGCGCGCTCATGCCGAAGCGCCCGTGCAGGTACAGGCTCAGGACGAACAGCAGGCCGAAGTACCCGACATAAACGAGGCTGCCCATCAGGTTCATCGCGACGAAGGTGCGATTGCGAAACCACGCCAGCGGAACCATCGGATCGCGAGCACGCCGTTCGATGATGACCAGCGCGCAGGCGGCGAGACCAGCGACCAGCAGCGCGCCCCGGACTTCCGCCGCACCCGGGCCGCGCGTCGGCAGCTCGATCACGGCAAAACACAGCGCACCGAGCGCGATCGCACCGACACACTGGCCGGCCCAATCGAAGTGGCGCGCATGCCGCGCGACCGACGCCCGAACGAGCACGGCCGCCCCGGCAAGAGCGACCGCGCCGGTCGGCACATTGATCAGGAATGCGCTGCGCCAGCCGAAATCGTCCACGAGGACGCCGCCCAGCACCGGGCCCACGGCCACCGCGACCGACGCGATGCCCGCCCATACCGCAATCGCCCGCGCCCGCTCGGCAGGCACGTCGAAGGTGCTGCGCACGACCGCGAGCGACGCGGGTAAAAAGAGCGCGGCGCCCATGCCCTGCACGAATCGCGCGGCCACGAGGACGGCCACGGACGGCGCGAAGCCGCATCCGGCCGATGCCGCGACGAACAGCGCCAGCCCCGCGAGATAGACGTGCTTGGCACCGAACCGGTCGGACAGCGCGCCGCCCGCGAGAATCAGCGCGGCGAAACTGAGCGTATACGCGTCGACGATCCACGCGAGCGCCGCGACCGTCGCACCGAGATTCGCGCGCATCGCGGGCAGCGCAACGTTGACGATCGTCGTATCGAGTACCGCCATGAACATGCCGATCGCGACGAGCGCAAGCGTGAAGCGGCGTTCGCGGGCCGTCGGGCGGCACGCTGTCGTGATGGATACGGGAAGGGAAACGGGATGGCAATCGGGCATGAAACCTCCAGGCAGATCCCGGGAGTCTAGAAACGGCACACGATGCAGAAAAGTGATAATTTCGCATTTGCCTGATGCAGATATGCATCTCCACTCCCCGCCGCCGCCCTGCCCGATGACACTGCCGACCCGTATGAACTGGGACAACGCCCGCTTCTTCCTGGCCCTTGCGCGCACCGGCACGCTTCGCGGCGCCGCGGCGCAACTGAACGTCGATCAGGCGACGGTGGGGCGTCGGATCGCCGCGCTCGAAGACGAACTCTCGGCCCGCCTGTTTCTCCGAACCCCGACCCTCTATGTGCTGACGACCGCGGGCGAAGCGCTGCTCGAACCCGCCGAAACGATGGAACGGGCGTCGCTCACCATCGAGCGACGCGTGATGGGGCTCGACGAACAGCTTGCCGGGTCGGTGCGCATCGCCACGACCGACTCGCTCGGCAAGCGTTTCGTGATTCCCGCCATCGCCAGCTTGCGGCGCAGGCACGCCGGCATCGACGTCGTGTGCGTGACGTCGGCCGAAATCGCCAATCTCACGCGCCGCGAAGCGGATCTCGCGATTCGCACGTTGCGGCCGGAATCACCGGACCTGATCGTCAGGCTGCTGGGGCATCTCGAAACGGGCATCTACGCATCGCGCCGCTACCTGGCCGAGCGTGGCGAACCGGTCGCAGGCAGTGCGTTCGAAGGACACGACCTGGTGATGTACCAGCAGCCGGTGGTGCCGACGATGTGGGACGCCCTGTGCGGCGAACCGACGTCGCGCGGCCGCGTGATGTTCCAGACATCGTCGACGATGATGCTGGTCGAGGCCGCGCTTGCGGGGCTCGGCATAGCGGAGCTGCCGTGCTTCCGCGCCGAAGCCGAGCCGGAACTGGTGCGCCTCATGCCCCGACGATGCAATCATTTCGACGTGTGGCTCGTCGCGCATGCCGATCTCTACAAGACCGCACGCGTGCAGGCGGTGATCGAAGCCGTCGTCGACGAATTCGCGAGCGCCGCGCCGGACGCCCGGTAACGAACGGGGGACCGCTTCAGCGCGCGACCGGGAGCCGCCCGCTGCGCCACCCGCGCCCGCCCGGCCACAGATGCCCGACGCCACCGAGGAAAAAGACGGCACCCATGGCACCAATGGCCAGCACACCGCCCCGGATCGCGCCGAACGTATTCATCCGCGCAGTCATCGCGGGCGTCTGCGGTGCGGAGCGGACCTCGACCGTCGCACCGTCCTGCAAGCTGACGTCGCCGACACGCGTCAGCCCGCGAGCTTCTTCAACGCGTCGAGCACCGCGTCGCCCTTGAACGGCTTCACGATCCAGCCCTTCACGCCGGCGGCCTTGCCGCGCTCCTTCATCGCCGGGCTGCTTTCGGTCGTCAGCATCACGACGTTGACCGTCGAATTCGCCAGTTCGCCGCGGATCTTCTCGACCATCGTCAGGCCGTCCATGTTCGGCATGTTCACGTCGCTGATCACGAGGCGCACGCCGGGCGTCGCCTTGAGCTTCGCGAGCCCGTCCTTGCCGTCGACGGCCGTCGCGACGTCGAGCCCGTGATTGCGCAGGAAACCCGCGACCTCGTCGCGCACCGTGCCCGAATCGTCGACCACCAGAATCTTTGCCATGCTGTATTCCCCTTTCCTTGTTGCGACTTCAACATTCAAAACAGTTCGAGTTCACCCGATTCGACCATCGGCCCCACGTCCTGCACCGATTCGCGGAAATCCTCCGGCGACCAGCTCAGGCTGAACACGAAGCGCTGGTCGATGCAGACGGCGCGCCCCGATGCCGGGTCGGTCATCCGGTACTTGAAGCAGAGCTGCGGGCAGTCGCCGCCGAACGAGATGAACTTCTGCTTGTGATTGACGACGAGCGGCACCTGCACCGGATGGCGCGCCAGTGCCTCGGCGTCGCCGAGATAGCGGTTCTTGAACGCGCCCCACACGAGATTGGTGAGCTCGCCGAGCACGCCGTTCACGTCGCGGAAATCCGGCGCGCGGCCGGCGTCGCGCGTGCCGCCGAGCATGTCGAGCAGCGGCTGCTCGCTCGTCTGCAGCAGCATGTAGCCGCGGCACCACGCACTTTCGAGCGCGATCAGGCTGAACACTTCGCCGAAGATGATCTGGTCGCGCACGATACACGGCGTTTCGTGCTCGATCGTCATGCCCGGGAACAGGCCGTCGAGGCGCGCCTCGGTGATCTCCGAGATGCCGCGCACGAGCGCGTTCGGGTAATCGCGGCCGAACAGGTATTCGTCGATCGCGCGCTTGAGCGGCGTCATGTCGTCCGCGACGTAGGCCGCGCACGCAACGCGCGCGAGCGCCTCCGGCAACCCGTCGCGCGACGCGTGCGAGTCGCGGCGCAGGATGATCGGCAGCTCGGGGCGCAGCGCATCGATCTGCGTCGCGATGATCGCGCTCTCGGCCGGCGAGCCGCCGTAATCCTCGGCCAACAGGATCGCGCCGAGGTCGATGTTCGAGCGCAGCACCTTCAGCAGCCGGTTGCGCCGCACGGTCAGGCCGACCAGGTTGTGCTCGTCGCAGAAACGCTTGATCGCGTCGGCGTGCGCGCGACTGTCGTCCAGCACGAGCACCTTGCTGACGGGTTGGTCTACGGTCATCTCAAGGTTTCCTAATGGTCGGTCGGGGTCGGTCAGAACAGTTCGAGCTCGCCGCCGGTTTCCATCACGGCCGTTTCCGGCACGTGGAAATCGACCGGCGCGTTCGCGCATACGCACAGCGTCGCGCCGACCCGCACGCCGCCGTCGAGCGTCAGGTCGTAAGCGGCCACGTGATCGGGCGACAGCGCGCCCAGGTAATCGATGCTCGATCCGCTCAGCAGATAAGGCGTCGACATCCCCAGGTCGGGAAACGGCGCGGTCAGCGCCTGGTTGATCGCGCCGCAGCACAGGTTCGCGACCTCCATGAACGCTTCGGGCAGCGGCCGCTGGCTGCCGGCGCCCGCGGTCGCGCCGGCGAAATGGCGGCGCGTCGCGTCGTCGTCGCTGAAGCGCAGCGCGAGCAGCAGGCGGAAATGCAGCGCCGAGATCGTCAGCGCCGCGACGTGCTCGGGCACCGTCGGCTTCGCGCGTGACTTCGCGCGCGCGCGATCGTGCGCGTCGTGCGCCTCGCCGGCGGACGGCCGGATGTCGCACGCACCGCCGGATGCGAGCCGCGTGCGCGCCGCATCGAAGAAAATCCGCTCGAAACCGGCTTTCGCCTGCGCGCTGATCACGCCGCGCCTCCGTCGATCCGCGCGTGCAGTTGCCCGGCCAGCGCCTCGACGGTCGCCAGCGCGGCCGTGATCATCTTGCCGCCGGCCTGGATGTCCTGGAACGTCGCGGCCGTCACGAGATCGTTGCGGTTCAGGCTGTCGCGATAGCTGTTCGACAGTTGCTGCGAGCGCGCGGCCAGCCCGCGCACCTCGCTCGCGACGATCGAGAAGCCGCGCCCGGCCGTGCCGGCACGCGCCGCCTCGATCGACGCGTTCAGCGACACGATCGACACGTGCGCGACGATCGCCGACAGCTCCTGGTTCTTCGTGCGCATGTCCTGGTTCTGCGTGGTCAGCGAGATCATCTGCTCGTGCCAGCGCTCGAAGGTGCCGGCGAGCCCGCGCAGGCGCGCGGCTTCGTCGGCGATCTTCTGCGCGTGCTGCGCCAGCGCGGCGCGATCGGCCGACATGGCCTGCAGCGCGTCACGCTGCGTGCCCGCCGCGGAAGTCTCGCGTGCCAGCGCATCCTCGAGCTGCGCCTCGCGTTGCGCCCATGCGTCGGCCGCCTCCGCGTGCGCGGACGCCGCCTGTTCGGCACGCTCGCCGGCCGCGTCGAGCGCAGCGCGCAACGCATGCGCATCGCGCTCCAGCGCCGCGACGAGCCGCTTGCGCATCACGCGAAATGCGATCGCCGCCACGATTGCGACGACTGCGCCGCCCGCCAGCGCGGCGGCCATCTGGATCATCCACGCCTGCACGATCACTTCGTCACTCCACTGCGCCGACGTCCGCGCTGCGCGCGCGCTCGTGAGCGGCACCGTCGGCCGCGAAGCGGGCCGGCAACGACACGATCGTTTCGAATGCACGATACGGCGCGCCGACACGATCGTCGGTGAAACGCAGCGCGATATCGCCACCGTCGCGCTTCAGGAAGTTGCGCACCGCGTCCATGCCGACGCCGCGCCCCGACACTTCGGTCACGGCACTCGCGGTCGAGAAGCCCGGGCGGAAGATCAGCTCGGCCACCGCGTCGTCGGACAGCGCCGCGTCGTGGTCGGCATCGATCCAGCCACGCTCGCGCGCGATGCCGCGAATCCGGTCGAGCGCGAGGCCGCGGCCGTCGTCGCTCAGCACGAACCACAGCTCGCCGCCGCCCACGCCGACCGCGATGTCGATCGTTCCGGATGCCGCCTTGCCGGCCGCGCGCCGTTCGTCGGACGATTCGATCCCGTGGTCGATCGCGTTGCGCAGCAGGTGCATGAACACGTTCTTCAGCGTCGCGACGATTTCGCTGCGCACGCGCTGGCCATGGCTGTCGATATGCACGACGGGCGCCGGCTTGCCGAGTTCGGCCGCGAGCGACGGCAGCGACTCGATCACGCCGCCGAGCGCATCGCCGATCCCCTGCGTGCCGAGCTGGCTCAGCATGCGGCGTACGGCATCGCGTGCCGCGTGCCAGTCGGCCGCGTTCGCCGGATCGGCGCCGTCGAGCACGCGCAGGCTCTCGCTGATGTGCGCGCGCTCGACCATCAGGAAGTCGGCGCCGCCCGGCACCGCGTCACCGCTGCGGCCCAACGTGACCGCATTGATCGTCGCGTAGTGCTCGACGGCCTCGCGCACGCGCGCCAGGTCGTCCATCAGCGCGTCGCGGTTCCACTCGGGGCCGCCGTCCGCGCGGCGCAGCGAGTCGTACGCCTGCTCCGCTTCGTGGACGATGTTCGTCAGGTGCTGGAGGCTGTACGTGCGTGCATTGCCCTTGATCGTGTGCATGTTGCGGAACAGCGCCGCGACGATCGAGTGATCGGCGCGCTCGTGCTGGCGGATCATCCGCTCGTTCTCGCTGAGGAAACCCTTCGCGCTGTGCACGAAGTCGTGGAACTTGTCCTGGCTGATCGACAGGATCTCGCCGATCATCTCGAGGCGGCGCTGCTGCTCGCCGGCCTGCGCGGTCAGCTCGCGGATCTCGGTCACGTCGCGCACGCACAGCATCAGGCGCACCACCGTGTCGGTCTCGTCGGTGATCGCCGACCAGCTCAGGTCGAGCCACTTCTCGCGGCCGTCCGGCATCCGCTTCGCGACTTCATTCACCAGCAGGTGCTCGTTGAACTCGAAGTTCATGCTGTCTTCGCCGAGGCACGCGTGCACGGCCGCGTCGACCTGCGAACGCGCATCGGCGCCGATCGCCGAATCGTCGAACACGAGCGCCATCAGGTCGCGGCCGGCGATGTCGCTCGTCTCGAAGATGGTCTCGAGGTACGCCGAATACTCGGCATGCACGACGCCGCCTTCGACGACGGTCAGGATCCCCTGCTGCATGTTCTGCAGCATCGCCTGGATGTCCGCCGTCTTCTGCTTGAGCTGCGCGGCGTTCTCCTGGATCTTCTCGATCATCCCGTTGAACGCGACGATCGAATGGCCGATTTCGTCCATGCGGCCCACCGGTACGCGGCGCGTGAAATCCTGGCTCGCCGCGATCTCGCTCATCGCCGTCTGCATCCCGATCAGCGGGCGCGTGATCTGGCGATACAGCAGCAAGCCGAGCGCGGTCAGCAGCACGATCACCGTGCCGGCGACGCCCGCGATCGCGGTCGCCGTCGTCGAGAGCATCCCGTTCAGCGCGCTGATCGCGACGTCCTTCTGGCGGTTCTTCTCGACGCGCAGCGTGTCGACGATGCTTTCGAGTTCGTCGCGATACTGCGCGACGTTCGCGAACAGGTACGCCTGCGCCATCTCGGGCTTGCCGTCGGCCTTCATCTTCACGGTGTCGTCGATCGCCGCGAAATAGTTCGCGGCGCTGTCCTTCGCCTGCGACACGAGCCCGACCTGCGCCTGGCCGACCGCCGACTTCGCCTGCACGTCGAGTGCGGCGCGCAGCGCGGCCTGCTTCGCCTTCAGCTCGTCGCGCGCCTGGGCGGCGGTATTCGCGTCGGGCGCGTAGACGAGCGTCATCGTCGCGATCTGGATGTTCTTCACATCGGCGACGAGATCGGCCGACGCGAGCGCGCTCGGCACGATGCCCTGGGTGACCTGACGCACCTCCGACGCGCTCTTGCGCGTCTGGTACACGGCATAGATGCCGATCGCGGACAGCGCGACGAACGTCAGGACGACTAGCAGCGTAATGCGATGACGGATGGTCATGAGTACAGCTCCCCGCAGCGATCCGGCTTCGATCGCCGTTTGGTCTATTGAAAGAATGTGAGCGCCGAATTATCGGGGATGGTGTATGACGCTCCGATGACCGGAAATCAATCGTTCATTGATAAAAATGCAATGAATAATTGTGGCGAAAGAACCCTAAAGTATTGCCGGGATCTGCCGTTAACCCTCTGCCTCAAGGCTTCTGGCGGTGCCTGTGCGTGACCGGAAATCCGGGATACGGATATTTTTTTATTTATTCGATCCGCGAATTGACCGTTATATGACTTTCGCAAAACGTTTGCGAATTATCGGCGAATCCGGTTGAATGCGCGATTTTTTATTGCCGGTGAATCATTGGACGGACGGATGAAAACGATACCGCCCGCCCCGGGGCCGACGATGCGATGAACGGCATCGTCGGCCCCGGAGCGGGCGTGACCGGCGGCCGGTCAGTGGCTGCTGGCGCGGGTCGCCCCCAGGCCCGTTTCCGAGCGCACCTGCTGCGCGGCGAACGCGCCCTTCTCCGACCGTGCGCGCGCGCTCGAGTCAAGCACCGAGAACAGCCACACGCCCACGAAGCCGATGGTCATCGAGAACAGCGCGGGCGACGTGTACGGGAACCACGCCGAACCCTTCGGATAACCGAGCGTTGCCTCCCACACCGACGGCGACACGATCGTCAGCCCCACCGACGAGACCAGCCCCAGGAACCCGCCGATGACCGCGCCGCGCGTGGTGCATCCCTTCCACATCATCGACAGGAACAGCACCGGGAAGTTGGCCGACGCCGCCACGGCAAAGGCCAGCGACACCATGAACGCGACGTTCTGCTTCTCGAACGCGATGCCCAGCAGCACGGCGATCACGCCGAGCACCAGCGTCGTGATGCGCGACACCTTCAGTTCGTCGGCACTGTCGGCCTTGCCGTTCTTGAAGACGGTCGCATAGAGATCGTGCGACACCGCGGAAGCGCCGGACAGCGTGAGCCCGGCGACCACGGCAAGGATCGTCGCGAAGGCCACGGCCGAGATGAAGCCGTAGAACACGTCGCCGCCCACCGTCTTGGCCACCAGCACCGCGGCCATGTTGGCCGTACCCGCGCCGCCCTTGATCACGCCCTTGGCCACGTCGGACAGTTCCGGATTGGTCAGCACCAGCGTGATCGCGCCGAAGCCGATGATGAAGATCAGCACGTAGAAATAGCCGATCCAGGTGGTGGCCCAGAACACCGACTTGCGCGCTTCCTTCGCATCCGGCACCGTGAAGAAGCGCATCAGGATGTGCGGCAGGCCGGCGGTGCCGAACATCAGCGCCATGCCGAACGAGATGGCCGAGACCGGATCCTTGATGAACCCGCCCGGCGACATGACGGACAGCCCGATACGGGTCGCGTCGTCCGTCGATTTGCCGGCATTCGCGGCAATCGCGGTCTTGACCTCCACGGCATGGGCGAACAACGCCTCCGGGCTGAAGCCGTACTGCGCGAGCACCATGATCGCCATGAACGTCACGCCCGCGAGCAGCAGGCACGCCTTGATGATCTGCACCCAGGTGGTCGCGGTCATGCCGCCGAACAGCACGTAGACCATCATCAGCGCGCCGACGATCACGACAGCCACCCAGTAGTCGAGACCGAACAGCAGCTTGATGAGCTGCCCCGCGCCCACCATCTGCGCGATCAGGTAGAACGCCACCACCACCAGCGTGCCGATCGCGGCGAAACTGCGGATCGGCCCCTGCTCGAAGCGGTAGCCCGCGACGTCGGCGAAGGTGAACTTGCCGAGGTTGCGCAGCCGCTCGGCCATCAGGAACGTGATGACCGGCCAGCCGACCAGAAAGCCGATCGAATAGATCAGGCCGTCGTAACCCGAGGTCATCACCGCGGCGGAAATGCCGAGGAAGGAGGCGGCCGACATGTAGTCGCCCGAGATCGCCAGCCCGTTCTGAAACCCGGTAATGCCGCCGCCGGCCGTATAGAAATCCGCCGCGGAACGCGTGCGGGAAGCCGCCCACTTGGTGATCCACAGCGTCCCTGCCACGAACAGCGCGAACAGGACGATGGCCGTGGTGTTGGTCGCCTGCTTGGCGGTCTGCCCGACATCGCCGCCGCCCGCGACGGCCACGCCGCACGCGCTCGCGGCCAGCAGCGCGACCAGCATCGTCGAAAGTGTCTTCTTCATCGGGCGACGTCCTGCAGGATGTCCTGCGTCAGTTGGTCGTATTCGTTGTTCGCGCGGCGCACGTAGATGCCGGTGATGACGACGGTGAACACGATCACCGCCATGCCGATCGGCACGCCGACACTCGTCACGCCGGTGCTCACGGGCTTCGCGAGAAACGACTTGTCGAACGCGATCAGCGCGATGTAGCCGTAGTAGACGATCAACATCAGCGCGGTCAGAAAGACACCGAGCGTATTGCGCCGTCGCTTGAGCAGCGCGTACTTCGGATGCGCTTCGATTTTTTTCACCAACCCATCATGCATCGCCTGTCTCCTGGTTTGCTTTTTGAATGAGTTCGGCGATTCTGAATAGCGAAGCTGACTGCGCGCTTACTCGATCTTGCGCGCGCGGCATTCCGGGCACTATGGTTTTCCCTAGCGGGTTCGGGCGTGGCGGCGGCATCGCCTGCGCATGAGCGGCAGGCTCGATGCGTCGAATTCATTCCTCCCAGGAAACAATCAATCGCTCGCCGACGATTCACCCGCCCGTCCGTACGCTCTAGACTGTCGCATCGTTCCCTTTCCGGATTCACGCAATGACCGACGTCCTGCCGCTGACCACCGATCCCGAGTCGGGCCTCCCATACCGGCTGCGCCCTGCCGCCGGCCGCCCCGTTGCCCGCCTGTTGCTGCTGCATGGCGTCGGCGGCAACGAAACCAACCTGCTGAACCTGGCCGGCATCATCGATCCCCGGATCGAGATCGCGTTCCTGCGCGCCCCGCTCACGTTCGGGCCCGGCCAGCATGCATGGTTTCCGGTGCGCTTCGGCCCGAACGGCCCCGAAATCGACGCGGCCCGCGCGGACGAAAGCCGCATTCAGCTGATCACGCTGCTGCGTGCATTCCGCGCCCGCGACGGCGCGGGCGCCGCATTGCCGACCGTGATCGCCGGCTTCAGCCAGGGCGGCATCATGAGCGCGGGCGTCGGCCTCACGTCGCCGGACGATGTCACCGCCTTCGCGGTGCTGTGCGGGCGCATCCTGCCCGAAATCGATCCGCTGATCGCGCCGCGCGATGCGCTTCGCCCGCTCCATGCGCTGATCGTGCACGGCCGCTTCGACGACAAGCTGCCCGTCGCGTGGGCCGACACCGCCGACGCGAAACTCACGGCGCTCGGTGTCGCGCACGATACGCGGCTGTATGATGCCGGCCACGAGCTGACCGCGGAGATGGCCGGCGATTTCGGCCGATGGGTCGGCGAACGCGCCGGCTTGAACTGACCGTACCGGCGCGCCGGGCGCGACCGCGCCGGCGCGCCCGGCGTGTACCGTCAGGCGCCCCGCGCCGGATCGGCGACGGCACCCGTGGCGACGGACGTACGCGCATTCGCCGCCTGTTCTCGCGCGGCACCGCGCTTCGCCAGCTTCCAGCCCACCACGAGTGCGAGCACGACGACCGGAATCATCGCGATGGTCCACGTGCCGCCCGGATAGTCGAACGCCATCAGCACCAGCACGCCGACGAGGAAGGCGAGCGTGAGCCACGACGTGAACGGCGCGCCGGGCATCCGGAACGACACCGCCTTCAGCTCGCCGCGATCGACCGCGCGGCGGAACAGGATCTGGCACATGACGATGAAGCCCCACGTCGTGATGATCCCGAGCGACGCCATGTTCAGCACGATCTCGAACGCCTGCGCCGGCACGATGTAGTTCAACGGCACGCCGATCGCGTTGATCGCGACCGTGATCAGGATCCCGCCGTACGGCACGCCGCGTGCGTTCATCCGCGACACGAAGCGCGGCGCCGATCCGCCCATCGCCAGCGAGCGCAGCACGCGCCCGGTCGAATAGAGGCCGGAGTTCAGGCTCGACAGCGCGGCGGTCAGCACCACGACGTTCATCACGGTGCCGACGTACGGCACGCCGAGCTTGCTGAAGAACGTCACGAACGGGCTTTCGTGCGAGCTGTATGCCGTCCACGGCAGCAGCATCGTCAACAGCACGACGGAGCCGACATAGAACAGCGCAATACGCCACATCACGCTGTTGATGGCTTTCGGCAGGACCTTGCGCGCATCGGCCGTCTCGCCCGCCGCGACGCCGACGAGCTCGATGCTCGCGTACGCGAACACCACGCCCTGCACGATCAGCACGGCCGGCAGGAGGCCGTGCGGAAAGATCCCGCCGTGATCCGCGACCAGGTGAAGCCCCGGCATCTGCCCGGCGACCGGATGGCCGCTCGCGAGAAACACCGCGCCGACCGCGAGGAACACCGCGAGCGTCCCCACCTTGACGAGCGAGAACCAGAACTCCATCTCGCCGAACACCTTCACGCCGATCATGTTCATCACCGACACGATCCCGAGCGCACCGAGCGCGAACACCCACTGCGGCACGTCCGTGAACACGGCCCAGTACTTCATGTAGATCGCGACTGCCGTGATGTCGACGATGCCGGTCGTCGCCCAGTTCAGGTAGTACATCCAGCCCGCGACGAACGATGCGCGCTCGCCCATGAACTCCCGCGCGTACGACACGAAGCTGCCGCTGGTCGGCCGGTGCATCACCAGCTCGCCGAGCGCGCGCATGATCAGGAAGGCGAACACGCCGCAGACGAGATACACGAGCGCGAGCGCGGGCCCCGCGCTCTGCAGGCGTCCACCCGCACCGAGGAAGAGGCCGGTGCCGATCGCACCGCCCATCGCGATCATCTGCACGTGCCGCGGCTTCAACTGCTTCGCGTAACCTGCTTCGTGCGATGCAAACATCGCGTCGGGGTCGGCATGACGGGAATCCGCGCCGCCGGCCGGACCGGCCGGGCGCTCGCTGCTGTGGTTCATCGTGAGTCTCCGTAGTTTCTTGATGTGTCGCGCCCCGCGCGGGGGCGCTGATGAAATGACGGCCCGCCGGGCGCTCAACGCGCGCGCCGGCGGCCTTCAGCCGGCGTCAAAGCACGCGCGGCCGGATCAGCGCTTCGGGCTGAAGCGCTTCGTCGACCTGCGCATCGGTCATCCACTGGCGTTCGAGAACGACCTCGCGAATCGACTTGCCAGTTGCGTGCGCTTCGGCCGCCACGGCGGTCGCGCGCTTGTAGCCGATGTACGGATTCAGCGCGGTCGCGAGCGCGACCGAGCGCTCCATCGTCTCGCGCAGCCGCTCGGGGTTCGCGGTGATCCCGCTCACGCAGCGCTGCGCCAGCGTCGTGCAGGCGGCCGTCAGGTGGCTGAAGCTGCGGAACAGCGCGCTGGCGATCACCGGCTCGAACGCGTTGAGCTGAAGCTGCCCGGCCTCGGCGGCGAAGGTCACGGTCAGGTCGTTGCCGAACACCTCGAACGCGACCTGGTTGACGACTTCCGGGATCACCGGATTCACCTTGCCGGGCATGATCGACGAGCCGGCCTGTACCGGCGGCAGGTTGATCTCGCCAAACCCCGCGCGCGGGCCGCTCGACAGCAGCCGCAGGTCGTTGCAGATCTTCGACAGCTTCACGGCGATCCGCTTGAGCACGCCCGAGACCTGCACGAACGCGCCGCAATCCTGGGTCGCCTCGATCAGGTTCGGCGCGGTGCTCAGGTCGAGCCCGGTAATGCGCCGCAGCGCCGCCAGCGCCTTCTCCGCGTACTGCGGATGCGCGGTGATGCCCGTGCCGATCGCGGTCGCGCCGAGGTTGATCTCGCGAATCAGCCAGCCGGCTTCCTGCAGGCGTGCAATGTCTTCCGTCAGCATCACCGCGTAGGTCGAGAATTCCTGGCCGAGCGTCATCGGCACCGCGTCCTGCAATTGCGTGCGGCCGAGCTTCAGCAGGCCGGCGAACGCGTCGGCCCGCTCCGCGAACGCATCGCGCAGGCGCGCCATCGCTTCGAGCAGGTGCTCGAGCGCGAAGCAGGTCGCGACGCGGATCGCGGTCGGATAGACGTCGTTGGTGCTCTGCGCGAGATTGACGTGTTCGTTCGGATGCAGGTATTCGTACTGCCCGCGCGCGTGCCCCATGAGTTCGAGCGCGCGGTTGCAGATCACCTCGTTCGCGTTCATGTTGGTCGACGTGCCGGCCCCGCCCTGGATCACGTCGACGACGAACTGGTCGTGCAGGCGCCCTTCGCGAATCTCGACGCACGCGGCGGCGATCGCATCGCGGTACGGTCGCGGCAGCAGCCCGAGCTCGCAGTTCGCGTCGGCCGCGGCCTCCTTCACGGCGGCGAGCGCCATCACGAGGTACGGCAGCGACGCGATGGTGCGGCCCGAAATGTCGAAGTTCTCTTTCGCGCGCAGCGTATGGACGCCGTAATACGCGTCGTCCGGAATACTTCGTTTGCCTAAAAGATCCGCTTCGACGCGGAAGCCGTTTTCTGTCATCGTGCCCTCCTGGATGTCTCGTACCGCTTGCCGTTCGCCGCTTCCCGACGCGACGGGTTCGCATTCTATGCCTTTGCAAAAACAAGCTCGCTTATGTATTATCGAAAGCGGTTTTGCGTGGGACGCAACAGCGAGAATCGAATGAAAAAAGGCGCGAGAGAAACCGGCATCGATCACATGGGCGCGATGCGCGCGTTCGTGAGAGTGGTCGAAACAGGGAGTTTTTCGGCGGTCGCGAAGGAGATGCACGTGTCGACGTCGACGGTCGCGCGCAAGGTCACGGCGATCGAGGAGGCACTCGGCGTCGCGCTGCTGCACCGCTCGACGCACAGCGTCACGCTGACCGAGGCCGGCCATATCTACCTGGAACGCGCCGTCACGCTGATCGCCGATCTCGACGACACGCTGCGTGTCGTCGCCGAGCTGAATGCGCAGCCGAGCGGCCCGCTGAAGCTCACCGCGCCGGTTGCGTTCGGCCGCCGCCATCTCGCCCCGCTGGTCGCGCCGTTTCTCGCGCGCTACCCGACGATCCAGCTCGACGTGCGCCTCACCGACAACCACAACGACCTCGTGGCCGGCGGCTTCGACCTCGACATTCACGAAGGCGAGAACTACCTGGACAACCTCGTCGTCCACCGCCTGTCGCGCAACGACAGCATCCTGTGCGCAACGCCCGGCTATCTCGACCGCTGCGGGCGCCCGTCCACGCCGGACGACCTCAAGCAACACAACTGCCTGCGCTACGTGCACCCCGAAGGCGATCCGCGCTGGGAGCTCGTGAACGGCGACGCGCATCACAGCCTGCTGCCGGCCGGCAACCTCGTCACCGACCATTCGGAGCTGCTGCTCGAAGCGACCTGCGCGGGGCTCGGCATCGCGGAGTTCGAGATCTGGCTGGTGCGCGACCTGCTCGCCAGCGGGCGGCTCGAAGCCGTGCTGCCGCGCTACCGGCTGCTGAATCGGCTGACGGGCGAATACATCTACATCGCGTATCTGGCGAACCGGCGCAGCTCGGCGAAGCTGCGCGTCCTGAAGGACTTTCTCGCGGAACACCTCGCGCACATCGGCGAGCTGTCGGCGCTGGAGCTGGCGAAGATCCGCGGCGCGCGCACGTAGCGCTCGCGCCTGCGTTCACGCCCGCGCCGGCCGGCAGGCATGTGCCCGCCGCCGCGCCGGTCAGGCCGGCTGCAATTCGAACGGGAACGTGGCGTGCCCGATCTCGACGCCCTGCGTGTTGCGCATCGGCGGCCGATGGAAAGCGGCCAGTTGCGCGCGCTGCCCGGCCGTGCCGATCTGCAGCCGCTCGAGGAGTTCGCTGACGACCATGTAGAGCACGTCGAGATTGCCGTCCTCGATCTTCACCGAGATGCCGAGCGCGCCATCGGCGCCCAGTTGCCGCGTGCGCGCCGACGCACGCACGCCGATCCCGTAGCACGCATCGGCGCCGAGCTTGCCGACCACCTGCCCGTCGAACGCTTTCATCAGCACCGTGCAATAGCGCCCGTCGCCGGCCACCAGTTCCGGATACGCGGTCATCGCACGATGAATGCGCGCCAGCGCGCGCACGCGATCGCTGATTGCGTCACCGCCCGCCTCCACCGTATCCGCCCCGTCGGCCAGCGATGCGTACAGGCGCGCCAGCCGGTCCAGCGGAAACGCCGGCGTCGGCAGGTTGCACCCGTCGATCGCCCAGCCCACTTCGTCCTCGCGCAGTCCGCACGCATCGGCCATCACCTGTTTCACGCGCACCTGCATCGGATGCTCGGGCAGATGGTAATCGGCGATCGCGGCGCCAATCGCCTGCGCGCCGGCCAGCATCCCGACATGCTTGCCCGAACAGTTGCTGCATACGCCGGTCGGCGTGTAGTCGCGCTTGATCCACGCGCGGTACACCGCGTCGGACAACGGCGGATGGCCGCCGCAACGCAAGTCCGATTCGTGCGCGGCGACTTTTGCGAGCATCGCGCGCGTGCGGTCGATATGCCGGTCCTCGCTGCTGTGCGACGCGCACATCAGCGCGATGTCCGCATCGTCGAAGCCGAAGCGCTCGGGCGCGCCAGTCTCGATCACCGACAGCGCCTGGGCCGGCTTCGCCGCCGATCGCGCGAGCGTCATCCGGAACGGATTGCCGAACCGGGCCAGCAGCCTGCCGCGTGCATCGACCACCGCCACATCGGCGACGTGCGTGTTCTCGATCGCCTTGCCGCGGTACGTGACGACTGCTGCGCGTTGGGTGTCCATCTTATGTTGTCTCCATGCTCGGGGCCTGCTTGCCGGGGCCCTTCCAACCGGTACGGCAGTGTAGCGAGTCGCCGCGCCACGCGCCGGCCCGGCCATGGAAAGCGGTGTTGCATATGACGCAAAGGCGATCGCGCCCCCACGAAGACCTGACCGAATTAGTACAAAAACCATTCAATCGTTTACAGAATTAGTACCAATCCGTAGAATTGCGACCGCAAACGCGAATCATACGCATTTACATTGACGTTTTCCGATGTTCCGCACTGCCCGGCCTGCATCGAGAAGACGCGCCTGCTCACCGAATCTTCTGCTGCCTCTCGATATGCCCGCCCAGTTCAAAACGAGGCCTCGCGCCCTCGTGTCGGCGCTGACCTGCTCCGTTTTCCTGACCCCGCTGCTCGCCTCCGCCGAAACGGCACCGCCCCCCGCCGCCGACCGGCCGGCCCCGTCCGCCGACGTGCAGGCGACGCTGCCGACGATCACGATCCAGTCGTCCGCGCCGTCGGACATGCAGGTGAAGCAATCGCCGTCGTACAAGTTCACCGCGCCGCTGCTCGATACGCCGCGCTCGGTCACGGTGATCCCCGAGCAACTGATCAAGGAAAAGAACGTCACGTCGTTCGCGGACGCGCTGCGCTCGGTACCGGGCATCACGTTCCTCGGCGGCGATGCGGCCGCGAACCCGTCGGCCGACCGCCCGGTGATCCGCGGCTTCGAATCGCGCAACTCGATCTTCGTCGACGGGATGCGCGACTCGGGGCTGCAGAACCGCGAAACGTTCGCGGTCGAGCAGATCAGCGTGATCAAGGGCCCCGATTCGGTCTATGCGGGCCGCGGCTCGGTGGGCGGCAGCATCGACATCGTCACGAAGACGCCGAAGAACGACGACTTCATCAACAGCAGCATCGGCTTCGGCACCGACGGCTACAAGCGCGCGACGGTCGACGCGAACCGCAAGATCAACGACACGACGGCCGTGCGCCTGAACGTGATGGGTCACGACGCGAACCAGGCCGGCCGCAACGACGTGTACAACAAGCGCTGGGGTGTCGCGCCGTCGATCGTGTTCGGGCTGAATACGCCGACCATGGTCACGGTCAGCTACTACCACATGAACTCGTACGACATGCCGGACTTCAGCGTGCCGTTCCGCGCGTCGGGCGGCACGCCGGTGCCGACCGATCGCGGGCAGTTCTTCGGGTTGAACACGCGCGACTACCGCTACGGGCAGACCGACACCGCCGAAGTGCGCGTCGAGCACAAGCTCAACGACGACTGGAAGCTGAAGAACACGACGATGTTCGGCCGCTCGACGCTCGATTACGTCGCGACGAACCCGCAGATCCTCGCGTCGAACCCGAACATGCTGAGCCTGCAGGCAAAGAGCGGCAAGTACGCGCTCAACGGCTTCTCGAACCAGACCGAGGTGACCGGCAGCGCGAGCCTGTTCGGCATGAAGCACACGATGACGGCCGGCGTCGAGTTCAGCCATGAACAGGCGCGCTACGAGGGCTACCTCGTGTCGGATTCGGCCGGCCACAACATCCGCTCGGGCGGCCCGTGCTCGGTGGCCGGCAACTGCACGCCGCTCGCGGGCGGCTGGAACCCGAACATGCCGTGGACCGGCAGCATCGTGCTGAACGGCGACAAGGGCTTCCCCGGCGCGACGACGAACACGCGCACCGACACCGTGTCGGCGTACATCTTCGATACCGTGAAGCTGTCCGAGCGCTGGCAGTTCAACACGGGGCTGCGCTTCGACCGCTACGACACGACCGGCAAGCAGGCCGGCGTCGCCGACCTGTCGAACACGTCGAACCTGTTCAGCTACCAGTTCGGCCTCGTGTTCAAGCCGGTGAGCAACGTGAGCCTGTATGCGTCGTACGGCACGTCGTCGAACCCGCCGGGGTCGAACGGCGGCCTCGGCGGCGGCACCGACCAGATCACCGCGACGAACCAGGACCTCGCGCCGGAGCGCTCGCGCAACATCGAGATCGGCGCGAAGTGGGACGTGCTGCGGGATCAACTGTCGCTGACGTCGGCGTTGTTCCAGACCGAGAAGACCAACGCGCGCGTGAGCGACGGCCTCGGTCACACGGTCAACGCGGGCAAGCAGCGCGTGCGCGGTTTCGAATTCGGTTTCGCGGGCAACATGACGCCGAAGTGGCACGTGTTCGGCGGCTACTCGTACCTGAACGCGATCACGACCGACGCGGGCCCCGGCAACCCGGGCGCATCGGGCCTGCCGATGGTGATGGTGCCGAAGCACAACTTCACGCTGTGGACGAGCTACGACGTGATGCCGAAGCTCACGCTCGGCGCCGGTGCGACGGTGATGAGCCAGACCTATGCGTCGGTGTCCGCGACGACGAAGAAATGGACGCCCGGCTACGCGCGCTTCGACGCGGCCGCCACCTGGCGCGTGAACAAGACGATGGACGTTCAGCTGAACGTGCAGAACCTGTTCGACAAGAAGTATTACGCGAGCGCGTACCCGATCTACGCGACCTGGGCGCCGGGCCGTTCGGCAATGGTCACGCTCAACTTCTATCAGTAACGCGGCTGGCGGCGGGAGGGCGTGGTACGCCCCTCCTCGCCGCGCTCACCACGGCAGCGAATATGTCTTCACGTTCGTGAAGCTCTTCATCGCTTCCTGCACGCCTTCCTTGTACCCCAGCCCCGAATCCTTCACGCCGCCGAACGGCGTCAGTTCGAGCCGGTAGCCCGGCACTTCGCGCACGTTCACGCTGCCGACTTCCAGTTCGGTAATGAAGCGCGTGATGTGATCGAAGCGGTTCGTGCACACCGACGACGACAGCGCATAGTCGGTGCTGTTCGACATCCGGATCGCTTCGTCGATGTCGCGGAAGCGCATGATCGGCGACACGGGCCCGAAGGTTTCGTATTTCACGAGCGGCATGTCGGGCGTCACGCGATCGATCACCGTCGGCGAATACAGCGCGCCGTCGCGCACGTTGCCGACCAGCAGCCGCGCCCCGCGCGCGATCGCGTCGTTCACCTGCCGCTCGCAGAACTTCGCGGCCGCTTCGTCGATCACCGTGCCCATGTCCACCGACGGATCGGCCGGATTGCCGTACGACCACGCACGCGTTTTTTCGACGACCAGCCCGGTGAAGCGATCGGCCACCGACTCGTGCACGAGCATCCGCTTGATCGCCGTGCAGCGCTGCCCCGAGTTCTTGTACGAACCCGACACCGCGAGCGTGCTCGCTTCGTCGAGATCGGCGTCTTCCATCACGATGATCGGATCGTTGCCGCCGAGTTCGAGCACCGCGCGCCGGTAGCCCATCCGCGCCGCGATCGACTTGCCGATCGATACGCCTCCGGTGAACGTGATGAGGTCGATTGCCGGGTTCGTGATCAGCTCGTCGGCGATCTCCTGCGGGTCGCCGGTAATCACCTGCAGCATCTGCGGCGGCAGGCCGGCTTCGTACAGGATGTCCGCGAACAGGTAGCACGACAGCGGCACCTTCTCGGACGGCTTCACGACGATCCGGTTGTTGGTCGCGATCGACGGCACGATCTTGTGCGCGACCTGGTTCATCGGGTGGTTGAACGGCGTGATCGCCGAAATCACGCCGAGCAGCGGATCGCGCTGCGTGTACACGCGGCGCTTCTTGCCGTGCGGGGTCAGGTCGCACGAGAAGATCTGCCCGTCGTCCTTCAGCACTTCGCCGGCGCCGAACGTCAGCACGTCGGCCACGCGGCCCGCCTCGTACGTCGAATCCTTGATGCACAGCCCGGCCTCGGCGGTGATCAGCGCCGCGATCTCCGCCGTGCGCGCACGCACGATGTCGGCCGCGCGGCGCAGGATCGCCGCGCGATCGTGGCGCGTGAGCGCCGGCCGGTATGCATGCGCGGCCGCGAACGCGCGCCGCACGTCGTCGAGTGTCGCCTTCGGCACGGTGCCGACCAGCGCGCCGTCGTACGGGTTGCGCACTTCGATTACCGCGTCGTGCCACACGCGCTGCCCGTCGATGCGCAACGCTTCGTGCCGCACGTCGGATGCGGGAATCGGCTTCAGGACCGTGCTCATGTCGTCTCCGTTGTCGTGATGCGTGATCGTGGCCACGCTACCGGGTGTCGCGGCGCGCCCTACCGCACCACGACCAGCCCTTCGTATTCGAGGCAGCGGCACAACGTCGCCCATGCCGGCGAATCGGGCCACTCGCGCGCGCCGGTGTCGATGCGGATCGGCCGTCCGTATTCGCGCGATGCACACGCCAGCAGCGTGTGCGCGATGCCGCTGCGTCGATAGGCGGGTTCCACGTACAGCCGCGCAAGCGACGGCGATCGCGCGGCAGCGGCACCGTCGCCGCCGTCGTCGATGCCGAGTTCGCCGATCGCCTCGTCGTCGCGATACGCGACCGCCGTCGCGCGCGTGTCGTCGAACACGATGCGGATCACGCGCTCGCAGCGATCCCTGAACACGACGACGTGCATGGCCTCCTCCCTTCGCATCACGATGCGGGCGAACGCGATGCGCGCACGCCCTCCCGCGCCCGCGTACCGGGGAGTTATCCGGATCGTCCAGGGGCGACGAGTTGAGTATCGTCTTGCCACGTCGGCGCGCAGTAGTGCCAGACGACACCTTTCATTGAGTCCACATCCGCGGCGCGACGCGCGTATTCTCGCGAAACCGCGCCTCTCGCGGGCCGCGCGCACCGCCTCGCGTTTTCCGTACCGATCACAGGAGGAAGCATGCCGAGTCGTACCCCGACCGCCCTATGGGCCCAGCAGTTCCGGCGGTCGTCGGCGTCGAGCCTGCAGGACCAGATCCGGCGGATGCTCGTGGCCGCGATCCTCGACGGCCAGCTCGCCCCCGATGCCGCGCTGCCGTCGAGCCGCGAGCTCGCCGACCAGCTCGGCGTCGCGCGCAACACCGTCGTGCTCGCGTACCAGATGCTCGTCGAGGAGGGCTACCTGATCTCGCGCGAACGCAGCGGGCACTTCGTGAACCCGAAGATGCTCGAGGGCGTGCCCGGCTTCGCGGCGGCCAAGCCCGGCGAGAAACCGGACGGCGACGACGACACGCCGGGCCGCCCTGCGTGGGAAAAGCGCATCGCGCATCCGCCGTCGAGGCAGCGCAACATCGTGAAGCCCGCGAACTGGCAGCACTACGAATTTCCGTTCATCTACGGGCAATTCGACCAGTCGCTGTTTCCGACCAACGACTGGCGCGAATGCTGCCTGAAGGCGCTGTCGGTGATGGAGATCCGCAACTGGGCGCCCGACCTGATCGAGCGCGACGACGAATCGCTGATCCAGCAGATCCGCACGCGCGTGCTGCCGCGGCGCGGCGTGTTCGCGATGCCCGACGAGATCGTCGTCACGAACGGCTGCCAGCAGGCGCTGTACCTGATCGCGGACCTGCTGTGCGGCAAGCACACGACGGTCGGCTTCGAGAATCCCGGCTATCCCGACGCGCGCAACATCTTCGAGAACCGCAACGCACGGCTGCTGCCGCTGCCTGTCGACGGCCACGGGATCGCGCCCGATGCGCTCGCCGATACGCTGGCGCGCTGCGACTACGTGTACGTGACGCCGAGCCACCAGTGCCCGACCACCGCGACGATGCCGGTCGAGCGCCGCCGCACGCTGCTCGACTGCGCGCGGCAGCACGATTTCGTGATCATCGAGGACGACTACGAGAGCGAGAACACGTTCTCCGGCACGCCGCATCCGGCACTGAAGAGCCTCGACACGGCCGACCGCGTGATCTACGTCGGCAGCCTGTCGAAGACGTTCGCGCCGGGGCTGCGGCTCGGCTACGTGGTCGGGCCGCGCGAGCTGATCCGCGAGTTGCGCGCGCTGCGGCGGCTGATGGTGCGCCATCCGGTCGCGTATATCCAGCGTGCATTCGCGACCTTTCTCGCGCTCGGTCATCACGACGCGCTGCTGCGCCGGCTCGCGCATGCGTACAGCGAGCGCTCGCAGGCGCTGATGGCCGCGCTCGATGCGCATCTGCCGGAAGCGCGTCATGTGCGTGTGACGGGCGGTGCGTCGTGCTGGGTCGAGGGGCCGCCGTGGCTCGATGCCACGCGCCTCGCGACCGACGCGCAGGCGGCCGGCATCCTCATCGAGCCGGGGAACGTGTTCTTCATGGACGATACGGGCGACGCGCGCCGCTGCTTCCGGATGGGATTCTCCGCGATTCCACTCGAGCGGATCGAGCCGGGTGTGCGGGCGCTGGCGCAGTGCGTGCGGGCGCAGAAGCCGGGCGCCTGACCGGATGCGGAAGGGCGTCGCGCCACCGATTGCGTGACCGCCCTCGCCCCTCGTGCACAATCACGCATCCGGAAACGATCCCGACTTTCGTTGCGCGGGAAGCATGCCGCCGGTTTCGCGCGCGTCGCTCCCGTGCGATGCGCGCAGGTGCCGATCGTAACGATCGATCGGGTCGCGCTGCCGGGCAGCAGGCTGCCTTTCGGGTAGAGGTCGCGTTCACGTGCGCACGCAACGTGCGCCGCCCCCGATCGGCACGTTGTTTCTCGCCTTGTCGTAGAACCCTGCATTCGCCACGCACTCACTGAATCCGTTGCACCCGCCGATACCGCGCCACCGCCTGCACATCGTTTCCACTCGTTTAGTAAATCTAATAAAAACATTACAAATCCGTTATTCGGATTGACAGCGAATTCATACGAATCCTAGTGTTACGACGCAACACGACAGCAACAACCCACAGCGATCCCGGGATTCGATCGTCGGGATCGTCAAGGCAAAAAGGCATCTCCGACTGGAGGGGACGATCATGAGTCGATTCACGACGCTCGCGGCGTTGCTGGCCGCGGCGTGCGCATTGAGCGGGTGCGGAGGCGGTGACGGCAGCGACGGAACAGCGGCGTCGATACTGGCAGCACATCCGGCGGAATCGTCGGCCGGTGCGGCCGACACGACCAACCTCGACGACAACCGCAGCCTGTCGTTGACGCAGTATGTCGACCCGCTGATCGGCACGCTCGCGAGCAATTCGCCGAACCCGGTGCCGGCGGGACAGGCCGGCAGCGTCGTGCCGGCCGCCGGGCTGCCGTCGGGCATGGTGCAATGGGCGCCCGACACCAACACCACGCCGGCGCCGAACGACAGCAAGGAACAGAACTCGCCGGCCGGCTATTACTACGACCTCCATTCGATCCAGGGTTTCAGCGTCACGCACATGCCGGGTGCCGGCTGCAGCGGCAACAACGGCGAATTCCCGGTCATGCCGACCACCGACGCGGCGCAGCTCGTTCCGACCTTCAGTCATGCGAATGAAACGGCCCGACCCGGCTACTACTCGGTCGCGCTCGATTCGCAGATCAAGGTGGAACTGACCGCCACCCTGCGCACCGGCTTCGGCAGGTTCACCTACCCGGCCGGCAAACCCGCGCTGCTGGTACTCGACGCGACGCGCACCAATACGAAGACCTCGACCACCGGCGCGATTACGCAGGTTTCCGACAGCGCCATCTCGGGCAGCACGATCGGCGGCGGCTTCTGCGGCAACTCGGTGCCGGTACCCGTCTACTTCTATGCCGCGTTCGACCAGGCGTTCACGTCGGCGTCGATCTCGCACGGCGTGGCGCAGCTCGGCTTCCGTCCCGGCCAGGCAGTCAGGATGAAGATCGGCATTTCGTACGTCAGCGCCGCCAATGCAAAGGCCAACCTCGACGCGGAAAATCGCGGCTGGGACTTCGAGGGCGTGCGCACGCAGGCAGACAGAATCTGGAACGAGCGCCTCAACGCGATCCGCGTGGCAGGCGGGACGCTGGACGCGAAGAAGAAGTTCTACACGGCGCTCTATCACGCGCTGTGGGCGCCCAGCATCTTCAGCGACGCGAACGGCCAGTACATCGGCTTCGACAATACCGTGCACCAGCTCGCCAAAGGCCAGAACGCGCAGTATTCGTCGTTCTCGGGCTGGGACATCTACCGTTCGCTGATCCAGCTCAAGTCGATTCTCTCGCCGTCCGAAACCAGCGACATGATCCAGTCGCTGGTCAACGACGCCGATCAGTGCGGCGCGATTCCGCACTGGGTCAACGACAACGTCGAGGACGGCGTGATGCCGGGCGATGCCGGTTCGCTGATCGTTTCGAGCGCCTACGCATTCGGCGCGCGGCGCTTCGATACGCGCTCCGCGCTGCAGCACATGGTGAAGATGGCGAACATCCCCGGCACCGCCTGCAACAACGTGACCACCAACGGCGGTCGCGCAAGCTACCTGCAGGGCGGCTACATCACCGGCGGCGAGTGGGGGCAGGCTTCGTCGACGCTCGAATACACGAGCAGCGACTTCGCGATCTCGCGCTTTGCCGGCGCACTCGGCGATACCGCCACGCAGCGCATGCTGCTGAGCCGCTCGGCCTACTGGCAGAACCTGCTCAACACCGCGCTGACGCCGCCGCTGATCGCGGCGCGGCAATCGAACGGCGCGTGGATACCCGAAACGCCGGGCAGCGGCGACAACTACGTGGAAGGCAATGCCGAACAGTACACGTGGATGGTGCCGTACGACGCGGCCGGCCTGTTCGCGCAGCTCGGCGGCAACACGGCCGTGACGTCGCGGCTCGACCAGTTCTTCACGGTGCTCAATGCCGGCCTGAGCCTGCCGAATTTCTACATGGGCAACGAGCCGACCTTCGAGGTGCCGTGGCTTTACAACTGGGCCGCGCAACCGTCCGGCACGCAGCGCGTGGTGCAGCAGATCATGGCCAGCGCGTTCGGCACCGGCCCCGACGGCTTGCCGGGCAACGACGACCTCGGCGCCGTGTCGGGCTGGTATGTGTGGGGCGCGCTGGGCCTGTACCCGCAGATCCCCGGCGTCGCGGGCCTGGCGATCGGCAGCCCGCAGTTCCCGCAGATCGACGTGCGGCTCGGCAACGGCCACACCTGGCGGATCCGTGCCGCAGGCGCGCCGGCCTCGAGCTACGTGCAGTCACTGTCGATCAACGGTCGTGCCCACCCTGCCGCATGGGTCGCCTATGACGACATCGCCAATGGTGCGACGCTGCACTTCGCGATGGGCAGCGCACCGTCTCGATGGGGCGCCCAGGCGCAGCCGCCGTCGTTCGGCGTACCGGTGGCGCTCAACGCGGCCGACAGCTACAACAACCGCGGCTTCAGCATGGACGGTGCGACCAATACCGACGGCCAGGGCGCGGACTTCGACGGCAGCCTGTTCAGCTACTCGGTCAATGCGCTCGGCGCGGCCGGCGTGCAGCCCGGCAAGCCGTTCGCGGTGGCCGGCGCCACCGTGACGGTGGCGGGCGGGCCGCTCTCGCTCGACAACACCGTGACCGTCGGCCAGACCGTGATGCTGCCGCCGGGATCGGCCGGTACCGGCGTCGTGGTGCTCGGTTCGTCCAACAACGGCCCGAGCAGCGGGATCGCGCAGTTGAACTTCGCGGACGGGTCGAGTCAGGCCGTCACGCTGGCCTTCGACGACTGGACCCTGAACGGCGGCAGCGCGAGCCCACGCTCGACGGTGGCCGTCACGATGGCCTATCGCAATGCCGGCAACGGCCAGCAGGACAACGTCAAGACCTACATCTTCGCGCAGAAGATTCCGGTGCCGCCCGGCAAGGTGGTGACGAGTATCGTGCTGCCGCGGCAGGTCAGCGCCGGCAAGATGCACGTGTTCGGGATCGGCATGACGGCATCCTGATGCCCGCATGACCGGCGGGGCACATCGCGCGCGACGATGTGCCCCCCCGCCTCCTCCTGCTCGCCCGCGTCGCGGGTCCCGCCCCGATGGCGGCCGAATCCCTCGCCCGCCATTTTCCGTGCACGCCACGCTCACCGGCCTCGTTCGCCGTCGCGTCATGCGAGACGGCACGAAACCGGTTCAAGCCGTGCGTCCCGCCACGTCGGGAACGTCGGGAATGCCGTGAACGCGCGAACGTGCCCGGCATCCGCCGCTGGCCCAACCGAATCCCCCGAACTGGCGCTACCGCCAAAAACGAGCGCTCACTAACGTGTCGATACCGCGTGCCGCATGCGCGCCAGCGCCTCGCGCACCGCCCACCATTCGACAGGAGACACGTTATGTCCGACACGCTCACCGCCCCCGTCACGGCCGCCATGCTCGCGGCGTTTTCCGACGCATTCAACCGGCATGACGCGAATGCGCTGATGGGCTTCATGACCGAGGACTGCGTATTCGACGCAGCCGGCGGCCCCGACATCCACGGCACGCGTTTCGTCGGCCGCGACGCCGTGCGCGCCGCGTTCGAAGCCGTGTTCAAGACCTTCCCCGACGCGCACTGGGGCCGCGGCCGCCACTACGTGACCGGCGAGCGCGGCGTGTCCGAGTGGGTGTTCACCGGCACGCACGCCGAAGGCTGGCGCATCGAGGCCGAAGGCTGCGACCTGTTCGAATTCCGCGACGGGCTGATCGCCGTCAAGCGTGCGTTCCGCAAGGAACGGCCGAAGCAGCCGGCCTGAGCGCACCACTCGGGGCCACCGTACCCGCGCGCATTTTGAAACGAATCATTTCATTTCATTCCACATTTCCCCGCAGCAGGTGGAATGACTTGACCGGCTTTTCCCGGCAAATAGCATCTGGAACGAGACGTTCCGTTAATTGAACAATCGGAGACAACCCATGAGCGAACAATCCACTTCCCTGCGTGCATCGGTCAGCGGTCCGCAGGACATGACGCCGTCCGAAGCCTTCGTCGAGACCCTCGCGGCCAACGGCGTGACCGACATGTTCGGCATCATGGGCTCCGCGTTCATGGACGCGATGGACATCTTCGCGCCCGCCGGCATCCGCCTGATCCCGGTCGTGCACGAACAGGGCGCGGGCCACATGGCCGACGGTTATGCGCGCGTGTCGGGCCGCCACGGCGTCGTGATCGGCCAGAACGGCCCCGGCATCAGCAATTGCGTGACGGCGATCGCGGCCGCGTACTGGGCACACAGCCCGGTCGTGATCGTCACGCCGGAAGCCGGCACGATGGGCATCGGCCTCGGCGGTTTCCAGGAAGCGAACCAGCTGCCGATGTTCCAGGAATTCACGAAGTACCAGGGCCACGTCACGCACCCGGCGCGGATGGCCGAATTCACCGCGCGCTGCTTCGACCGCGCGCAGGCCGAGATGGGCCCGACCCAGCTGAACATCCCGCGCGACTACTTCTACGGCAAGGTCAAGGTCGAGATTCCGCAACCGCGCCGGCTCGATCGCGGCGCCGGCGGCGAACAGAGCCTCGACGATGCGGCCGCGCTGATCGCGCAGGCGAAGTTCCCGGTGATCATCTCGGGCGGCGGCGTCGTGATGGCCGATGCGATCGAGGAATGCAAGGCGCTCGCCGAACGGCTCGGCGCACCGGTCGTCAACAGCTACCTGCACAACGACTCGTTCCCGGCGAACCATCCGCTGTGGTGCGGCCCGCTCGGCTACCAGGGCTCGAAGGCCGCGATGAAACTGCTGTCGCGCGCGGACGTCGTGATCGCGCTCGGCTCGCGCCTCGGGCCGTTCGGCACGCTGCCGCAGCACGGGATGGACTACTGGCCGAAGGACGCGAAGATCATCCAGATCGACGCGGACCACAAGATGCTCGGCCTCGTGAAGAAGATCTCGGTGGGCATCTGTGGCGATGCGAAGGCAGCGGCCATCGCGCTCACGCAACGCCTCGAAGGCCGCACGCTCGCGTGCGACGGCTCGCGCGGCGATCGCGCCGACCAGATCGCGACCGAAAAGGCCGCGTGGGAAAAGGAACTCGACGACTGGACGCACGAGCGCGACGCGTACAGCCTCGACATGATCGAGGAGCAGAAGCACGAGAAGCCGTTCAGCGGCGGCCAGTACCTGCATCCGCGCCAGGTGCTGCGCGAGCTCGAGAAGGCGATGCCCGAGGACGTGATGGTGTCGACCGACATCGGCAACATCAACTCGGTCGCGAACAGCTACCTGCGCTTCAACAAGCCGCGCAGCTTCTTCGCGGCGATGAGCTGGGGCAACTGCGGTTATGCGTTCCCGACGATCATCGGCGCGAAGGTCGCCGCACCGCATCGTCCGGCCGTGTCGTATGCGGGCGACGGCGCGTGGGGCATGAGCCTGATGGAAACGATGACCTGCGTGCGCCACAACATCCCGGTCACCGCCGTCGTGTTCCACAACCGCCAGTGGGGCGCGGAGAAGAAGAACCAGGTCGACTTCTACAACCGCCGCTTCGTCGCGGGCGAACTCGACAACCAGAGCTTCGCGGCGATCGCGCGCGCGATGGGCGCCGAAGGGATCACGGTCGACCGCCTCGAGGACGTCGGCCCCGCGCTCAAGCGCGCGATCGACATGCAGATGAACGAAGGCAAGACCACGATCATCGAGATCATGTGCACGCGTGAACTCGGCGATCCGTTCCGCCGCGATGCGCTGTCGAAGCCGGTACGCATGCTCGACAAGTACAAGGACTACGTGTGAGCCCGCGTCGCTGACGCACCCGCGTCAGGCCGCGCGCATCGCCGCGCGGCCTGAACCCGGCCGGACGCCGTGCCCCGTGCGGGCCGCCGCATCCGGCCGTTTTTCCTTCCCGTGTTCCATTCCTCAGCGAGCGAACGATGAAAGCCCTCGACCGCATCCTCGAATCCGCGCGCCGCGCGCCGATGCGCATCGCGCTGTGCGAAGCGGACGATCCGCGCGTGCTGCACGCCGCCGCGCGCGCGACGCGCGACGGCATCGCGCGCATCGTGCTCGTCGGCAACCGTGCGGCCATCCACGCGGCAGCCGCGCGCGACGCGATCGATCTCGACGGCATGACGCTCGTCGATCCGGCCGACGCCCCGCAACGCGATGCGTATGCCGACGCGCTGCATGCACTGCGCGCCAAAAAAGGCATGACCGCCGACGCAGCGCGCGACGCGGTGCGCGATCCGTTGACGTACGCCAACCTGATGGTGCGGCTCGGCGACGCGGACGGCTCGGTCGCGGGCGCCGTGCATGCGACGGCCGACGTCGTGCGCGCGGCGATCCAGCTGATCGGCGTGGACCCGGCGTTCCGGATCGTGTCGAGCTTCTTCCTCATGATGCTGTGCGAACCGTTCCACACGATCAAGGGCGGGCTGATCTTCTCCGACTGCGCGCTCGTCGTCGATCCGGATGCCGGCCAGCTCGCCGAAATCGCGATGGCCGCCGCCGACAGCGCACAAGCGCTGCTCGGCGAGGAACCGCGCGTCGCGATGCTGTCGTTCTCGACGAGCGGCAGCGCGCATCACGCGGCCGTCGACAAGGTGACGGCCGCGACCGCGCAGGTGCGCGAACTGCGCCCCACCCTCGCGATCGACGGCGACGTGCAGCTCGACGCGGCGATCGTCGCGGAGATCGCCGAGCGCAAGATCGCGCATTCGCAGGTGGGCGGCCATGCGAACGTGCTCGTGTTCCCGAGCCTCGAGGCCGGCAACATCGGCTACAAGCTCGCCGAACGGATCGGCCGCGCGAAGGCCGTCGGCCCGCTGCTGCAGGGGCTGCGCCGGCCCGCGAACGACCTGTCGCGCGGCTGCAGCGCCGACGACGTGTATCACGTGATCGCGGCGACCACCGTGCAGGCGCAGGCGGCCGCGCAACGCACTGCGACCGGCGAGGCCGCGCCCGCATGACGGCCGACAAACTGGCGATCCTGATCGCGGTGATCGGCGCCGGCAGCTATTTCCAGACCGTCACCGGCTTCGGGCTCGGGATGATCGTGATGGGCGCGACGAGCGGCTTCGGGCTGGCGCCGCTCGCCACCGTCGCCACGCTGATGAGCGTCGTGTCGCTCGCGAACGGCGCGGCCGCGCTGCCCGGCCGGCTGCATCACATCGACTGGCGCGCGGTCGGCGCGGCGACGCTCGGCATCCTGCCGTCGGTGGTCGCGGGCGTGCTGCTGCTCGAATGCCTGAGCCGCTCGGCGGCCGACCTGCTGCAACTGATCCTCGGCGCGGTCGTGCTGTACGGCGGCCTGAGCGCGGCGCTGCGCCCGACGCCGCTCACGGCGCGCTCGGACAACCGCAGCTTCTTCGTCAGCGGCCTGTTCGGCGGGCTGCTGAGCGGCATGTTCGGCGTGTCGGGGCCACCGCTGATCTTCCAGTTCTACCGCCAGCCGTTGACGCTCGTGCAGATCCGCTGCGCGCTGATCGTGCTGTTCACGACGACCTCCGCCGCGCGTGTGCTGTACAGCGCATGCGAAGGCCAGATCGATCGCGACATCTGGCTGCTGGCCGCTATCGCGACGCCGGTCGTGATGCTGACGACGGTCGCCGCGCGCCACTACCCGCCGCCGCTGTCGCCGGTCGCGCTGCGCCGGTTCGCGTTCGGCGTGCTGATGGCGATCGGCATCGGGCTGATCGCGACGTCGCTGCCGCCGCTGCTGCGCGGCGTGTAGTGCCGCGCGGCGCACGCCGCATCGAACCCTCCGGCGCGCGGTATTCGCGCCGCGATGCGCACGCACAGTGCCCGCTTCACCGCCGCGCACCGATCCAGCGCGCGATTTCGACGAGCCGCTTCATGTCCGGCGCCGACGCAAGATCGATCGCGAGCCGGTGCCGGTAGTACGGGCCGAGATCGAGCCCGACGCCGAGCCCGACGACGTCGACGCGCCCGGCCGCTTCCTGGCGCGCGACCACCTGCTTCAGGTGATTGTCGAGGTAGAACGGATCGTTCGCGAGCGCCGTCGCGCCGTCCATCGGGCTGCCGTCGGAGATCACGACGAGGATCTTGCGCGCTTCCGGCCGCGCCGCGAGCCGTGCACACGCCCATTCGACCGCTTCGCCGTCGACGCCCTCGCGGAACAGGTCGGCCTTGAACAGCGCGGCGATGCCCGTGCGCGCATGCCGCCAGCGCGTGTCCGCGTCCTTGAACACCAGATGGCCGGTTTCGTTGAGCCGGCCCGGATGGCGCGGCTTGCCGCGCGCGAGCCAGTCCTGCCGCGCGCGGCCGCCGTTCCACGCGAGCGTCGTGAAGCCGAGCACTTCGGTGGCGAGGCCGGCGGCATCGCCGGCGCGGGCCAGCGTGTCGACCATCAGCGCGACGCCGTCGATCCACGTCTTCATCGATCCCGAGCAGTCGATCAGGAACGCCAGCGCGCAGTCCGCGTGCGGCCGCACGCGTTCGAGCCGGAACAACCGCCGTTCGGCCGGCGAGCTGACGAGCTGCGCGAGCCGGCGGCCGTCGAGGCGGCCGTGCTCCTCGCCGAACGACCAGCCGTCGGCCTGCGGCACGACGAGCGCCGCGCGCAGCACCCGTGCGAGCCGCGTGACGTTGATCCGCTGCGCGGCGACCTGGCCGTCGAGCCGGTCGCGATACTCGCGCAGCAGTGCCGCGCGGATCTGCGCGGCCGGCCGGAGTTCGCGGTCGTAACGCGTCGTGTACGCGCGGTAGACCGCATCGCCGCCATGCAGCACGACGCTGTCGCCCGTTTCGACGAGCGCCGGCAGGTCGATGCCCGTGTCGTCGAAATCGACCCATAGCGAGAAATTCGTCAGCGCATCGTCCTGCTCGCGTGCGTCTTCCGATGCCGTTTCGACGACGGCCGCGCGGGCGTCGCGGATCATCGCCGCAATCCGGCGCGCGAGCGTCAGCGCGTGTTCCGCGAATGCGCGCTGATCGTGCCGGCAGCGCTTGAGCCCCGCGAGCGGCACGCCGATCTCCGGCACGATCGCCGCGCGCGACGCTTCGATCAGGTCTTCCGTTTCTTCGAGCACCGGCCAGCCGGTCAGCCGCGACCACGCGATCTGCGCGACCGTGTACACGAGGATCCCGACATGCGTATCGGCCTGCCCCGACCGGTGAAACGCGCGCGACCAGGTTTCGAAACGATGGCGCAGGTTCTGCACGACGCCGCGCATCGCGGGTGGCGCGAGCGATTCGCAGCGCAGTTGCTCGAGCATTTCGAACAGCACGCGTTCGACCGGATCGTCGCCGGACAACGCGCGATGCAAGTAGGCATCCGAATGCAGGATGCGCAGCGCGGCGCCGTCGGCCGCGCCGCGCCACGACGCGAGATCGTCGTCGGCGGCCTGCGCGCGCAGGTGCGGCGCGTGGATCGGCAGCGGCCGCAGGTCGCGGCACACGCGGCCCGCACGGTAATGCAGCGCCGCATCGCGAGTCAGCGCACGCACGGTCGACGCGCCCAGCGCTTCGCGCGCCGACGCGCGGCGCGCGGCGTCGCGATCGGCGCTCACCGCCCGGCTCCCGGCTCGCCACCGCCGCCAGCGCGCGACGCAACCGCCAGTTCCTCGCCGAAACAGCGCTGGTAATACTCGGCGACGACGGGCCGCTCGGCGTCGTCGCACTTGTTCAGGAACGTGAGCCGGAACGCGAGCGCCGGATCGCGGAAAATCTGGCAGTTCTCTGCCCAGTTGATCACCGTGCGCGGCGACATCAGCGTGGACAAATCGCCGGTCGCGAAGCCGTTGCGCGTCAACTCCGCGAGGCTCACCATCGATTCGAGCAGCGGGCGGCCGGCATCGTCGGCGAGTTCGGGCACGCGTGCACGCACGATACCGATCTCCTCGTCGCGCGGCAGATAGTCGAGCGTGGCGACCACGTTCCAGCGATCCATCTGCGCATGGTTGAGCATCTGCGTGCCGTGATACAGCCCGTTCAGGTTGCCGAGCCCGACCGTGTTCGCCGTCGCGAACAGCCGGAACGACGGATGCGGATGGATCACGCGGTTCTGGTCGAGCAGCGTGAACTTGCCGTCGCGTTCGAGAATCCGCTGGATCACGAACATCACGTCGGGCCGCCCCGCATCGTATTCGTCGAAGATCAGCGCGACGGGCCGCTGCAGCGCCCACGGCACGATGCCTTCCTGGAACTCGGTCACCTGCACGTCGTCGCGCACGACGATCGCATCCTTGCCGACGAGGTCGAGCCGGCTGATGTGGCCGTCGAGGTTCACGCGCACGCACGGCCAGTTCAGCCGGGCCGCGACCTGTTCGATATGCGTCGACTTGCCGGTGCCGTGCATCCCCTGCACGAGCACGCGACGGTTGCGCGCGAAGCCGGCGAGGATCGCGAGCGTGACGTCCGGGTTGAAACGGTATGCGTCGTCGATATCGGGCACGTGGTCGTCGCGCGCGCTGAACGCGGGCACCATCAGGTCCGAATCGAACCCGAACCGTTCGCGGACCGACACCATGCAGTCCGGCTTGTTCGTCACCCCTTCCATTGCGTTGCGCTCCTGTCGTTGCCTGTCTTTGTCGGTGTTTGCGTGTCGCTACCCGATGCGCGGGCGTCGATCCTTGTTTACGGAACGATTCGTTCCATCGCCGGCAATCCGTGCCGGCTTGCCGCACCCGCCGCCCCGTGCGGCCGGCCTGTCGGGCCGTTCGGTACAATGGCCGCAGTCCAGTTTCCGGAACGCCTGCCATGCTGCCCGCGGATACGCCCACGCTGCGCGCCTTCGCGCTGCTCGAACATCTCGTCCAGGCCGGCGATGCCGTGTCGCTCGCCGATCTCGTGCGCGAAGTCGATATCCCGAAGGCGTCGCTGCACCGGATGCTCGCGTCGCTCGAAGCCGGCGGCCTCGTGATCCGCGAGCCGGGCCGCAAGAACGCGTATGCGATCGGCCCGCGCCTCGCCCGGCTCGGCACCGGCGTGATGCTGCATGCGGGCGGGCGCCGGCTGCGCCATGCGATCCTCGAACGGCTCGTCGCCGATCTCGGCGAAACCTGCAACCTCACCGCGCTGCACGACACGGAAGTCGTCTATCTCGACCGCGTCGAAGCCGACTGGCCGCTGCGCCTCGACCTGAAGCCCGGCTCGCGCGTGCCCGCGCATTGCAGCGCCAGCGGCAAGCTGCTGCTCGCGCTGCTGCCGCGCGACGAGCGCGCCGCGCTGGTGCGCGCGCTGGCGCTGCCGCGCTACACGCCGAATACGATCTCCGATCCCGAACTGCTCGAAGCCGAACTCGACCGCACCGCGCACAAGGGTGTCGCGATCGACAACGAGGAATTCGTCGCGGGCATCGCGTGCATCGCGGCACCGGTCGTCGGCGACGACGGCGCGTGCATCGCCGCGGTCGCCGTGCATGCGCCCGTGTCGCGCGCGCCGCTGTCGCGGCTGCTCGACTGCGTGCCGCGCCTGCAGGAAGCGGCCGGCGCGCTCGCGGCGACCTTCTAGCGCCGCGCGGCGGCACGCGCGCAACGTCATGACGCGCGCTGGTAGTAGATGTTCTGCGGATGCCGCGCATCCGCGAAGAAGAACCAGCGTTCCGCGACCAGCCCCGCATACTGGATCACGAATGCCGCGCCGAGCACGACGGCCGCCGCGACCGACGTCGGCGCGAGCGCGCCCGCGCCGGTCAGGACGAACGGCACCGCGAATGCGCCGGTCAGGAAGCCGGCCTTCACCGCACGCAACGTGCCGTTGCCCTGCCCGTGAAAGAACTCCCGCGTATTGAACGCGCTGGCCGTGAAACCGCGCGACTTCTGTTCGACCTTCTCGTGGCGAATACCGGTCGCGCTCTGCACGGTCGACTTCGGCCGCAGCCGGGCATTGCGCGCGAGCGACGCGAGCCGTGCGACGCAGCCCGCGAGGGTCAGCACGCACGCGGCCGCCGCGAGCCGGCCGACCAGCGCCGGCGCGAGCCACGCGGCGCAAGCCGTCGCCAGCGTGCAGCCCGACGCGCAGCCGAGCAGCACGAAGTTCACGAGCGTCAACGGGCTCGCCCATTCCTGCAGGAAACGCAGGCACGCGTAGATCATCGCGGTACACACGAACAGCGCGACGCTCGCGAGCGCGCCGGCCGCGCCGATCAGCAACGTGCCGGGCCAGCCGAACAGGTGGGCCACGCCATACGCGAACGCGCACGCGAGAAACACCGGCAGCGCGATGCATTCGCGCGACAGCCACGACGTGCGCCACATCGCGATCGCGCGCCACGCGCGTTCGGGGTGGCCGAGATGGAAGAACGACGCGAACAGGCCGAGCACGCCGAGCGCGACCGACAGCGCGGCGCCGGTCACGTAGAACGCGGCGGCCACGTCGACGCCGGCCAGGCGCGCGAGCGCCTCGACGCTCACGAGCGTCAACAGCAAACCCTGTGCGGCGCCGCACAGCGTGGTGAGGAAAACGACCGAAAAGGCTGGGCGCATGGCAACTCCGTCTGGTTCTGGATGAAAAGCGCGGGGCTCAGCGCTGCGTCGCGAGCGACACGAGACCGACGTCGCCACGCGCCGCGCGGGCTTCGAACGAGTCGCTCTCGTCGCGGCCGGTCGACCCGCTGCCGCATCCGCCGCTACTGCCGCATGCGCACGATGCTTCGGTCTTCACGCGCGGCAGGTAATGGTTCGACGGCCGCGTGCCCCATTCGGGCATCAACGCATAACCGCGGCGTTCGCGGATCGCGCGCGACACGTCCGACTCCGGATCGTGCACGTCGCCGAACAGCCGCGCCGACGTCGGGCATGCGAGCACGCACGCGGGTTTCCGGTCGCGTTCGGGCAGTGCGTCGTTGTCGATGCGGTCCGCGCACAGCGTGCACTTCGTCATCTCCTTGCGGCCTTCGTCGAGTTCGCGCGCGCCGTACGGGCACGCCCACGCGCAGTACTTGCAGCCGATGCACTTGTCGTAGTCGACCAGCACGATCCCGTCCGACTTGCGCTTGTAGCTCGCGCCGGTCGGACAGACGGGCACGCACGGCGGATCCTCGCAATGCAGGCACGACTTCGGAAAGTGGATCGTGTCGGTCATCGGGAACACGCCCGCTTCGTACGTCTGCACGCGGTTGAAGAAGGTGCCGGACGGATCGTCGTCGTACGGGCGCAGATCGGCGAGACTGCCGGCTTCGCCCGACGTGTTCCATTCCTTGCAGCTCGTCACGCAGGCATGGCAGCCGACGCACACGTTCAGGTCGATGACGAGGGCCATCTGGGTCATGGTCGTGCTCCTTCGATCAACGGTCGTCAGGTTTGGGGCCGGCGGAAGTCGCGCGCCGCAGCCGCGCGGCGAATGCGCCGGTGCCCGCGAAATACGCCTGCACGCGCTGCAGCACGCGCGGCGTGCCGGGCAGCGCCGGCATCGGCGCGAACTGCGGCAGCGTGGTCGCGGCATCCGCTTCGGCCGGATAGATCCGCACCTGCACGTCGTACCAGCCGGCCTGCCCGGTGATCGGATCGGAGTTCGACATCCGCGCGCCGTCACGCGCCGTATCCGGCAGCTCATCGGTAATGACGTGGTTCAGCAGGAAACCGCGCTGCGATTCACCCGCCTGCGGCCCGAGGTTCCACGCGCCGGCCGCCTTGCCGATCGCGTTCCACGTCCACACGGTGCCGGGCTCCACGGCCTCGCTGTAGCGCGCGCGGCAACGCACCTTGCCCCACGGCGATTCGACGTAGATCCACGCGCCGTCGTCGATCTGCTGCGCGGCGGCCGTCACGGGGTTCACGAACAGATGGTTCTCGCCGTGGATCTGCCGCAGCCACGCGTTCTGCGAATCCCACGAGTGGTACATCGCCATCGGCCGCTGCGTGATCGCCGCGAGCGGATAGCGGCCCGCGTCGGTCAACCCGCTTTCGAGCGACCGGTGCCAGAACGGCAGCGGATCGAAATAACGCGCGATGCGTTCGCGCAGATGGTCGGGCGGCTGGCGGCCCGACGTGCGACCCTGCGCGGCGAGCCGGAATTTCTGCATCACGTCCGAGTAGAGCTGGATCACGATCGGCACGCCGAACTTGCGCATCCCGTTGTCGACCGCCCACTGCATGTAAGGCCCGTTGCAGTTGCGCATGTACTGCAGCGGCTCCGGCAACCGGTGGTGGTACACGCAGTTGTTCTCCGCGTAACGCTTCCACTGGTCGGGGTTCGGCTCGCCGACGACGGCCTTGTCGCCGTCCTTGCCGCGCCAGCCGATCAGGAAGCCGGTGCCCGAATCCGGCGCGGTCTGGAAGTTGATGACGAAATCCGGATAGTCGCGGTACTTGCGCTGCCCGTCCGCCGTCGTGAAGGCCGGAAACTTCAACCGGCTCGCGAGCTCGATCAGCACTTCCTGGAACGGTTTGCACTCGCCGGTCGGCGGCACGACGGGCACGCGCACCGAGTCGACCGGGCCGTCGAATTCGGAGATCGGCCGGTCGAGCACCGACATCACGTCATGCCGTTCGAGGTAGGTGGTGTCGGGCAGGATCAGGTCGGCGAACGCCGTCATCTCCGACGCGAACGCATCGCACACGACGAGGAACGGGATCCGGTATTCGCCGTCGTCGCGCTTGTCGACCAGCATCTTGCGCACTTCCGTCGTGTTCATCGACGAATTCCACGCCATGTTGGCCATGAAGATCAGCAGCGTATCGATCGGATAAGGATCGCCGCGCCACGCATTGGTGATTACCGAATGCATGAGCCCGTGCACCGCGAGCGGATATTCCCAGGAAAACGCCTTGTCCAGCCGCGCGGGCGTGCCGTCCGGATGCACGAACAGGTCCTCGGGGCCGGCGGGCCAGCCGAGCGGGCCGGTCGCAAGCGGCGTGTTCGGCCTGACCTGGCCGGGATCGTTCGGCGGTTTCGCCGACGGCGGCACCGCGCGCGGATACGGCGCCTTGTGCCGGAAGCCGCCCGGCCGGTCGATCGTGCCGAGCAGCGACATCAGCACCGCGAGCGCGCGGATCGTCTGGAAGCCGTTCGAATGGGCGGCGAGCCCGCGCATCGCATGGAACGCGATCGGCACGCCCTTCACCGTCGCGTGTTCCTTGCCCCACGAGTCGGTCCAGCGCACCGGCAGTTCGATCGCGTGGTCGCGCGCGACCGTCTCCATCTCGCGGGCGAGGCGGCGGATCGTGTCGGCCGCGATGCCGGTGATGTCGGCCGCCCACTCGGGCGTGCAACCGGCCACCTGTTCGCGCAGCAGCGTGAACGACGGCGCGACGGGCGTGCCGTCGTCGAGCGTGTAGCGGCCGTCGAGCGCCGGTTCGGCGCCTTCCGTGTGATGCAGCACCGCGCGGTTCGTCTTCGTGTCCCACCACATCCGGTTCTGCGGATACAGCGCGTTGACTTCCGGCGCGCCGGCGTCACGCACGAACAGCCCGAACGTGTCGGCGCCGTCGCGCTGGTCAACCAGCTCGGCCGCGTTCGTGAAGCGCGACACGAATTCGAGGTCGAACGCGTCGCGCGCGATCAGCTCATGCATCAGCGCAATGAACAGCGCGCCGTCGGTGCCGGGGCGAATCGGAATCCATTCGTCGGCGATCGCCGCGTAGCCGGTGCGCACCGGATTGATCGCGATGAAGCGGCCGCCCGCGCGCTTGAACTTGCCGAGCGCGATCTTCAGCGGATTCGAATGGTGGTCTTCCGCGGTGCCGATCATGAAGAACAGCTTCGCGTGGTCGAGATCGGGTCCGCCGAATTCCCAGAACGAGCCGCCGATCGTGTAGATCATCCCGGCCGCCATGTTCGCCGAACAGAACCCGCCATGCGCCGCATAGTTCGGCGTACCGAACTGTTTCGCGAACAGGCCGGTGAGCGCCTGCATCTGGTCGCGGCCGGTGAACAGCGCGAACCGCTTCGGATCGGTCGCGCGCAGGTGCGCGAGGCGCTTTTCGAGCACGTCGAACGCGACGTCCCACGATACCGGCTCGAACTGCGCGTCGCCGCGCTCGGCGCCCGGTTTGCGCATCAGCGGCTGCGTGAGCCGCGCGGGCGAATACTGCTTCATGATCCCGGACGAACCTTTCGCGCAGATGACGCCCTGGTTCAGCGGATGCTCCGGATTGCCGTCGATGTAACGCACCTCGCCGTCGCGCAGGTGCACGCGGATGCCGCAGCGGCACGCGCACATGTAGCACGTCGTCGTCTTGATATCGGCCTGCTCGTCGCGCTCGCGTGCCCGATGTTCCATCGTCTGTCCTCGTTCGCGGATGAGGGCGCCCCCCGCGGGGCACGCCCGTGAATCGATTCGTCCATGCTAGTCGCGCCGGCCGCCGACATAAAGTCGCATCCTCCGATCGGTTCTATCGCGCGGCCCGATAGTTGGCCGCGCGATCCATCGGGCCGACGCCGGCGCCGCATGCGCAAAGACCCGGCTTGCGTGCCGGGCCTTCAGCGTCATGCGTTACCGTGCATTACCGCGGCGGATACGCGAGCAGTTCGCTGTCGTCGAGATGCTCGCGGCGGCTGCGGCGCGTGAGTCCGTAAGCGATGGCCAGCACGGCAAGGCTTGCGACGCCGAGCCACAGCGGCTTGCGCTGGTCCGGGATGAACGCCATCGCGACGAGGATGCCGACCATGCCGACGATCGCGACCCAGGTGAGGTACGGATACGCCCACATCCTGACGCGCAGCTTGCTCGCGGCCACCGGGTCGAGACGCTTGCGCAGGCGCAGTTGCGAGAACGCGATCAGCACGTACACGAACAGCGCGACGGTGCCGTACGAATTGACGAGGAACGCGAACACGGTATCGGGCGACACGTACGACATCACGACCGACACGTAGCCGAACACCGTGCCGAGCAGGATCGCGCGCACCGGCACGCCGCGCTTGTTGACCTTCGCGAGTGCGGCCGGCGCATCGCCGTGGCGGGTCAGTGCAAACAGCATCCGCGACGCCGCATAGAGGCCCGAGTTGAGCGCGGACAGCACGGCCGTCAGCACGATCGCGTTCATCACGTTGGCGGCGGCCGGCAGGCCCATCACTTCGAGTGCGCTGACGTACGGCGTGGCCATCTGATGCGAATTCCACGGCACCAGCGCGACGACGAGCGCGACCGAGCCGACGTAGAACACCAGCACGCGGGTGATCACCGAATTGGTGGCCTTCGCGACGGCTTTCGCGGGCTCCTTGGCCTCGGCCGCCGCGATCGTGACGATCTCGGCGCCGAAGTAGAAGCCGGTGGCCGCGACCGCCCCGCTCATCACCGGCCCGATGCCGAGCGGCATGAAACCGCCGTGGCCGAGCAGCGTCGGCAGCACGGAAGTCGTGTGCATCGACGCGGGCCACAGGCCGAGCACGTAGAGGCCGCCGAGGAACAGGAACACGATGATCGCGCCGACCTTGATCGACGAGAACCAGAACTCGAACTCGCCGTAGCTGCCGACCGAGATCAGGTTCGTGAGCGTCAGCACGACCAGCAGCGCGAGGCTGATGATCCACGCCGGTGTGTCGGGCAGCCAGAACTGGATCAGCTTGGCGCCGGCGACCGCTTCGAGCGCGACGACGATCACCCAGAAATACCAGTACATCCAGCCGGTGAGGAAGCCCGCCATCTTGCCGGGCCCGCGCCAGTTGCCGAACGCGAGGCGCGCGTATTCGTAGAACGAGCCGACGGCCGGCATCGCGCACGCCATCTCGCCGAGCATCCGCATCACGAGCACGACCAGCCCGCCCGTGATCAGGAACGACAGGATCGCGGCCGGCCCGGTCTGCTGAATCACCACGCCGCTGCCGACGAACAGCCCGGCACCGATCACGCCGCCAAGCGCGATCATCGTCATGTGGCGCTGCTTGAGCCCACACTTCAGGTCACTCTGGTTCATCGAGGGTTGCATGTCTTCTCCATATCCAGTTGTCCGGACGCCGCCCGCGCCACCGTCGGGTGAACGCGGGCGCCGCCGGCGACGGCGCGTACAGGGGCGCCTGCAGCCCCGGCCGCACGGATTTCCGTTGCTTTTCTTGTGTTGGACGGCCCGGCGCGCGTTGCATCACCCCGGGCGATGTGCACTGCGTTCAGGGCTTTTTCAGGGCTTTTCGTCGTTCCTGAAGTACGACAGGTAGAGCATCCGCTGCCCGATGCGCCGGAACGGCGCGAACGGGTGGCCGGGCAGCGGTGACGTGAAGATCGGCAGCGTCTGGCGTGCGCCCTTCCCCGCGATCTGTTCGGCGAGCCGGCGGCCGGCCTGCTGCGAATACGACACGCCGTTGCCGCCGTAGCCGAGCGCGTAGTACACCGACTGGCGCGGATCGGGCTGGCACACGCGCGGCATCATGTCGTGGCTCACGTCGACCCAGCCCCACCACGAATAATCGATCTGCACGCCGCGCAGCGCGGGAAACTTGCGCGCCATCCCTTCCTTCAGCAATTCGACATGGCGCGGGTTCGGTGCATCGTCGCCGGTGATCGCGCTGCGGCTGCCGATCTGCAGACGGCGATCGGGCAGGAAACGGTAGTAGAAGCGCAGCGTACGCGTATCGGTCAGCACCTGCGTCGTGCGGAAATTGCACGCGTCGATTTCCGCGTCGGTGAGCGGGCGCGTGACCATCGAATTCGACAGGATCGGCATCACCTTGCTGCGCAGCGACGGATGCAGCGTCTGCGCCGTGTACGCACCGGTCGCGATGCCGACCGCGCGGGCACGCACGACGCCGCCGGGCGTGCGCAGATGGTGCACGCCGTCGATCGTCTCGAAGCCGAGCACCGGGCTGCTCGTATGCACCTTCGCGCCGGCTGCGCGCGCGAGGCGCAGGTAGCCGAACGCGAGCTTCAGCGCATGGATGCCGATGCCTTCCGGCTCGTGCAGCGCGCCGGCCGCCTCGTGGTCGTTGATGAATTCACGGCGGAAGGTTTCCGCGCTCAGCAGTTCGGACGGGTAGCCGAACACGTCCTTCCACACCTTCGCCTCGGCCGCGAGCTTCGCCATGATGCGCGGACGGTGCGCGATCAGGAAATGGCCGCCCGGCTGCGGATCGCAGTCGATTTCCGACACGAGCGACTTGAAGTGTTCGAAGCCTTCGAGGATCTCGTCGTGCATCTTCAGCGCGACGTCCTTGCCCCAGCTCTCGATCCACTGCGAGCGCGACAGCCGGCCCGATGCGTTCTGCCCCTGCCCGCCGTTGCGGCTGCTGCAGCCCCAGCTGGTGCGGTTGGCCTCGAGCACGACGGCCTTGATGCCATGGTCCCGCGCGAGGCACAGCGCGGTCGCGAGGCCCGTGTAGCCGGCGCCGATGATCGCGACGTCGACGTCGAGGTCGCGCGTGACGGGGCCGTCGTCGGGCGGCGGGTTGCCGGCCGTCGCGACCCAGTAGGTCGGCGCGTACTGCTTGCCGCAACCTGGCCCCGGCGACACGAGCGGATCGTAGGTCGGGTCGTAACGCGTATCGTTCGACCGGCCGCCGGCAAAACCGCTCGCGGTGCGTTCGATGGAAGGGGTCGACATGGTCAGACCTCCGACGCGGGCTTGCCTGCCGCGCCGCAACGGGCGCGCGAGGCGATTCGACTGACTGATGCGGGGCGTACGCTCGCCGGGCGGGCGAATGCTGCCGACTGCCTGTTGGTCATGCCTGTCTCCTGATCGTTCTCTTCGGGTCGATCGTGTGCAGATGCTTCAATGCGGCGATCTGTCGAGGAAAGTGTAGGCAGGCCGTTTTTTGGCAGGTAGGGCCAGTGGGCCGGATTCGCTTGGACCAGCGTGCGAGGGTGCCGAACGGCGGGGAACAGCGGACGAGCGGTTGGCGGCAACGATCAGCAGCGCGGGCGCGGGCGCCGCCGACTGATGATCGACGACCGCCAACCGCCTCGTCGAAACGGCCCCGCGCCCCGCCCGCTCCCTCCGCCCCGCCCGCCGTCACATCGCGCGCACCGCGACCTCGGCCACGCTGCCGCGCTTCTCGATCGCCCGCGCGGACACGATCGACAGGAGTGCAGACAACATCACGTACACCCCGACGAGCCACGGCGCACCGCCGTTCACGCGCAGCAACGCGGTCGCGACGATCGGCGTCAGGCCGCTCGCGAAGATGCCCGACACCTGGTAGACGAACGAAATGCCCGTGTACCGCACGTTCGCGTCGAACAGCTCCGCGAACAGCGCGGCCTCGGGCCCGTACGCCATCGCGTAGAAGATCCCGAACGGGATCACCAGCGCGAGCCATACGGCGAGCAGGTTCGACGACTGCGTCTGCAGCAGCCAGAACGCCGGTAGCACCGACAGCCCGCACAGCGTCGCGCCCCACCGGTACACGCGTGCGCGGCCGAGCCGGTCGGACAGGCTGCCGAACACGGGGATGAACCCGCACATCACGACCGCCGCGCTCATCACGCCGAGCAGCGCGTCGCCGCGCGAGATCGACAGGTTGCGCGTCATGTAGCCGATCGAGAACACCGCGAACACGTTGAAGAACACGCCGTCGATATAGCGCGCGCCCATCCCGAGCAGGATCGCCTGCCGGTAGTTGGCGAGCAGTTCGACCACCGGCAGCTTCGTATCGCGCCGCTGGCGCTTGAGCGCGACGAATTCGGGCGTATCGGCCACCCGCGTGCGGATGTAGAAGCCGACCGCGACGAGCAGCAGCGACGCCGCGAACGCCACGCGCCAGCCCCATGCGAGGAACGCGGCGTCAGGCAACACGCGCGACAGCGCCGCGACCACGCCGGCCGCGAGGCACAGCCCGATCGCGAGCCCGATCTGCGGCAGGCTCGCGTACAGCCCGCGCCGGTGCGGCGGCGCATATTCGTACGCCATCAGCACCGCGCCGCCCCACTCGCCGCCGAGGCCGATGCCCTGCAGCACGCGCAGCGTCAGCAGCAGCACCGGCGCCCACATGCCGATCTGCGCGTAGGTCGGCAGGAACGCGACGCCGGCCGTCGACACGCCCATGATCAGCATCGTCAGGATCAGCGCGGACTTGCGCCCGACGCGGTCGCCGAGATGGCCGAACAGCAAGCCGCCGAGCGGCCGCGTGACGAAGCCGACCGCGAACGTCGCATACGCGAGCATCGTCGACACGAACGGGTCGCCGGCCGGAAAGTACTGCTTGTCGAACACGATGCCGGCGACGACGCCGTACAGGAAAAAGTCGTACCACTCGACGGTCGCGCCGATCACGCTGGCCGCGGCCACGCGTCGGACGACCCGGGATTCGATTGCCATGCGAGCTTCTCCAGGTAAGGATGCGCCGCAACCTGCCCCGGCGCCGTACCGGCAGGGGCATCGATGAACGCGCGGCGGCCGTCCGGGCGCAGGCGCACGGGCCACGCGGGGAGATGCGTGGCGAGGCCCTACGCGACGGCCTCGGCGGCCGGCGCGACGCTGCGGCCGCGATCGGCGGCGCGCGCGTCCTCGAGGATCATGTCGGACGCCTTCTCGGCGACCATCACGATCGGCACGTTGGTATTGCCCGATACGAGGGTCGGCATGATCGAGCAGTCGACCACGCGCAGCCCGCGCGTGCCGTACACGCGCAGCCGCTCGTCGACGACCGCGAGCGGATCGCTCGCGACGCCCATTTTCGCCGTACCGGACGGATGAAAGATCGTCTGCCCGTATTCCCGGCAGAACTCGAGCAGCTCGTCGTCCGTCTGCGCGTCCGCGCCCGGCCGCACCTCGCGCTTCATCAGCGGCGCCATCGGCTCGGCGGCCGCGACGCGTCGCGCGAAGCGCACGCCGGCCACCGTCGTGCGGCGGTCGCGCTCGGTGTCGAGATAGTTCGGCTGGATAGACGGCGCATCGCGCGCGTCGTCGGTGCGGATTCGCACGGTGCCGCGCGATTCGGGCCGCAGCTGGCAGATCGAATACGTGCAGCCGGGAAACGGATGCACGCTGCCGCCCGCCGAATCCGCCGACAGCGTCGAGAAATGGAACTGGATGTCGGGCGTCGCCGATTCGTCCGGCAGCGCACGGCAGAACATCCCGCCCTGGTTGATGCCGATCGCGAGCGGGCCGCCGCGGAACAGCGCCCATTGCAGCCCCATCTTCGCGCGGCCGACCCACGAATGCAGTTCGTCGTTGGTCGTGATCGGCTTCGTCACTTCATAGATCAGACGAATCTGCAGATGATCCTGCAGGTTCTCTCCGACGCCCGCCCGATCGGCGACGACCGGAATCCCGTGCCGCCCCAGCAGCGCGGCCGGCCCGACGCCCGACACCTGCAGCAGTTGCGGCGACTGCAGCGCGCCGGCCGCGAGGATCACCTCGCGCAGCGCACGCACGTCGTGAACCTTGCCGTGCTGCACGTACCGCACGCCGGACGCCTGCGTGCCGTCGAACAGCACCTTCAGCGCCTGCGCATCGGTTTCGACATGCAGATTCGGCCGCCCGCGCGCGGGTTTCAGGTAGGCCACCGCCGTCGAGCAGCGCAGCCCGTTGCGCGTGGTGAGCTGGTAGTAGCCCACGCCCTCCTGGTCGCCCGTGTTGAAATCGTCGACGGCGCGCACGCCGAGCCGGTTCGACGCGGCGACGAACGCATCGACGAGTTCGTGCCGCTGCCGGATCGCGGAAGCCCACAGCGGGCCGCCGGTGCCGCGCGTCGGCCCTTCGCCGAGCGTGTTGTGTTCGAGCTTGCGGAAATACGGCAGGCATTCGCGCCAGCTCCAGCCGCGATTGCCGAGCGCGGCCCAGTGATCGTAGTCCTGCTGCTGCCCGCGCACGTAGATCAGCCCGTTGATCGAGCTGCAGCCGCCGAGCGTGCGGCCGCGCGGCCAGTAGAGGCGGCGGTTGTGCATGTTCGGATCGGGATCGGTGTGGAAGCCCCAGTTGTACACGGGGTGGAACATCGTCTTGCCGTAACCGATCGGCACGTGGATCCACATATAGCTGTCGGCGGGGCCGGCTTCCAGCAGGCACACCGTATGGCGGCCGCCGTCGGACAGCCGGTTGGCGAGGACGCAACCGGCCGATCCCGCGCCGACCACGACATAGTCGAAGCTGCGTGTCATTCCGTGTCTCCGTTCCGGGGTTTTGAAAAAATCCGGTATGTTTCGTCCAAATTTATTGAGCACACGGAACACGTACAAGCCGATTTATTGTCCACGCGGCGAATGTGGTACAAAAACCGTTCAATTCGTTTCATTTCCATCGCACACACACCATCCCGGGACGCACGCCGATCCCGACGGAGGAGACACATGCGCGAACCTGCCCCCGCGCTGCCCGATGGCGCGCCCGCCGACGACGCGCGCGTGCTGCGCGCCCTCGCCGTGCTCGAAGCGCTCGCGTCGGCCGGCCAGCCGTACACGCTGTCGCAGCTCGCCGCGCGGCTGCATATCCCGAAGGCGACGCTGCTGCGGCTGATCGAGTCGCTGGAGGCGCGCGGCTACGTGATCCACATGCCCGACTCGCGCGGCCACGACCGCGGCATCGCGCTCGGCCCGCGCTCCGCGCAGTTCGCGCTCGCGGCGCTGTCGAACAACACCTTCACGCGCGGCTGCCGCTCGGTGCTGCGCGCGCTCGTCGACGTGCTCGGCGAAACCTGCAACCTCACCGCGCTCGACGGCGACACGGTGCTGTACGTCGAACGCGTCGAGACGACCGAGCCGCTGCGGCTCGAGATGCGGCCCGGCATGCGCGTGCCGCTGCACTGCACGGCGAGCGGCAAGCTGTTCCTGTCGCAGATGAATGCGCTGGAGCGCAACGCGATGCTCGCGCGGCTCACGCTGAAGAAGATGACCTACCGGACGCTGACCGATGCGCAACTGCTCGCGGCCGAGCTCGACCGGCTCGCCGCGCGCGGCGTCGGCATCGACAACGAGGAATTTGTACGCGGGATGGTGGCCGTCGCGGTGCCGGTGAAGGATGCGGCGAGCGGCCGCGTGCTTGCGGCGCTCGCCGTGCATGCGCCGACCGCGCGCGCGACGCTCAACGATCTGCTGGAGAACGTGCCGAAAATGCGCGACGCGGCGACGCGGCTCGCGCCGCTGCTGCAGGCGGCCGATGGCGCGCCGGCGGGTTGAAGCGGCTGTGCGCGGTCACTCGGTCACTCGGTCACTCGGTCACTCGGTCACTCGGTCACTCGGTCACGCGAGGTGATAACGCAGCCAGAAGGTTTCGCGGCACGCGTTGTCGAACGTCATCCGCGTCGGGCCGATCGGCTGCGCATCGGGATGGCGAAGCACGTCGTAGTCGATCCAGCACTCGGCGCACAGCAGGTCGGACGGCGCGCGGTCCTGCTCGACCGAGCGGCGCACGATCGCGCCGTTGTCGAAGCGGTATTCGGTTTCGTCGCGCGTGACCTCGACGTCGTCGTCGGTCCAGCGGTCGTGCGACGTGACATGCGACACGATCGACACCGGGCCCGCGAGCCCGTGGATCGCGGCGACGTAGGAAATGAGCTTGTCCATGGCGAGGCGGCGAACGGAGGGATGGCCGCCTCGCGCAACATGGATGGCACGAGGCGGCTCGAGCGGCGAGTATAGCCGCGCATCGATGACCTTGCCGCCCGTGGGGTTTCGCGCGCTACGCCTCCAGCGCGAGCAACGCGAACGTCGCGAGCCAGTGCTCGCCCATGTAGTCGCCGGCCACGTGCGCGAGCGCGCTCGCGAGGTGCCGGCCGGCCGCATCGAGCAGCTTCGCGCGCCGCGCGTCGCCTTCCGGCAGCGCGCCGGCGAGCGCGCGCTGGCACCACGCGCGGCTCAGGTTCAGCCCGTCGAGATGGGCGATCTTGCCGTCGCTGCGATCGCTGACCGTCGCCGGCTCGAACAGCGTCGCCGGCTCGCCGCGCGCGAGATCGGGCAGGAAGCGCGCGAACCAGCCGTCGAATTCGGCGGCCGGCAGCACGCGCCGCATCAGCTCGGCCTCCATCAGCGCCGGCGACAGGAATTCGTCGCCCGACGGCTCCCACGCCTGGCACGCGACGTCGTTCAGGTGCCAGCGCTTCGCGGTATCGACGATCAGCGCCGCGAGCCCGTCGCGCTGCGTGTCGCGCGCGAAGTCGAGCGTGAGCGCCAGCGCGAACGCGGTGTTGAAGTGCGTGCCGACGCGCAGCGGATAGGTCGCTTTCGGCAGGAAGGTCTCGAAGCGCGACACGAACAGGTCGGTGAGCGGTGCCATCGTCTTCGCCCAGCGCGCGGCCTGCGGCAGCGCGCCCCTCAGCGCGAGCCGCTCGAGCTGCGCGGCGAGCGCGAGCAGCCACGCCCAGCCGTAGGGCCGCTCGAAGCCGCTGTTGTGCGGCAGCGCGAGGTACGCCCGCTCGCCGGCGACGTTCGCATCGGTGAAGTGCGCATCGACGATCGCGACGATGCGTTCGGCCTCCGGCAATGCCGGGTAGCGTTCGAGCACGCGCAGCACGAGCCAGTAGCCGTGCACGCACGAGTGCCAGTCGTAGCTGCCGTAGAAGATCGGGTGCAGCGCACGCGGCCCTTGCACGTCTTGCGGGCCGGCGAGCGAATGCGTGAGCTTGTTCGGATATTCGCGGGTCAGGTGCGCGAGCGCGAGCGACGCGAACTTCGACGCGAGTTCGGGGGTGAGTCGGTCGGTCATGAGGATCTCGTCCATCGAGTCAGAAGCGGAATACGAACGCATACATCAGCAACGTGTTCACGGCGAGCAGCAGCACGGCGGTCGGCCACTGCGCCTTGATCACGCCGTTCTTGTCCTTCAGTTCGAGCAGCGCCGCCGGCACGATGTTGAAGTTCGCGGCCATCGGCGTCATCAGCGTACCGCAGAAGCCGCTCAGCATCCCGATCGCGCCGACGATCGCCGGGTTGCCGTGGAACTGGTGGACGATCAGCGGCAGGCCGATGCCGGCCGTCATCACGGGGAACGCGGCGAAGCCGTTGCCCATGATCATCGTGAACAGCGCCATGCCGACCGTGTAGGCCGCGACCACCGCGAACGGCGAATCGATCGGCACCCACTCCTTCACGAGCCCCGACACCACCCCGCCGACACCCGCGACCGCGAACAGCGCGCCGAGCGCCGCGAGCATCTGCGGCAGGATCGCGGCCCAGCCGACCGCATCCATCGTATGGCGTGCCTCCCTCACCGCATGCACCGGCGAATCGCGCAGCATCGTGAGCGCGACGGCGAACGCGACGAGCGTGCCGAGCACGAGCGAGATCAGCGTCACGCTCTTCTGGTCGACGAACGGCACGCCCTTCAGCGCGAACGTCCCGATCAGCGTGACGACCGGAATCAGCAGCGCGGGCAGGAACAGCCGGTTGCCGAAACGCTGCGCGAGCGTCTCGCGGCGCACGGCCGCGGCTTCCCCGGCTTCGTCGGACTTGCCGCGCCCGAGCTTGCCCGAGCCGGCGAGCACCGCGAGCGCGATCGCGAGGCAGCCCGTCACGAAATGCGGCAGCAGTGCGCCGAACAGGAACGTGACCGCGTAGATCGCCCAGAACGCGAAATTGACGATGCGGCGCGGGTTCGTGCGGTCCGTCAGGTTGAAGCACGCGAACGCGGCGAACATCAGCCCCGCGAGCGTGTACAGCGATTCGAGGCCGATCATCGCGCGCCCTCCCGCCCGACCAGGCCGAAGCCGCGCGTGAGCCGGCGGTCGAGCAGCGCGAGGCGCGTGCAGTGGATCAGCAGCGCGGCGATCGCGGTCGGGATCGCCCACACCGACAGGTGCAGCGGTTCGATGGAAATCCCGTTCTGTTCGAGAAAGCCCTTGATCAGCAGGATCGACTGGATCGCGATGAAGATGTCCTCGCCGAAGAACACGGCGACGTTGTCGGCGCCCGACGCATGCGCGCGGATCTGCTGGCGCACCGCTTCGGGCAGCTCGCCATGCCGGTTGACCGCGGCGGCCTCGGCCATCGGCGCGATCAGCGGCCGCACCATCTGCGCATGGCCGCCGAGCGACGTGAGGCCGAGCGCGGCCGTCGCCTGGCGCAGCACGAAGTACAGCATCAGCACGCGGCCGGTGGTGGCCGCCTGCACACGCGAGATCATCCGCTTCGCCTGTTCCTTGAGCCCGTTGCGCTCGAGCAGCGCGATCACCGGCAGCGTCAGCCAGATGAGCCCCATGTAGCGGTTTTCGGTGAACGCCTTGCCGAACGCGCTGACGATGTCGACGAGATTCAGCCCGCCCGCCAGCCCCGTCGCGAGCCCCGCGATCGTGACCACCAGCAGCGCATTGAAGCGCAGCGCAAAACCGATCACGACGATCGGCACCCCAATCAGCACCAGCATTGCTCCTCCTTGTATCGGACGCGCGGCGCCTTGGCAACGCGCCGCCTGCCCGGTTTGGACCGGGCTCTGACGGCGCAATCTAGCACGAGACTTTATCGATAAAAAGTCGACAATTTGCTGCTTCGGGTAAACGTTGAAGTGTGCGGACACCGTGCCCGAACCATGTGTCGGCGACGTTTCATCCGAGGAATCGGTGGCCGGCAGGCCGGCGCGGACGCACCGGTCGCGGCACGCGCGTTGCCGCCCCGGAGGGCGGCGTGCGACGGGCCGCCGCGCGTGGCGGAGCACCGGTGCGCCGACTAAACTGGAAAGCATCGGCAACGGACGGGAGAGCCGCCATGATTGACGTATTCCAGACCATCGGCAGCCGCGCGTTCTCCGCTCATCTGGCGAAGGACGGGATGGTGACGCTGATGGAGCAACGCCATGAGGTCGATCGCGTGACGCTCGCGACCGCGTATGCCGCGCTCGTCGAGGAAGCCGAGCAGGAAGACGACCTGCTCGACGCGACGGTCGAAGGCATGATGCGCGCGCTGATCCAGGGGTACGCGCGCAGCCATTGACGGCGCAGCCGGTTTCCTCCGGCGCCCGTCGAAGCGGAAAACGAGCCTGCGCGGGCGCTACGCGGCCGGCGTGCCGGCGCCCATGTCGAACCACCGGCCCGCGCGCAGTTGCCGGTAGTCGGCCTGCGTGAAGATCCTCAGCAGGTTCGCGACCGCGCCGTTGCTGGCGCGGTCGAGCGCCGTCATGAAGGCTTCGACTTCGTCGCGGCCGGCAAACAGGATCGTGCGGAAGTAGCGTTCGCGCTCCGCGTCGGACAGGTTCGTCGCGCTCAGCTGGTATGGATGGTGAAGCGCCGCGAACAGGAAGTAGTAGCGCTCGGCGTCGTCGCGCAGCACGCGCACCGCGTCGGGATCGACCGGGAAATCGCGGTGGAACGACGCATGTCCGCTCTCGATGTAGATCCGGTACAGCAACCGGCCGTCATGCTCGGTGACGATCGGCGCCCACGGGTCGCGGCTGATGAGTACGGTGTCGGGCACGGCCATCCTGAATTCTCCCCGTCTTTTGCTTCGAAGCCGCCACGGTAACATGCCGGCTTCCGCGGCCTGCCGTGCCGAAACCGCGCGGCCATGCACGCACGCGCGGGCCGGCCCGGCTCCGCCGCCCGCCGCAAACACCGCACAGTCATAGAGGAAACGCACTGAATCGGCGCAATGCGCAAATTTTTCGATTGCCGCCGCCCGCGCCGCATGACAGCATTCGGGGCGTCGCCAACCGAAAAGAATGCCGTGCCGTCCGGCCGCCGATGCCGTCCGGCGGCGCCGAACAGGCCCCCTCCTTCCATGAACCCGGCCCACCTCCAGCATCACGAACCGACCGGAGAATTCCGCTTGTGAACATCGGCATCGTCAACGACCTCCCGCTTGCCGTCGAGGCGATGCGCCGCGCGATCGCGCGACGGCCCGAGCACCGCGTGCTGTGGGTCGCGACCGACGGCGCGCAAGCCGTCGAACTATGCGCCACGCAGCCGCCCGACGTCGTGCTGATGGACCTGATCATGCCGAAATTCGACGGGATCGAAGCGACGCGGCGGATCATGCGATCCGAACGACCGTGCGCGATCCTGATCGTGACGAGCTGCATCGGCGCGAATGCGTGGCGCGTGTTCGAGGCGATGGGCGCCGGCGCGCTCGACGCGGTCGATACGCCGCGGCTCGGCGACGGCTCGGCCGGCGACACGACCCGGCTGCTGCTCGCGAAGATCGACCAGATCGGCCGCCTGCTCGACGCGCCCGGCGGCTCGCGCCTCGCCGGCACGCCCCCGCGCACCGGCGGCGGACCGCTGATCGCGATCGGCGCATCGGCCGGCGGCCCCGGCGCGCTCGCGTCGGTCCTCGGCGGCCTGCCGGCCGATTTCAACGCACCGATCGTGATCGTGCAGCACGTCGACCGCGCGTTCGCCGAAGGCATGGCGCAATGGCTCGACGGCCAGACGTCGCTCGCCGTGCGCGTCGCGCGCGAAGGCGACCGCCCGCAGCCGGGCGTCGCGCTGCTCGCCGCGACCGACGACCACCTGCGCATCACGCGCGCCGGCACGCTCGAATACACGCGCGAGCCGGCCGCCACGCCGTATCGCCCGTCGGTCGACGTATTCTTCAACAGCCTGACCGAGCACTGGCCCGGCCGCGTGATCGGCGTGCTGCTCACGGGGATGGGCCGCGACGGCGCGATCGGCCTGAAGGCGCTGCGGATGAAGGGCTACCATACGATCGCGCAGGACGAGGCGACGAGCGCCGTCTACGGCATGCCGAAGGCGGCCGCGACGCTCGGCGCGGCGCGCGCGATCCTGCCGCTCGGACGCATCGCGGGCGAGCTGGCGGCGCTCGCACGGATCTGAAGCCCGATGAACACTTGCAACACCCATGCCTGCCCTCGCAACAACCCGCATCGACCATGACCATTGACCCGACTCACCCGCCAGGCGGCCCCTACGTGCCGCCCGCCGACGTGCCGGCGATGGTGCTGCTGGTCGACGACCAGACGATCGTCGCGGAAGCCGTACGGCGCGCGCTCGTCGACGAGGAAGGCATCGATTTCCACTATTGCCCGCGTTCGGACGACGCGATGGCCGCCGCGATCGAGACGCGGCCGACCGTGATCCTGCAGGACCTCGTGATGCCCGGCACCGACGGTCTGAGCCTCGTGAAGGCGTACCGGACGAATCCGGCGACGCGCGACGTGCCGATCATCGTGCTGTCGACGCAGGAAGAGCCCGTGATCAAGAGCGCCGCCTTCGCGGCCGGCGCGAACGACTACCTCGTGAAGCTGCCCGACCGCATCGAGCTCGTCGCGCGCGTGCGCTACCACTCGCGCTCGTACATGAACCTGCTGCAGCGCGACGAGGCCTATCGCGCGCTGCGGCAATCGCAGCAGCAGTTGCTCGAAGCCAATCTCGAGCTGCGGCGCCTCACGCATTCGGACGGCCTCACCGGGCTGTCGAACCGGCGCTATCTCGACGAATACCTCGCCGCCGAATGGCGGCGCGGCACGCGCGAGCGCAGCGAGCTGTCGCTGCTGATGATCGACGTCGACAATTTCAAGCTGTACAACGACACGTACGGCCACGTGTCGGGCGACAGCGTACTCAAGCAGATCGCGTCGACCATCGAGCGCTGTCTCGGCCAGTCGGGGGATCTCGCCGCGCGTTTCGGCGGCGAGGAATTCGCGGTCGTGATGCCGGCCACGTCGCCGGGTGCCGCGCGGCTGCTCGGCGAGAAGATCCGCCTCGCGGTCGAGGCGCTGCGGCTCCAGCATGCGCATTCGTCGACGGGCGACACCGTGACGATCAGCATCGGCGGCGCGACCATCGTGCCGACGCCCGGCCTGCCGACGACCGTGCTGATCGAAGCGGCCGACCGCGCGCTCTATCGCGCGAAGCACGAGGGCAAGAACCGCGTCGAGATCGACGCGACGCCGACACCGCCCGTCCCCGGCGGCTTCGGTGCGCCGCGCGCCGACTGAACGCCGAACGCCGGCTCGGCACCCCGCTCACGCCGCGCCGAGCCGGCGTGCGTAGTCGCTCGGGTCCAGCGGGCGGCTGAACAGGTAGCCCTGCTGCATGTCGCAGCCGATCTGCTGCAGGAACCACGACTGCGCCTGCGTCTCGACCCCTTCGGCCGTGACCTTCATCCCGAGCGAATGCGCCATCGCGACGACGGCCTGCGTGATCGCCACCGAATCGTGATGATCGGGCACGCCCGACACGAACGAGCGGTCGACCTTCAGGTTGTGCAGCGGAAAGCGCTTCAGGTACGCGAGCGACGAATAGCCCGTGCCGAAATCGTCGACCGAGATGCGCACGTTCATGTCCGTGAGCGCCTCGAGCATCGGCAGCACGGTGTCCGTGTCGTTCATCAGCAGTCCTTCTGTAATCTCGAGCTCGAGCGCGGACGGATCGAGCCGCGTCTGCGCGAGGCAGCGACCGACCGACTCGACGAGGCCTTCGTGGAACTGCCGCGGCGACAGGTTGACGGCCAGCACCAGGTCGGGCGCGATCGTGCGGCGCCATTCGGCCGCCTGCCGGCACGCGGTTTCGAGCACCCACTGGCCGATCGCGACGATCTGCCCCGTATCTTCCGCGACCGGAATGAACTCCGCCGGCGACATCGGCCCGAGCTCGGGGCTCGTCCAGCGCAGCAGCGCCTCGGCGCCGACGGTGCGGCCGCTGCGCGCGTCGACGACGGGCTGATACGCGAGCCGCAGCATGTCCGACGCGAGCGCGCGCCGCAGCGACTGCTCGATCGCGAAGCGGCGCTGCAGCCGCAGGTTGAGCTGCGCGGTGAAGAACGTGAAGTGGTTGCGGCCGCGCTGCTTCGCATCGTACATCGCCGAATCGGCGTTGCGCATCAGCGTGACGGCATCGTCGCCGTCGCGCGGCGCGACGCTGATCCCGATCGACACGCCGAGCCAGTATTCGTTGTTCGCGATCGCGAACGGCTTCGCGATCGCATCGATCACCTCGCGCGCGAGCACCGCGAGCTTGTCGGGATCGTCGCAGTCGTCGACGAGGATCACGAACTCGTCGCCGCCGACGCGCGTGAGCGCATGCTGCCCGCCTCCGCACGCCGCGAGCCGTGCCGCGACGCTGCGCAGCAGCGCGTCGCCCGCGTCGTGGCCGGCCGTGTCGTTGACCTTCTTGAAGCCGACGAGATCGATGAACAGGATCGCGACGCGCGCGGGCCCGCCCGCCGCATCGTGGCCGCCGAACAGCTCGCGCATGCGGTCGCCGAGCCAGCGGCGGTTGTAGAGGCCCGTCAGCGCATCGCGGGTCGCCAGGTAGCGCAGCTGCTGCTGCGCTTCGCGCACGGGGCCGATGTCGTTGAATGAAACGAGCACCGAGTCGGCCTGCGTTTCGCCGGGCCTCACGATCGGCACCGCGTTGCCGCGCACCCAGATGATGTCGCCGTCCGCCAGGCCGAAACCGACCGTGTAGTCGAGCATCGGCGTGGCCGTTTCAAGCGCGCGCCGGCTCGGCCAGTCGTCGGGCGCGATCGGCGTGCCGTCCTCGCGCAGCTTGCGCAGGATCACCGTCGACAGCCTGCGGCCGACGAGGTCGCCCTTCACGCGCATCATCCGGTTCGCACTCGGGTTGCTCGCGACCACGACGCCATCGCGCGACACGACGAGGATCCCTTCGTTCAGGCTGTTCACCACGAGCCTGTGATGTTCCTCGCTGCGCGCGAGCTGTCGCGCGATCCGGTCCTGGTGCACCGCGAGGCCGACGCTGTTGCCGATGTCGCGCAGCAGTTCGGTTTCCTCGTCGCTCGGCCGGCGCGGCATGCGGTGATAGACGGCGAACGCGCCCAGCACGGCGCCCGCGTCGTCGAGAAACGGTACCGACCAGCACGCGCGCAGGCCCAGCGGCAGCGCAACCGCACGATAGTCGGCCCACAGGGGATCGGTTTCGATGTCTTCGACGACGACCATCCGGCGCAGGTACATCGCCGTGCCGCACGAGCCGGCCACCGGCCCGATCGTCGCGCCTTCGATCGCCGCGCTGTACTGTCGGGGCAGCGACGGCGCGGCGCCGACGTGCACGTGCACGCCGTCGATATCGAGCAGCAGGATCGTGCACGACGCACCGTCGCCGAGCAAAGCCTCGGCGCGCCGGCAGACTTCGACGAGCAGCTCCGGCAGCGGTGTGTTGCGCGTGATCAGCCTCAGCACGCTTTGCTCGGACGCGAGCACTTCCGCCGCGAGCCCGAGACTGTAACGAGAACTTTGCGGTTCGGTATTCAAGATGAATCCTGCCGTCTGTCCGATCGGGTCTGATGCGCCCGATTCGTTTTCGATCCTTCGTGCCGTTTTTCGCTCCGGGTATACGCCGATGCCCGGTGCGCCCCGTATTGCACGCGGTGCCAACGCGCGCCGAAATACATTTAACACCAATCCGTGGCAACCCGGGCGTCCATGCGCATCAGGGGTTACACGCGGTCGATGCGGCATGTCCGGCCGGCAGTCAGTCCGCCGGAAGACCTGCGCGCGGCGCGACCGCTCCGGGCAAGGCCGTGCGCCATGCGGGCCGCGTTCGAAAGCCATTCGTCAGATTGCGGGGGCGCCCCGGCTCCGTTCGCGTTCGATCGTCCGCGCGGGGATCCGTGCGCGTGATCGCCTTCGATGCGTTGGTGGCGGCCGCGCCCGGCGCCGATGCATCGGGCCCGCACACGCGCCGGCCAGGCTTGCAGCGCGGCGCCTGTGCGAGCGTCAATCCTTCCGGATGTGTTCGGCCAGGAAATCGATCAGCAGCCGCACGCGCGGCAGCAGCCCGCGCCGCGACGGAAACACCGCGTGCACCACGCCGCCCTTCGGCGCCCAGCCGGGCAGCACGTCGACCAGCGTGCCGTCGCGCAGGTCGTCCTCGACGACCATGCACGGCAGCTGCACGATGCCGACGCCGTGAATCGCCGCATCGCGCAACGCGTGCATGTCGTCCGTGACGAAGCGCGGATGATGGCGCAACTGCGCGTGCTCGCCGTTCGGCCCGACCAGCTGCCACACGTGATGCCGCGCCGGTCCCCAGTCGAGACTCGGCGCGCCGGCCAGCCCGGCCGGGTCCGACAGCGGCGCGCGCCCGTCCAGCCAGTGCGGCGCGGCCACCAGCCGCTGCGGGCTGTCGGCGAGCACGCGCATCACGAGATCGCTGTCCTCCAGCGGCGGGAAGCGCACCCGCAGCGCGAGGTCGAACCCTTCGCTCAGCAGGTCGACGCGGCGGTTCGTCGCCTCGAGATGCACCTCCACCTGCGGATGAATCGCCATGAAGCGCGCGACCAGTTCGCTCACGCGATATTCGAGCAGCGCGGTCGGGCAACTGACGCGGACGACGCCGCGCGGCTCCGCGTGCCGGCGCTCGATCACCTCGCGCGCGGCGTCGGCCTCGACCAGCACCGCGAGGCAGCGCTCATGGAATTCGCGTCCGGTTTCCGTGACGGTGAAATGACGCGTCGTCCGCTGAAGCAGCCGCACGTCGTACTTCGCTTCCAGCGCGGCGATGCGCCGGCTCAGTGTCGATTTCGGCACGTCCAGCGCGCGCCCGGCCTGCGTGAACCCGCCGTGTTCGACCACCTTCACGAAATAGTAGAGGTCGTTCAGGTCATCCATGATTGTTCCACCCATAGAACACTGACGGCATTTTAAGGGACTGGAACGCCGGTTGTTGCACGCCTAGCATCCTATTTCAGCGTGGATCGAGCGTGTCGCGGCAGCCGGGAATTTTCTCGACCGGCTCCTTCGCCCGACCCGACGGTTCACTGGACCTGGATTTACCCCCTCACTTCCCGCACCGTCACTGGAGACAACCATGGCAAGCGAACCGGTTCGCGACCCCGCGAACGACCACCTGCTCACCCCGCAGAACGCGGCGTTCATCGTCATCGATTACCAGCCGGTCCAGGTGAACTCCATCGCGTCGATGGATCGCCAGCTGCTGATCAACAACATCGTCGGCGCGTCGAAGGCGGCCGTCGCGTACAACCTGCCGATCGTCCACTCGACCGTGAACGTGAAGACGGGCCTGAACAAGCCGCCGATCCCGCAGTTGCGCGCGGCGCTCGAAGGTTATCCGACCTACGACCGCACCAGCATCAACTCGTGGGAGGACGTCGAATTCCGCAAGGCCGTCGAAGCGACCGGCCGCAAGAAACTGATCATGACCGCGCTGTGGACCGAAGCGTGCCTGACGTTCCCGGCACTCGACGCGCTGAAGGCCGGTTACGAGGTGTACGTGGTCGTCGATGCGGTCGGCGGCACGTCGGTCGCCGCGCACGAAGCCGCGCTGCGCCGCATCGAGCAGGCCGGCGGCCAGATGATCAGCGTCGCGCAGCTGTTCTGCGAACTGCAGCGCGACTGGGCGCGCAGCGCCACCGTGCCGGCGTTCATCGACCTGTTCATCGAAACCGGCGGCACCGCGGGCATCCAGTTCTCTTACGACAAGAGCTGACCGGCACGGCACGCGCGGCGGCCGGCGTGTCCGGCCGTCGGCGCGCGCCGTTGCCCTGCTTCTCCGTTCCGGCGCGGCCGGACTGCATCGCGGCCGGCAGGCCGCGTTTTCGTATCCGTGATTCAATGTCGATGGCTCCGGCGCCGCGCATCGCGCGCGGCACGGCGATGTGTACCCTCATCGATTGACCTTCACAGGATCACCATGACGAACCCTGCCGAAATCAAGGCGCTCGTTTTCGATGTATTCGGAACGATCGTCGACTGGAGAAGCGGCGTCGCACGCGGCGCCGCCGCGTTCCTCGATCGCCATGCACCCGCACTCGACCCGTTCGAATTCGCCGATACGTGGCGGGCCGAATATTCGCCGTCGATGGAAGAAATCCGCAGCGGGCGCCGCCGCTACGTGCGGCTCGACGTCCTGCACCGCGAGAACCTCGTGCGCACGCTCGACCGCTACGGCATCGTCGACGTGCCCGACGCCGACATCGACGCACTCAACCTCGCGTGGCACAGCCTCGACCCGTGGCCCGATGCCGTCGCGGCGCTGCAGCGGCTGAAGCGACGCTACATCATCGCGCCGCTGTCGAACGGCAACATCCGGCTGATGGTCGACGTCGCGAAACGCGCGGGGCTGCCGTGGGATGCGATCCTCGGCGCGGAAGTCGTGCGCGCGTACAAGCCGTCGCCGCAGGTGTACAGCGATACCGTCGAGATTCTCGGTATCGAGCCGGCCGAGCTGTGCCTGGTCGCCGCGCACAACGGCGATCTCGCGGCCGCACGCCGGCAGGGGCTGTCGACCGCGTTCGTGCTGCGGCCGACCGAACACGGGCCCGGCCAGACGACCGACCTGCGAGCCGTTGATCAGTGGGACTTCGACGTCAAGGACCTGAACGAACTCGCGGACCGGCTGGGCTGCCCGGGTTGAAGGCCTCCGGGTCAAGGTACGCGAGCGTGGCGCTGGCGGCCACGATGCGGGGCCGGTGGAGCGGCGCGTCAAGCAGGACAAACGCGCCGACAGACGACTGGTAGACTCCGCAAACCTTGTCCCATTGCAGCGGCCTGCCCTGATGTCGTCACCCCTGCGTCTCGTAGAAGGCAAACTGACCGCGATGCGCTTTCTCGAGCGCCCCGACCAAGGTGGCGCCGGAAGCCGTCAGGTGCCACCCGTCGACCCCGAAGCCCGCAAGAAATCGCTCGGCTACTGGTTCACGCACACCCTGGTGCCGATCCTCGCGGCACTCACCGGCAACGGGGCCGCGGCCAATGCCCTGGTGTTTCAGCAAGCCGACGAGGATCTCGTCCTGGCCGAGTTGAACGCCGCGGCCGACAAGGTCGAGCATCCGGCGACATGGTCGTACGCGAACCTGCGCGAAACCAGGACCTTCGCGTCGGCAAACGCGTTCGTGACCGTGGGGAAAAACGGCAGGATCCTGTTCGCGAAGCTACCGGTGGAAATCGAAATCGGCGGCGAGTCGTACCGCGGGTTCCTCGGCGGGCAGTGCTTCGACGTCGGCGACGACGTGGTTGCCGTGGTCGATCGCCGCGGCCGCCTGTTTGCGCTGTCGTCGCCGGACCGGCGCCGCACGGTCATGGATCACACGTGCAGCGACACGGGGCTGGCCGGCCTGACGCACGACATCTGGCTGGCGTGGAAATGGATGTTCATCGGCATGAACTGCTTTGTCATCCCGATGATGATCCTGCTGCTCTGGACCGGCGACGACGGCTTTTCCGACCTGGGTGCCGACCTGGCCATGCTGCTCGGCGGGCCGGCCGCGATCGGCGTCATGCTCGCGCTGCTCTTGGGCGTGCGGTTGTCGTGGGCCGACTGGCTGCCGGCGTGGCGCACGTCGGGCATCCTGAAGGCGCTGGGCCGCCCGGATCTGTGCACGGTTGATTTCCTGGCTACGCGCACCGAGGCCGAACGCAACGGCCAGGTGCGCGACACGGATGTCGGGCAAATCTATTACGCGCCCGTGCCCGTGCCCGTGCCCGTGCCCAAGACCTAGCGCACCGCCTCCATCGCACCCGCCCGCCCCTGCGCCGCCATCGCGAGACGCCGCCAGTTGCGGGCCGCATACCGGTGCGCCTGCCGCAACGCGAGCCACAGCCCGATCTGCCGAACCGGCCTGAAGAGGCCACGCGCACTGAACACGGTGCGCCGTTCGACGCGCGTCCTGCCGCCTTCCACCGGTGTCAGCGTGAATTCGTCCTCAAGCAGGCCGACCCAGTCGCGACACCACACCGTCGACGCCACCATCCGGTAACGCAGCCGGCGATGCTCGTCGAGCACGAGGATCCGCTGGTCGATGGTGCCGCGATCGGTCGTGCACTGCCGCGTGTTGCCGACGGCCGGCACGCCTTCGAGTACGCGGCAGCTGACCGGCTTCGGCACGCCGAGGCGGAACAGCAACGGCCGCGTGTCGTCCATCCGGGCATGGAGGAAATGCGGCCAGACATGCTCGGGCCGGCAATCGAACGTCCACTGCGAATGAATTTCCACGACCGTCTCCTGGCGGTTGCCGGTGCGGGCATGATGACACAACCGCCCCGCCGCATTCGTCACTTCACGACGGCACGCCACGCGGTTCGCGCGTAGATGAGCAGCAACGGCAGCAGCGCCAGCGCGAACAGCAGGCCAAGCGCCAGCACCCACACCGGCCACTGTTCGGGATTCCCCCGCACCCAGTAGCGGTACGGCACGCTCAGGAACGCGATTTCCATCAGCAGCGCACCGAGCGGCACGAGCGCGTTCATCACCACGGCCACGCCGAATCGGGCCGCACCGTCGATGTTCTTCCCCGCACCGTACGCCGCGATCAGGTAGACGAAATACCCGATGATCGCGACCATCAGCGCGCCGCCGGCCAGCAGGCCGACACTGCGCACGCTGCGTTCATGCAACTGGGTAGCCCCGGCCGGCAACACGACATCGATCTTCTCGCCGATCTCCGGCACGCCGCCGGATCGGATGTTGCCCGGCAGCACGACCCGCTCGCCATCCGGCATCACGGCCTCCAGGATCGACGTGTACTTGATGCACCGATATCGTTCGGTGCGCCCGCTGCTGCCGCGTCGCTCGCAGGTGTCCCACTCGGACTGGTAGGACACGACGGTCGCCTCGTATTTCGGCGACACCGCCAGTGCGTAGAGTTCGTCGCCGATCCAGTACGCGAACGGGAAACACAGCGACACCAGGCAAAAGCACACGAGCCACCAGAAGGCGACCGCGCCGCCCGCCCCGCGCGCGCCGCCGGTCTGGCGGCGCACCATGCGCGACGCGAGCCAGTACGCGGCCACGCCGAATACCGCCACACAAACCACGAACACCTTGCCCGCCTGCGTCAACGCCATCTGCCTTTCCCCCGATAACCGGCCGGATCTTCGTCGGCCATTTTTTCAACTCAGATCAACTCGTTCGTCACCGCCCCGCCCGCCATTCCGTCAGGCCGGCTCGCCGACGAATCTCAGCGTCCCCGATTCGCCCGACAGCAGCGCGCGATTCGCGTCCGCCGCCGCGCGCAGGTAATCCCACAGCGCGGTCACGCGCCGCAGCTTGCGCAGATCCTCGCGGCACGTCAGCCAGAAGCACCGCGTGACGACCACGTCGTCCGGCAGCACGGGCACCAGCGCCGGCTGCGTGGCCGCCATGAAGCACGGCAGGATCGCGAGCCCGCCGCCCTGCAGCGCCGCGAAATACTGCGCGATCACGCTCGTCGTGCGCAGCCCGGCCGTCGCGCCCGGCACCGCCCGGTCGAGGTACAGCAGCTCGTTGCTGAACGCGAGATCGTCGACGTAGCTGATGAACGCGTGCTCCGCGAGATCGTCGGTACAGGTGATCGGTGGATGGTTCGCGAGATAGTCGCGCGTCGCGTAGAGCCGCAACTGGTAATCGCACAGCTTCGTGACCACGTAAGGCCCGCGCTCGGGCCGCTCGAGCGTGATCGCGAGGTCCGCCTCGCGCTTGGGCAGGTTGACGAAATGCGGCACCGGCAGCAGGTCGACCGTCACGTGCGGATGCTCGGCGCGAAACTGCGCGAGCTGCGGCGCGAGGAAAAAGCACCCGAACCCCTCGGTCGACCCGATCCGCACATGGCCCGACAGCGCCTCGCCCGTATTCGCGACCTGGTCGCACGCGGACTGCACCGTCGTCTCCATCGCGTCCGCATACGCGACGAGCCGCTGGCCTTCGGCCGTCAGCGTGAAGCCGCCGGAGCGCGACTTGTCGAACAGCAGCGTGCCCATCGCCGCCTCGAGCGCGCGGATGCGCCGCGCGACGGTCGTGTAGTCGACCCCCAGCCGCTTCGCGGCGCCGCTCGCCCGCTGCGTGCGCGCGACTTCGAGGAAAAAGCGCAGGTCGTCCCAGTTCAGGTTGCCGGAAACCGGCTCGGTGGCATGTCGCATCGGCGAGGGAAAAAGGGGCTGGAGTCTCCGGGCCGGCCGTCGATATGCATAAATGCACATCCAACCGGTTTCTTTATCGGTACATGATGAATCTGCGCATAACTATACTCGACCGTGACCTGCGGACTACGAGCCGCGGCACCACCACGGAGACACCATGCAGACGCGATCCACCCTCGATGAGCATGCGACAGTCGCGGCACCTGCGCCCGAGCGCACCGCGAAGCACCACCTGCTGGCCGGCTGGGCCAGCATGGCCGGCACCACGATCGAGTGGTACGACTTCTTCCTCTACGGCACGGCGGCCGCGCTCGTGTTCAACCGCATCTTCTTCCCGTCGCTGGACCCCGTCGTCGGCACGCTCGCCGCGTTCGGCACGTTCGCGGTCGGCTTCATCGGGCGGCCGATGGGCGGCATCGTGTTCGGCCACTTCGGCGACCGCATCGGCCGCAAGTCGATGCTGATGATCACGCTGCTGCTGATGGGCGTGCCGAGCATGATCATCGGGCTGATCCCGTCGTACGACAGCATCGGCTACTGGGCCGCCGCGCTGCTGATCGGGATGCGGTTCCTGCAAGGGATGGCCGTCGGCGGCGAATGGGGCGGCGCGGTGCTGATGGCCGTCGAACACGCGCCGAAGGGCCGCAAGGGGCTGTTCGGCAGCCTGCCGCAGACGGGCGTCGGGCTCGGCCTGATCCTGTCGTCGGTCGCGATGGCCGCGGTGGCCGCGCTGCCGGAAGCCGACATGCTGTCGTGGGGCTGGCGTGTGCCGTTCCTCGCGAGCATCGCGCTCGTCGGCCTCGGCTGGTTCATCCGCGCGAAGGTGCCCGAATCGCCCGACTTCGAGAAGATGCAGCGCCAGGGCAAGGCCGAGAAGTCGCCGGTGACGGCCGCGCTGCGCCGCCATCCGCGCGAGGTGCTGACGATCGTCGGCGCACGCGCCGCCGAGAACACCTGGTTCTACATGGTCGTCACGTTCGCGCTCGCCTACGCGACGCAGCAGCTGCATCTGCCGAAGGCCGAGATGCTGCACGCGATCACGGCCGGCGCCGCGCTGTCGCTCGTCACGATGCCGCTGTGCGGCCATCTCAGCGACCGCATCGGCCAGCGCCGGATGTTCGCGATCGGCCTCGTGCTGATGTGCGCGTTCGCCGCGCCGTTCTTCATGATGCTCGGCACGCAGCAGACGTCGACCGCATGGTGGGCGATCGTGCTCGGCCTCGGCGTCGTGTTCCCGATTCTCTATGCGCCGGAATCGCTGCTGTTCGCGCAGCAGTTCCCGGCGGAGATCCGCTACAGCGGCATCTCGCTGTCGGTGCAGCTGGCCGGCGTGATCGGCGGCGGCTTCGCGCCGATGATCGCGACGTCGCTGCTCAAGGCCGGCGGCGGCCAGCCGCATTACGTGATCGCTTACCTCGTCGGCTTCGGCGTGTTCGCGCTCGTGTGTACCGCGTTGATGCGGCCGGCGCGCGCGTAACGCACCGCCCGCATTCATTCGATTTCAGTTCGACCTGCCGTCCGCCGTGCGTGCATGCGCGGCGGCGGATACGGGCCGCCTTGTTTGTCATCACCTCGTTCCCCGGAGAGTTCCATGAACGCCGCAGTTCCCCAGACCACCCTCGCCCTGCCCACCGCCAAGCTGCTGATCGACGGCGCGTTCGTCGAATCGCAAAGCGCCGAATGGGGCGACATCGTCAACCCCGCGACGCAGGAAGTGATCGGCCGCGTGCCGTATGCGACGCTCGACGAGGTCGACGCCGCGATCGCGTCCGCGCAGCGCGCGTTCCAGACGTGGAAGACGACGCCGATCGGCGCGCGCCTGCGCATCATGCTGAAGTTCCAGGATCTCGTGCGCCGCAATCTCGAACGGATCGCGCACACGCTGACGGCCGAGCAGGGCAAGACGCTGCCCGATGCGCAGGGCGACATCTTCCGCGGCCTCGAAGTGGTCGAGCACGCGTGCTCGATCGGCACGCTGCAGCAAGGCGAATTCGCGGAGAACGTGGCGGGCGGCGTCGATACCTATACGCTGCGCCAGCCGATCGGCGTGTGCGCGGGCATCACGCCGTTCAACTTCCCCGGGATGATCCCGCTGTGGATGTTCCCGATGGCGATCGTCTGCGGCAACACGTTCGTGCTGAAGCCGTCGGAGCAGGACCCGCTGTCGACGATGCAGCTCGTCGAGCTCGCGATCGAGGCCGGCGTACCGCAGGGCGTGCTGAACGTCGTGCACGGCGGCAAGACGGTGGTCGACCGCCTCTGCACGCACCCGGACATCAAGGCGATCTCGTTCGTCGGCTCGACGCGCGTCGGCACGCACGTGTACAACCTCGGCAGCCAGCACGGCAAGCGCGTGCAGTCGATGATGGGCGCGAAGAACCACGCGGTCGTGCTGCCCGACGCGCACCGCGAGCAGACGATCAACGCGCTCGTCGGCGCGGGTTTCGGCGCGGCCGGCCAGCGCTGCATGGCGACGTCGGTCGTCGTGCTGGTCGGCACGGCGCGCGACTGGCTGCCCGAGCTCGTCGAGAAAGCGAAGGCGCTGAAGGTGAACGCGGGCCACGAACCGGGTACCGATGTCGGCCCGGTCGTGTCGAAGGCCGCGCATGCGCGCATCACCGCGCTGATCGACGAAGGCGTGAAGGCCGGCGCGAAGCTCGAACTCGACGGCCGCAACGTGAAGGTGCCCGGTTACGAGCAGGGCAACTTCGTCGGCCCGACGATCTTCTCGGGTGTGACGACCGACATGTCGATCTATACGGAAGAAATCTTCGGGCCGGTGGTGGTCGTGCTCGAGGCCGACACGCTCGACGACGCGATCGCGCTCGTCAACCGCAACCCGATGGGCAACGGCGTGGGGCTGTTCACGCAGAGCGGTGCGGCGGCACGCAAGTTCCAGAGCGAGATCGACATCGGCCAGGTCGGCATCAACATCCCGATTCCGGTGCCGGTGCCCTACTTCAGCTTCACGGGTTCGCGCGGCTCGAAGCTCGGCGATCTCGGCCCGTACGGCAAGCAGGTCGTGCAGTTCTACACGCAGACGAAGACGGTCACCGCGCGCTGGTTCGACGACGACGCGACGGCCGGCGGCGTGAACACGACGATCGCGCTGCGCTGAGCGAGGGCCTGCACATGGACATCGCATTCATCGGACTCGGCAACATGGGCGGCCCCATGGCCGCCAACCTGCTGAAAGCCGGCCACGCGCTGACGGTGTTCGACCTCGACGCGCACGCGGTCGACGTCGCGGTGCGCGCCGGCGCGACCGCCGCCGGCTCGCCGCGCGAAGCGGCCGCGCGCGGCGCGGTCGTGATCACGATGCTGCCGGCCGCGCAACACGTGCGCGCGGTCTATCTCGGCGACGACGGCGTCCTGGCCGGCGCGCACGCCGGCGCGACGCTGATCGACTGCAGCACGATCGATCCCGGCACCGTGCGCGCAGTGGCCGACGCCGCCGCGCAGCGCGGCTTCCCGCTCGCCGACGCCCCCGTGTCGGGCGGCACCGGCGGCGCGCAGGCCGGCACGCTGACCTTCATGGTCGGCGCGGACGCCGCGCTGTTCGAGCGCATCCGCCCCGTGCTGCTCGACATGGGCAAGAACGTCGTGCATTGCGGCGGCACCGGCACCGGGCAGATCGCGAAGATCTGCAACAACCTGCTGCTCGGGATCTCGATGATGGGTGTCTCGGAAGCGATGGCGCTCGGCGCCGCGCTCGGCATCGATCCGTCCGTGCTGGCGGGCATCATCAATACGTCGACCGGCCGCTGCTGGAGCTCGGACACGTACAACCCGTATCCGGGCGTGAGCGACACCGCGCCGGCCGCGCGCGGCTATGCGGGCGGATTCGCGGCGAACCTGATGCTGAAGGATCTCGGGCTCGCGACCGAAGCGGCACGGAGCGCGCACCAGCCGGTGTGGATGGGCGCACTCGCGCAGCAGCTCTATCAGTCGATGAGCCAGCAGGGGCTCGGCACGCTCGACTTCTCCGCGTGCGTGAAGCTGTACGAGGCGCAGCCGGCGTAATCGCCGCAGCCGACGCCGGACGTGCGCCGACCCGCGATGTGCCTGTACGGCCTCGCGGGTCGGTTTGCATCGGGGAGAAGGAAAACGCGGACGGCGGCGGCGTGCGACGCCGCCGGTCGCTCAACCGCGCGGATTCGACGCCGTCTCGAAGGTCGGATGGCACTCGAACGCGAGTTCGGAGCGCGCGCCGACACGGCTGCCGCTGGTCAGCGCCTCCTGCTTCAGGCTGGCGCGCATGCCGCGCTGCGTGCAGTAGTTGGTGGCTTCGTCGACGGCCTTCGTATGGGCGTCGGCCCACGTCGTCGATACGCCGACCGTGCGCGTCGTCACGGTAAATACGTTCGGGTTCGACGTCGCGGTCACGTCGGAAGCGGTCGAACACGCGGCGAGCAAGCATGCAGCAGCCGCGACGGTCAACCATCGCAGGGTTCGAAAGGAAACTGGAGTGGACATGGGGGGCAAGCGCACGTACTTCGACGTGCATTGAGCAACATAGGCGACAGTATGCCTGCTCGATCGCCGGAGATCATGCCCCTTTCGGTGAACACATTGTTTCGAATGGTTAAACGATGACGGATGCAGGCAAGATTTACAGCCCTCGTCGGCGGCCGGCTTCGGCCGGCAGGTAGTTTCGCCCTGCCCGCACGCCGTTGCGGGCGCGCCGGGCGGCGCGACGGCCGGCGCGAGCCCCGCCGGCCGGGTCGGCGCCGACGCGTCCCCGCGCCCGGCCCCTGCGACACCGCCCTTTTTACAACCCGGGCGCGCCCTCTCCCTCACCCCTGACCGGCCCCGCCCCGCACCCGGCCGCCCGGCGCCCCGTCGTCAGACAGGCACATCGCTTGCGCCACCCACGCGCCCGCCGATCCGGCGGACAACATCCTTCCCGCAACCGGCGTTGCTCACCACGCGACCTTCGCGTGGCGATCCCGCATCGCAAACAGGTTCCCCTGAACGAGAGGACAACATGAAATCAATACGAACGATAGCGGCCCTGTGCTCCATCATTTCCGTGCTCGCGGCATGTGGCGGCGACGGCAACGACGTCGGCACCGAGCTCGGCATCTCGAAGCCGCAGGCGCGCTTCATCAACGCGGTGCCGGCCGGCCCGAACCTCGACTACTACCTGAACGCCAAGGTCGACCAGTCGGGTGTCGCGTACAAGGGCGTGACGCGCTATCACGACGTCGACTCGGGCACGCAGACCGCGAGCTACGACATCTCGGGCACGACCTCGACCATCGCGTCGCAATCGTTCAGCGCGGCGAACGGCCATCACTACACGACGATCGCGCTGCCGAGCACGACGTCGCTGATCTCCGTGATCGACGATCCGTACGACAAGGGCCTGCTGTCGGACAAGGCGCGCGTGCGCAGCTTCAATGCGTCGCCGAACGCGCAGAACATCGACATGTACGTCGTCCCGCCCGGCACCGACATCACGACGCAAAGCCCGACGCTCGCGGGCGCGGCCTACCAGAACGCGGTGCCGGCCTCGACGCAGGATTCGATCTACCTGAACGGCGGCAGTTACCAGGTGATCGTCACGACGGCCGGCAGCAAGACGCCGATCCTCAAGACCGCGCCGGTCACCATCAACAACAACGCCGACTGGCTGCTGCTGACGATTCCGTCGGGCGGGGTCGGCGACGTGACGCCGAACGATATCCACGTGCTGGTTGCGCAAGGCAACGACGCCGATACGTCCGCGCAGGAACTCGGGCCGCAGTAAAGGCGCGAACACGGCGGCGGCGATCGTGGCGGCCGGTGCGAGTGCACCGAAGGGGTCGTCACTCATCATCGTACTGTCGCG
>NZ_JBQEPY010000017.1:0-221569 GCF_052045915.1 Burkholderia sp. 22088
GCTTCTCGGCGGAGAGGACCCGCTGGCTGTGATGAGCGGCGCGCACCGGGAGATCTTCAAGATGGTCCGATCGCTCAGACAAATGGTCGCGGACCTGCCGCGCGACGGCACGAACACCACGCAGGTGCAGGCGATACAGCGCTTGTTGTACGGGCTGGAAGCGATCGTGCGCCTGCATTGCGCTCAGGAGGAGGAACTGTTCCACGCCGTGGGTGCGGATGCGTGACGACGAAGCGCGTCACGCACGCGACGCATGGACGAGCAGAACCGGAGTTTTCGTGATGCGCGCCACGCGCCCGGCCACGGTGCCGACGAGCCAGCCCGTCACGCCTCGCCGCCCGTGAGTGCCCATGACGATCATGTCCGCATTCCATTCGAGCGCGTCGCGCACGATCAGATGGGAAACGTCCGCGCCGGCTCGATCTGCGTGAACAAGTTGCGACTGCGCATGTCTGGCCGTGCCTTCGATTATGGCCGTGGCACCCTGGAGCACATGATTTCCTTCGCCGATCAATGCTTCTTCCAGTGCCCCGCCAAGGACGAAGTCGCCCAGCATTGGGGGGCGATCAACCACGTATATCGCACGGAATTCGGTGTCGACCCGCGAGAATGTCAACCCTGTCCGCAATGCGTCGAGTGCGATCGCGCTTCCGTCAACCGCGAACAGCATCCGCCGTGGCAGATGCTCGGCAACCGACGCGAAACCTTCCGGAACGATGAGCAGCGGGCATCCGATGAGTTTGCCGAGCGGGCCGGAAACCGTCCCTTCGACCCATCCGAGCAAGCCATGATGCTGACGTGCGCCGACGATCAGGAGTTCGGCCTGCCAGGTTTGCGCGCTGTCGGCCAGTGCATTCACGACATCCCCGCCTCGTGTGGCGAGGTCGATGACTTCCGTGTCGATGACGAGATCGTCGCGATCCATTGCGGCTTTGGCGCGCGACACCGCATCAGATGCATCCCTGAGCAACTCGACGCGCGCGGATTCGAGGAACGCCATGGTTTTCGACCCGAGCGGGACGAGCGTTCTCGGATTATCCGCAACGCTGATGATGTGCACCGCCGCATTCGATGGGAGGAACGCTTTGGCATACGCGAGTGCATGCACGGATGCGGTCGAACCGTCGACGGCGACCAGCACCCGCCGCAGAGCGGGGACGGCCTGGACGGGTGAAGTGGTGGTGCTCATGAATGTCCCCCAGTGACAACCGACGATCTCGTACACGGCAATTTTTCGCGCGGTCAGCTTTTACCTGGTTGACCTTCGTCAAGCACATTCGCCATAGCAGTGCCGACACGGTTCACGTTCGACTGAATTACGAGCACACGTTCTGAATGCGTTTGGTGACCTGCTATCGCACGAATTCGTCTGGTGATGAATTCCGGGTTAAACGCCGATTGCAAGCGAATCGGTCACGTTCGCGCAAGAAGGGTTATAGAGACGTTCAACAATCTTTGGCCAGATGCTGGGGAGAGCAAGCGGCTGCCGCCGCAGGAAGGGACGTTCGATATCAGCAGCAAGATCGTCGACATCCATGAACGCGTAGATGTTCACGGTTCGGCGGCAGGTTACCTTTGCGTGAGAGCGCAGGCAAAGACGGGCGGACCGAGCCGCCCGCATGAAACGCACTCGTTGTCGCGGTTACTCCTGACGTCCCGCCCAAACTACGGGCCGCCGATCGATCCACGGCCGTGCGCGTTCGAGCTGCCCTGCGAGTCGCAGCAATTTATCTTCTCGCGCGAATGCTCCCGCGAACTGCATCCCGATCGGCAGACCCGTTTCGGGATGACTTGCTAGCGGCACCGACATCGCGGGAACACCGGCGACATTGAACGGCGGGGTAAGAGGCGAATGCCGGAATACTCGCTGAGTCCATTCGAGGCCGTTCATCGATTCCGCGCCCTCGCCGTACTCTCCAATGCGCGGTGGCATTTGCGGCAGCGTCGGCGTTAGCAGCACATCGAAGTCTTCGAACCAATGCCCGACAGCCCGTGTCACAACGTTGCGCATCGCCAGAGCGGCGGCGAATGCGGACGCCTTTTCTTCCTTGCCATAGCGATAACAGGCCAATGTGGCGGGCTCCAGCGTCGTCTCATCGATCGGGCGTCCCGTTGCGGCAGCAAGGCCTTCGATCCAGCCGACCAGCGTCGCCGTCCAGATCGTCGCATTCATCTGCACAAACGCGTCCCACGAGACACCCAGTGACGGCCGTACTTCGAATACCGTGTGACCGAGTTCTTCCAGGAAACGTGCCGTCGATTCCACCGCTGTCGCGATTGCCGGGTCGGTTCGATCCGCGCTCCACGGATCGGTCATCATGCCGATCCTGAGGTTGCCAGGTTCGCGCTCGACCTGCGACAGGAAGCTGTACTCCGGCGCAGCGGTCAGGTAAGGCTCGCCGATCGCCTGTCCCTGGATCGCATCGAGTAGCGCGGCGCTGTCCCGCACGCTCCAGCTCACGCCAAGTTGCACACCAAATCCTGCGAAGACTTCGTCGAGGGCTGGCCCGTTCGAGCTGCGCCCGCGCGTCGGCTTGAGTCCGAACAAGCCGTTGTAGCTTGCCGGCACCCGTATCGAGCCGGCGGCATCGGTAGCATGCGCGAGTGGGACGACGCCGGCTGCGACGGCGGCGGCGGCACCACCGCTCGAACCGCCGGCGCTCGAATCCGGCTGCCAGGGATTGCGCGTCGCACCCTGGAGCGTGGATTCCGTGGTCGTGCTGAACGCCATTTCGGGCGTAGTCGTGCGGCCAATCGTAACGAGTCCAGCGGCGCGGAACCGCGACATGAGCCACGAATCGGCCGGGGCGACAACGTCACCGGAGAGCCGGCTCCCGAGTTCCAGCCGCTTACCGCTCATGGCAACCGCAAGATCCTTGATCAGAAACGGGACGCCAGCAAGCGGACCAGTGCAGTGTTCCGGGTTGCCTCCGCTATCGCTGGCCGGCCAGTGCTCGATAACCGCATTGATCGCGGGATTGACGGCCTCGATCGCCGAACGGGCGAGTTCGGCAAGCTCGGCAGGCGTGACTTCGCGATCCGACACGCGTTTTGCAAGCCCAATTGCATCGTGACTTGCGTATTCGCTGAGATTCATGTGCGCCTCCAGGTTGAAGGCGACAAGATATTGCAGGCGCGGGCTGGTGATTAGCCCGTTCTTACAGCAAAGATTGAGCCATCAGCGGCACAATCTCTATGCTAGGCTCAAGCCATCAACAAATGCTCAGTCCGGATATTGCCGTCGATGACCAGGGATCTCAACGACACGCTTGTGTTTATTCGCGTCGTGCAATCAGGCAGCTTTACTGCGGCAGCGATCGCGTTGCAGATTCCCAAGACGACGGTCAGCCGGCGAGTGCGGGAACTCGAGGCGCACCTCGGTTCGCGCCTGTTGCACCGGACCACGCGCAAACTGCGTCTGACCGAGGCCGGTACGGCTTACTTCGAGCACTGCCGCACTATCTGCACACAGCTCGACGAGGCAGAGAATGCCGTGCAGCGTATTCGCGGCACGCCCGCAGGCTGGCTGCGCGTGACGCTTCCGTATTCGTTCGGCGTCACGTGGATCGCGCCATTGATCGCCGGATTCTCCTCTCGCTATCCCGATGTGCGGCTCGATATTCTGGCGACGCACGTGCCATTGGATCTTTTCGATGACGAAGTGGACGTCGCTCTGCGTCTTGGCGTCCTTCCCGATTCCAGTCTCGTGGCGCGGCGACTCGGGACTTTTTCGACGTCGGTCTATGCGAGTCCCGCCTATGTCGAACGGCACGGTGCGCCGGCCGTTCCCGATGAACTCCGGCTCCATCCTGCGCTCGCACTTCATCAGGCTCGTAGCGACAGCGGCTATACCTGGCCCCTGCGCAAGCCGGGACGGAAGGCGACTCACTATGCGCTGGAACCGGCGATCGTCGCCAGCGACCCCGCACTTATGCTTGACGCCGCGCGCGCCGGAAAAGGCTTGTTGCTGGCTATGGATGCCAGCATGGCTCCCGAAGTCGAGGCAGGGCGCTTACTGAGAGTGCTGCCCGAATGGATAGGTCCACCGCAGGATTTGAACGCACTGTTTCCGCGAGAGCTGGTTCCCTCGCCCAAGCTGCAAGCTTTTCTGAACTACCTCAAAACGCAATTGCGTTTCGGCGATATGACGTGACAGACATTGAAGGCGTTCAGGTTCGACGAATGGCTCCTGTGCGCCAGGAGCGGACCTCGGAAGTGTATTTCGTTGAGCGGCTGCTCCGGGTCGATAGCGCCCGCCGGATAAGCGCGCACTCAATCTCGCTTTGCTTGAAAGGAGATTGTCATGGAATCCGAGAATGTCGTCGTTCGTGACCGTGCGCCATGGAACAAGGGCAAGCTCACCGGGCAGAAGCCGCCGTTAAAACTCCGAGAAATCTGGGCGATTCGGACGCGACTTCAAATGGCGCCGAACCTTCGGGAGCTCGCGATGTTTAATCTCGCAATTGATAGCAAGCTCCGAGCGTGCGATCTTACGCGGTTGCTGGTTCAAGATGTCCGCCACGGAAGCCACGTGGCGTCCAGAGCGACAATCATGCAGCAGAAGACCCAGCGGCCGGTGCAATTCGAGATCACGGAACGGCCTCGTGAGAGCCTCGAAGCTTGGATCGAAGCGCGAGGACTGAAGGCAGCGGATTTTCTGTTCCCGAGTCGGTCGCACACGTCACCGCATCTGTCGACGCGGCAATATGCCCGGCTGGTACATCGTTGGATTGCATCGATTGGCCTTGACGATACTGCATACGGAACCCATACGATGCGCCGCACAAAAGCTTCGCTGATCTACCGGCGGACGAAGAACCTTCGGGCGGTGCAGTTGCTGCTCGGACACACGAAGCTGGAAAGTACGGTTCGCTATCTCGGCATCGAGGTCGACGATGCCCTTGAGATGGCGGAGCAGACGGAGGTTTGATGGCATCACGGCCGGCAAGCGGTCGCTTGCCGGCCAGTTTCTGTCACTCGACAGTGCTGCTGGATTTGGAGACAATCTGATCCGAGCTGCTCGTTTAGGCCACGTAGATCCGCGATGAGTCTCAATGAAAGATTAGTCGAAATAGCCCGGCAGTCATCTTGGTGTATGTCGGCTCTCTCGGCGTCACGTGCAATGGGCCTGAAATCCTGGTGCATTGGCGCAGGGGCCATTCGCAATTTGGTCTGGGACTCGCTCCACGGATATGCGACTCCGACATGCCTAGCCGACGTCGATTTAGCCTACTTCGACCCGTCCGATTTGTCGTCGATTCGCGATGCCGAAATCCAGCACAGCCTCACGGCGCAATATCCTGAATATCCTTGGGAGGTCACCAATCAGGCCGCCGTGCACACATGGTTCGAAGCAGCTTTTGGCCATCCGGTTTCGCCGTTTGTATCGTTGGAACACGCTGTCGCGTCGTGGCCTGAGTTCGCGACATCGGTCGGACTAACGCTACTAGAAGACGACTCGATTAACGTCATTGCACCGTATGGGCTTGACGATCTTTTTGCAATGGTGGTTCGGCGCAACCCGGCGCGTGTAAACGTCTACACCTATCGAAAGCGAATTGAACAGAAGCAATATCAAAAACGTTGGCCTGGCGTAATAATCGTGCCAAGCTGACCGGTGCACGGATTGATCAACCTCTGTGGAACAGTGGGACTGCCATGATTGTGTCGCGATATGCTTCTTGCATAGTCGGGTGGCCCTCCACAAAGAGACGCGCGAAGCTACATCGACGGCGACGAACCTAAGCAGACACCCACCATGTTCTGCCGGCAACATCAAATGGAGCGAGCGTGATAAAAGCGATTTTCTTTGATTACGACGGAGTTCTCACGACAGATAAGACTGGTTCACTCACGACCAACAAATATCTAAGCCATGCTTCGGGCGTAGATTACGAACTGATCCAGAAAGCTTTCTCATACTACAACGCCGACTTGATCCTCGGGAGAACGACACATAAGGCTATCTGGTCTTATGTATGCAAGTTAATTGAGCATGAGCTCGATTTCTCACTACTCGAACAGGCATTCCTGAGCACGCCCACGAACGATGCCATGTTTGCTTTGGCGCGTGACCTCAGAAAGCGCTATGCCGTTGGGATCATCACGGACAATAAAAAAGACAGGCTCGATTGCCTGAGAAAATCTCAACAACTCGATGAATTGTTCGATCCAGTAATCGTGTCGGCCGAGCATGGTGTGGGAAAACAGAGCCCAACGATCTTTGAGAGAGCATTGCGTGAACTACATATCGGCCCAGAGGAAGCCGTTTTCGTGGACAACACGCCTGCGAATCTGGTCGTGGCGCAGCAGCTTGGAATGCACACTTATCTGCACGACGATGAACTGAACGATGTCGGAAGATTGACCGCAACGTTAGCCGGACGATACCGAGTGCTGTTGGATTAATTGAAGGTTGAACGAATCATTGCGCCGCGAGGCGAGTGAAACGACCGCTTCGGAGGGAAGCGAGCGTCCGTTGAGGGTCGACCACGGTCAACCAGCTCCGACCAGCCGCCCACGACCAATCGCTCGACGCCACGTGCCAGTCTGTTGATAATCAGGACATGATCCGCCGACGCAAGGCGTCACTTCTAACCCAAACAATCGCGATCGACACGTCTTTTGCGCATTTCTTGCCGGAGTTACTTGTGTACATCGATGTACCCCGCGGTCTCGTGTTCTTCGACCAAACTGACGCTTTCCTTCCCGAGCCGGCGTTAGTGCAATACGACCGTGATTCGAAAACGATTACATCGATCGCCGGCGCGCAGACGGACGATACGGTATGTGATGTATCGCGCGACGGCCGTCGCCTTGCATTGGCATCGGCGTCGTGGATAGTCGCACGTAATACCAACCGCAGCCGCTTGACCGTAGTTGCCGATGGCGCCGTCCTGCATCAGACCGACAAGTTTCTGTCGTTCTGGACACGCCTGGATCCTTCCGGGCGCTATGCGCTGGTAAGCGCCTTCAAGAGCAATGACAAAGGCCGTCCGGTGGTGATCGATCTGGACACCGGCGAGCATGGCGATCCTGTCGCGCGTGATTTCGATGCACGTTTCGGCGACGTGGATCCGGTCGACGGACTCCTTTGGGCTCCAGACGAACGAACCAGGAATTCGGTGCTGATCGTGAATTGCCGCAGCGGCGAGATCAATAAGGTCAATCTCCCGGCGGGCGGCAAGGTCAAGCGCCTGCGCTTTGCGCGCGATGGGTCAGTCATGTTCGTCGCGAGCGATACCAATCAATTGCTGTGTTGTGACCGGGATGGCTCGGTAGTATGGTCGCGCGATATTGGCGAATTTGGCGAGGTTCGCTCGGCCAACATCCTGTTTAACGAGAGTGGCAGCCATTTGTGCTTACCCTTGCTGGAAACGGCACGCTGCAATTGGGGCGAGGATCTGGTGATCGACGCACATACCGGTGCGGTCGAACATGCCATTCAACGTCACCGTGGGCCGCCCGCGCGACTGGCAGCAGATTGGTTCGGCGACCGGCTGCTGACGCATGGCGGTGAAATCGTCGATTTTTATACCGGCAAGGTGACGGACATGCTGTCGTTCAAAAACGGCAGCAGCGCGATCGCGGGGAACCTCGGCTGCTGACATATTGACACCCCACCGACTCACTCGGTCAGCAACTCAGCACCGCGACGCAACGAGATCCCGGCCAGCTGTTCAGCAGGCTGCGGTCGCGCGAACAGAAACCCCTGCACCTGGTGGCAGCCGATTTCCTGCAGGAACGCGAGCTGCTTCTCCGTCTCGACGCCCTCCATCACGACATCGAGCCCCAGCGCGCGCCCCATCGCAACGATCGCGCGCACGATTGCATCATCCGTGCTGCCCGAACCGCAGTCCGTCAGGAACGACCGATCGATCTTCAGCGTATCGACGGGCAGATCCTTCAGGTATACCAGCGACGAATAGCCCGTACCGAAATCGTCGATCGCCAGGCTGATCCCCCGTGTCGCCAGTTCGCGCAGCAGGATGCCGATTTCCTCGCGGGTGTTCATCGCCATGCTTTCGAGCAACTCGAGCTGCAGGCATTCGGCCGGCAACGCGGTTTCGCTGAGGATGGTCGTCAGGTCGCTGAGAAAATGGTCGGTAAAGCATTGCCGCGCCGACACGTTCACCGACACCCGCCCGAACTCGAAACCCTCGTCGAGCCAGCGGCGCGCCTGTCGGCAGGCTTCGCGCAGCACCCACCGGCCGATCGGGACGATCAGCGCCGACCGCTCCGCCAGACCGATGAAATCGCCCGGCGGCACCAGGCCCTTGCGTGGATGCAGCCAGCGCAGCAGCGCCTCCACGCCGACGATCCGGCCGCTGGCCAGATCGTATTGCGGCTGGTAGAACAGCCGGAATTCGTTCTGCTCGAGCGCGCGGTGCAGCTCGCCGAGCGTCTCCAGCTGCTCCATCGCCGACGACGTCATCTTGCTCTCGAAGAACTGGAACACGTTCCTGCCGCGGCTCTTCGCGCCGTACATCGCCTGGTCCGCGAGCAGGATCAGGTGCTCCGCCTCGGTGCCGTCGTCCGGATAGATGCTGATGCCGATGCTCGGCGTCACGAAGATCTCGCGACCGCCGACATCGATCGCCCGCGCCACTTCGTCCAGCAGCTTGCGTGCAACGCGCCCGACGTCGCGAACATCGTCGAATTCCTCGAGCACGAGCGCGAATTCGTCACCGCCCATGCGCGCCACCGTGTCGTTCGCGCGCACCGACGTGACGATGCGCTCCGCGACCTGCTTCAGCACCTCGTCGCCGGCGTTGTGGCCGAGCGTGTCGTTGACCAGCTTGAAGCGGTCGAGATCGAGGTACATCACCGCGACCTTGCGACCGAGCCGCTTCGCGTGAGCGATCGCGTGCGCGAGCCGCTCCTCGAACAGCGCCCGGTTCGCGAGATCGGTGAGCACGTCGTGCGTGGCGAGATAGCCCAGCCGCTCCTCCGCCTGGCGCCGCTGCGTGATGTCGGAGAAGATCGCCGCATAGTGCGAGATCTCGTCGTCGTTGTCGCGAATGCTGGTGATCGTCAGGTATTCCAGAAACAGCTCGCCGGTCTTGCGGCGATTCCAGATTTCGCCTTGCCAGTGGCCATCGGTCGTCAGCGAATGCCACAGCTGCTTGTAGAAATCCGGTGTCTGGCGCCCGGAACTCAGCAGGCCCGGGTTGCGCCCGATCACTTCGTCCGCGGTGTACCCGGTCAGGCGCGTGAACGCCTGGTTGACGCGCTCGATCCTCGCGTGCCGATCGGTGACCATGATGCCTTCGAGCGCCGATTCGAACACCCGATCCGCCATGCGCAGGTTGAAGCGCGCGAGACCCAGCGCTTCGTCGCGCTCGCGCACGGCGCTGCGCAACTCGTTCGCGTATTCATGCTCGATGCTCTGCAGCACGTCCGCGAAACAGAGCAGCCCGGTCAGCCTGCCCGCCTCGTCCCGAATGCCGACGTGCCGCATATTGTGCTCGGTCATGAAGCGCTGTGCTGTATACAAACTCTGCTTCGCGCTCAGCATCTGCAGCGGCTTGCTCGCGTAGGCCCCGACCGCGCCCTGGGACGCGCCTTCCGCCAGGAGCCGGACGATGTCCCGCTCGGTCAGGATGCCGTGCTCGCCGTCGTCGTAGCCGACCAGGATCGCATCGAGTCGTTGCGTGCGCATCCGCGTGACAACGTCGTGCAGCGCGACCTGCTCGGACACCACGACGGGCGGATGGACGCGGATCGATTCGATCGGCTTCAGGTGCAGGAAGAACTCCGGCCCCTGGTTCACGACGACGTCGGTCTGCGTCAGCACGCCGATCGCGGCGTTATCGCGGACCACCACGAAGTGCCGGACGCCCGACTGCTTGAACTTCATCGCGGCCTCACCCAGCGGCGTGTTGGCCTCGAGCGTCAGCACCGGATGGCTCATTACCTCGCTGACCGGCCGATCGAGCCCGTGCGGATCATCGCCGGCCGACAGTGCATCGCGCTCGGTCCAGATCCCGACGACCTGTTCATCCTCCATCACGACGATTGAGCTGCAACGCTCGATGAACATGCGTCGCGCGACCTCCCGCACCGGCGTGGCGGGCGTGCAGGACAGAATCTGACGCGCGACGAGGCGCGCAATCGGAACATCGTAGCTGCTCGGATACATTCTCTAACCAAGACGAAAAGCCCGCGCCGGCGCGCTTCGATCCGGCAACCTTCAGGCTCGCCCGCGGCGACAGGCGCGGCGCGATCTCGCTTGCCTCGAATGGTTGCGTACTCATCGAACTCGCAGACGGGGCATTGACCCATCGTGTGAGGCGTCGCGGCGGCGAGCGTGGCACATGAGCCGCGACGTCGCATTTGACGATCCCTTGTCCAGCGGGTTCAGACGCCGGAGCGCCGCCCACTCGGAGGCAGCCGCCCTGAGTTAACGACAGATTCTTGGAAGAGTTGAGTGCCGTGACGACATTCGTGCTGCGCGCCGGCAAGTCGAGCGGCTGCGGGACGGGTGAACCGTCAATGCGGCCGAGACACCCCCCGGCTTCAGCAGGGCTTTTTGTTACACGCGGGTGACAAGGCGTCGCATGGACCGGCGGCGGCGCTCATGGCGGGATGGAAGCCGTCCACGGCCGCCGTGAAGTCCGGGCGATTCGCGGACGAGACTCGAGATCGGGCGGCCAGCTGCGCCCCGGCCGCTTGCGGCCGTCTGACACGAGCGCTCGAATGGTTGACGATCCGAGCGCTCATGGTCATGTGGAACCACCGGAATGCTGCCAGCCCGGCGTAGTGCGTCCACTACTCCGGGCTTCCGGGCCTGCAATTTGAAGATCAGAAGCTATGGTGCATGCCGATGTTGACCTGAACCTGGTTACCGCCCGATGAGGTGTTGCCAAAGTCGGCAGCCGAAGCCTGAGCGCCCTGGGCATGGACGTAGGCACCCACGGCGTAAACCGACGTGCGCTTCGACAACGCGTACATGGCACCGAGCGACGCCTGGTTGATCGAAGCCATCGTGCGGCCTTCGGCAGCCTGGCTGGGCGTGGCTGCGGAACCGTAGACATACGTGTACCCGGTGGCCAGCGACAACGCCGGGGTGACCTGGTACTGCAGGAGCGCACCCAGCACGTTGAAGTGGATCGACGGCTGGCCGTTGTTGCCTTGGTACTGCGCATTCGAGTACCGCAAGCCCGCCGTGTACGGACCGATCTGGTATTGAGTTGCGATCTGGGCGATGCCCGCGCTCTTGAACGCATTGCCACCGTTATAACCCGAGCTCGGATAGCCCAGCGCGGTACCGAAACCCGGTTGTGCCGTTGCGTTCTGCCACCCGTTCTCACCCTGGTTGGCCGCACGGAAATAACCGCCGGCGACGGTCAGGCCGCCTTGAGCGTAGTTCGCCGCCACCGACCACGATTGCCCCGAACCCATCGCACCGGCAACACCGCCGAACGAGTACGCGCCTTCAGCCTGGAAGCCGTTGATGACCGGCGAAATGTACTTCACGGCGCTGTTCTGGTTCGTCGTGTTGTCGTTGTTGTCGACGTCGCCCGGGGTCGAGAATGTCGACGCTGAAATGGCGTCGCCCGTCAGGCCCTGCACCATTTCCGTTACGGCATCGAGCTGGCGCCCCATGCGCAGCGTACCGTACCGATCGGAAGCAATGCCGACGTATGCCTGGCGGTTGAACAACGAACGCGTGGCACCAATCGGCCCCTGGCCGTTTATGCCGCCCGTACCGATATTGAAACCGTTTTCGATCTTGAATACCGCCTTGAGGCCGCCGCCGAGGTCTTCGTCCCCCTTGAGGCCCCACTTGTTCGAACCTACGGCGCCCCCGTCGAGGCCGAACCGCTTGTGGCCATTGATGTTCGAGGTGTAGCCGATACCCGAATCGAGCATGCCGTACAGGGTGACCGACGACTGCGCCATTGCTGCCGAAGATGCGGCGAATGCGGCAACAGCGATAACGCTGACGTTGATGTTTTTGTTTTTCATCTGTATTTCACTGTCAGGAGTGGTTTTGGGATTGTTTGAAACGGGTTGTGTCGTATTCGAATGCAGATGACGGCGCACGGCCTGCGCGTCGTCTCGGCCGCAACGGCCAGCGTCATATTCGCCAAATCGGCATAATCAAATCAATCATTTCGTCATCCTCAAAATTGCATGCGGAGAAGCATCGCGCATCTCGACCTGTCCGGCACTCTTTCGATCAGAACAATCGCGGCGTCCCCACCTGGATCAAAGCCGCTTCCTTGCTTCCGTTGTCGCTCCAGCCCTACGGCACCGTGGATCGAGAATGTGCCGAGTCGCCTGTTTGCTGCATCAATACCTTGCCTTCCAGCTCCGGCGAAACTTCACCGTCGATCACGCGAAGAAACTTGCCCCCTGCGCGGTGATTTCCGGGCGCGCCTTGGCCACGAGCGCGCACTAGAGGATTCATTCGAACTGACGTCCTCCCGCCGTATTCACGATTCGGCGAACCGATGTGCCGAATCCGCGAAGCCGGACAACTCGAGCGGATCACCGCGCTCAGCCGAACTTTCCCCGATGGCATTTCGGAGCAGCCCGGCGTCGTCACGTTCAGCGCCCGTGCAATGCCCGCGAGCAAGGTCGGCGATGACGAAACCGGACCACGCTCCACCTGCTACAAAAGACCGTCTGGACGTACCGGCCGCCATTACAGGCTGCTTGAGCGTCCGGTTCAACCGCTGGCGAAGTACGCGAACCTAATCGCCGAGCACCAACGTGGCCGGATCGCGCTTAGCGAGTGCGAAAGACCATATCAGGAACATAATTTTGCGTCAAAAATTGTTTGATATAAGTTAATCTGGTTTGATAACGTTGCGCCATGCCGGACTTACCCTTATAGGAACTGGCCCGAGGACACCGCGTCAGCAAGATCCGCGCCGTGACGCTGATCCACGATCAGACGAAAACCCGGTGTCGAACGGGAGCGCTTACGCGCTGACGGCAGACGCTCCCTATCCGACGTCGGGCCGGGGCCAAAATGGCAGCGGTAAGCGAGGTATCCTGGCTCGCATCGCAGGGCACCAGCCCGCCGAGACAGACGCTGCACGCCGTTCTCTCGAAGTGCTCGCTGCCATCGAGGTTTCCGTCGCTTCCGCATCCGCTGCCCTGGCCTTGATGATTCAGTGACCGCGTACGACTCCTTTCCAGAAATGCGCCCGGCTGCTTCCGGTACCTGAATGAATTCATGCCCCGTTCGACTCCGTGAGCACGTGCCGTCCGACATCGAGCGATTTTGCGAATTGCAGATGAGCTCGCAAGTGGCCGCCATGTGTCGTGGCTCCCACGCACGAGAGAGCAATGTGAACATGCGTTGGCAGACGCGATCGCACAGCAACGATCCGCGACCCGGTTTCGGCTGATTGTGGCTGGTTTTTGTTGCCGGCCTTTTGGGGAAAGGGCTACGCGGCTCATGCGATTCGTGCGCTGCTCGTTCTCGCGTTCGGCTCGGGCAGGATGACGAGCATGACGGCGTCATGCGCTATCGAGAATCGAGCCTCTCTTCGCGTCGCCGAAAAATGCGGGTTTCGCCTGATAGCCACGATAGGTGATCGATGCACCTTCGAAATCCACAAGGAAGAAGTCAATCTCCACAGCGTGAAGATGTGAACCTCTTGGTGACTTTGTAACCGCCAATCACGTAGCATCCGTGCTTACGATGAAATATCAAATAATTCAACAGTCGATTGATATTGATTCTGCACGCAATGAATTTACTCGTACTTACCCCGCATTCTAGGATGCAATTTTCATTTGCAAGCTTTACTCATTGAATAATCTTCCCTAAAAGAGACGGTATAAGACAGAATCGACGGCTCGCGACTGCGGACGTTGGAAATTTTTCAAAGCAGCGGCCTTCCCGGTGCACATGGTTCACATCACATTTGATCTTTTGAGAGCGACACGGACGGAATAGTCAAGGCACTTGTACTGGCCGTGAGGCACATCGATCAGCGGAGTAACTTCCACACCGAGGACGACGACGTCAACGCACTTGAGGAGATCGCAGCGGCACTTGCAGTTGCATCGACAACAGAGCAGGATGCCTTTGCCAGGATGGCAACGTCGCTTGGCTTCCCTGAGCTAGTGGAGCAACTCGGCCTGGATTCGCCGCGATGACCGCATCGGGCGGCAGCCGGCCAAACAGAGGCAGTCGACCATTGTGTCAAGATTGATAACACTGCGAACCATTCCAACCAAGGCAAAACAATGATGACTTCCGGCGACGGCCTGACCAGTCCCGCGCGGCTCCTGCGACTCGCCTCATGGGTAATCGCGATCATCTTCGCCGTCTTTCTGAACATGCTCGGCAGTCTCGTGATCCGCGACATGGCGTTTGCCCCGACGGGCGGCCCGCCCGTCATCGAGCAATTCGCCGATGCGCCGACGAAAGCGCGGCTGGACGCAGCGCGGCGCAATCTGCAGGCGCAGCACAACGCGCTTGCCGACAAGGCCGACACCATGGAGGTCGCGCGCGGCCGCGCCGCAAAGGAGTATGCGGCCGAGAAGGAAAGCTTCCGCAACTGGCTGGCAACGCGCTCGGTGACCGGCGACAGTGCGAGGGACCCCGACATTCTGGCGAGAACTCGCAAGCTGGATTCGCTCCAGGCCGTGGTGGTCAACTGGCAGCATCAGATCGATGCGATCAACGATCAGCAACGGGCGCTGGCATCGCAGCTGACTCAAGTAGACACGCAAATCGCAGAAGCGGACGCAGCAGCCGAACGGCGCTTCGACGAAGCGACACGGCACTACGAGTTGCAAGTGTTCGGACTGCGGCTTGCGCTGACGCTGCCGATACTGCTGGTTGCGATCTGGTTGTTCATACGCTACCGCAAGATACGCTACTGGCCTTTCGTGTACGGTTTTGGCCTGTTTGCACTGAGCGCGTTCTTCATCGAACTGGTCCCGTACTTGCCGAATTTCGGCGGTTACGTCCGAGTCCTGGTGGGCATTGCGCTCACGGTGTTCGCCGGCCTTTACATGATGAAGGCCTTTCAGCGCTATGCCGAACGCAAACGGCTCGAATTGCAGCAGGATCAGGGAGAACGCGCGCGCACGATCGGCTACGAAAAAGCCGTTCGTTCGCTCGAAAAAAAGCGCTGCCCGTCATGCGACAAACAATGGAATCTCGGCGGCGACGACTCCACGTTCTGCGTGCATTGCGGATTACGACTCTTCAATGTCTGCGAATGCGGCGGCCGGAATTTTTTCTTCTTCCCGCATTGCCATCAATGCGGTGCGGCTCAGGGAAATGAGGTGCCGGCGTCGTCCGATTGACAGTCGGCGTGTTTTCAACACGCACCAGTGTCGATAGCCTTCAGCGGATCGGGTCAGGTCAGTCGCGGATTGTCGAACCAGGCAGCGACCGGGCTCGGCGGCGGATTCAAAAGGTCGTTCGGCACGAGCCGCTCGATCGTTCACAATCCTCGGCCCGTCGCCCCCGCGCGTCGAATCCGCAACCATCCGCGAACGCCGCCGATGCCGTCACGCGAGCGTTTCAGCGACAGCTTCGCCCGGCTTCACTGCCATTCGCCGGGATGACAGACCACCCAACCCGGATGATAGCTATCCATGTCCGTGTGCCCCCAGCACCAGCCGTGCTGGCGAATGGTTTTCATCATCAGCTCGCGTTGTGCACACGCACTGCCCGGAGCATATTGCCCGTCAGGCAATAGTTTCGGTGCCGCGCCGTTCCTGCATTGGCCATCGACCACCTCTTCCTGACGCATCAACTCCTGGACAGCAGGTGGAACGGTGCGGGCCAGCGTGGCCTTGTATTCGATGCAGGCGGCCGCCTTGGGGTCGTTGGATTTGCCGGCACATCGGGACTGGAGCTTGTCGATGTTTCTCGACACTTCCGGCGGATACGTCTCGGCGTGCGCCGCGGCAATACATCCCGCCAGCAACAGGCAGGCGGCGGCAAGAGATCTGATCAAAATCATTTCGTGAAGGACACGATGCGTCGGGTAGCCCAGGAACCGGCGAATTATGGCACGTGCGCGTTTTCAACGACTCGCCGGGCAAGGGTGTCCGGACATCCCCCGCGACGCAACGGGAACCTCACGAACACGGCCGGCGCTCGGCGGATTGCTCCAGTCGCGCGAGGTAAGCATCGCCCGATTGCTTCATCGCGTCGAGCACCGGGGCGAGCGTTCTGCCGAATTCGGTCAACGTGTATTCGACGCGGGGCGGGACCTCGGCGAAAACCGTACGGGTCACGATGCCGTCCGATTCGAGCTCGCGAAGCTGCAACGTCAACGAGCGCTGGGTCACCGCTCCGATCAAGCCGCGCAACTCGCCGAACCTTTTGGTACCGCCCAGCAGATAGTGCACGATCAGCGGCTTCCATTTCCCTCCCGCGACATCGACCGTCGCGGCGACCGAGCACGGATACGTGCTAACCGAAGATGTCATGCCGGCTCCCAATAGGATAATTTCTTTCCCTATATATCAAAGACGTGCCTTCTTGTGCAAAAGCGGCCGACCGCCGATAGTCCCGGCATCGTTACATCGGCCGCCGATAACCGGCGACCGGACTCATTCAAGGGATCAGATCGATGAAGGCCGCTTATTACGAACGTCAGGGCAACGCTTCGGAAGTGTTGAGGCTCGGAGATTTTCCGGTTCCGCAACCGGGTCCGGGCGAAGTCCGGGTGCGCATCCACGCATCGGGCCTGAATCCCAGCGATATCAAGGCGCGTACCGGCTTCTCCGGCCCTTCCGCATTTCCGATGGTCATTCCGCATCAAGACGGTGCAGGCGTGATCGACGCGGTCGGTGTCGGCGTTGCGCCGACACGGACAGGCGAACGGGTGTGGCTGTTCGAAGCGCAATCTCGCCGCCCCTTCGGCACGGCCGCGGAATATGCGGTCGTTCCGGAAGCACAGGCCGTTCCTTTGCCCGACAACGTTTCGTTCGAGGTCGGCGCCTGCCTGGGCATTCCGGCACTCACGGCCCATCGATGTCTCTTCTCGGACGGCGACATCAAGGGTCGCGCGATACTCGTCCAGGGCGGCGCGGGAGCGGTCGGAACCGCAGCAATCCTGCTTGCAAAATGGGCCGGCGCGTGGGTCGCGACCACCGTTTCAACGCCCGCGCAGGCAGACGCCGCACGGCGTGCGGGTGCAGACCTCGTGATCAATCGACGGCTGCAGGATGTGGTCGCGATCGTGAAGTCGGCAACACGGCAGCGGGGAGTCGATCGTATCGTGGAAGTCAGTCTGCAAGACAACCTCGACATCGATATGCGCTGCCTCGCCAACGGCGGCATCATCAGTTCGTACGCCGTAGGATCCGCTGCCGATCAGGTACCGCTTCCCCTGCTCGACGCCATGATCGCAGGCTGCACATTCCGGTTCGTCTACATTTACACCGTCCCGGCGGCCGCCAAGTCCGCAGCCGTTTCGGCGATCTGCCGATGCCTCGAGGACGGCGCCTACGTGCCGACCATAGGCATGCAATTCGCGCTCGACGCCATCGTTGAAGCCCACCAGGCTCAGGAATCTGGCCAGGTTATCGGCAAGATCATCGTCAGGCCATCGCTCGTCCGGTCGCATGAGCCGGCGGACGTTCAGCCAAATGATTGATCACCGCAAGGACGTGTCGGCAAGCCAGCGTCCCCGCATTCGCAAGCCACGAGATCGAACCGACGACGCTCATGTTCGAACGTGTCGTGGTCAGCGTCATGAAGCCCCCTCGAGAATGACGAAGGTCCCGGTTGCTGCCCCGGCGCGGAGTGCCTTGGCTGTCTGGTATTCGGGGCTCTCATAAAAACGCCTGGCCTCGGCGAACGAATCGAACTCGAGAACCACATGCCGCTCATGGGCCTCGCCTTCGAGGTTTTCATACTGCCCCCAGGCCGCAATGACCTTGGGGCCGAAAGCCTTGATTGCATCACCCGCGGCTTCTGCATAAGCAGCATAGGCGGCCGGGTCCGAAACGCTGACGTGTGCGACTAGATAACCCTTCGGCATGTCGATCTCTCTTTGGTAACGGGAACACGCGATTCAACGCGGGGCGGCGATCTTCAACGACTTGCGTCGACTGGATTGAGGTGCGATCGCCGGTTCTATTCCGACGCGACACGCCGGAAAGGTTGAGGGCGCCTGCCCGCCTCCTGACGCTCGATCATCCAGCCGGGATAGCTGGCCGGCAAAGCACTCACGGCATCGAGACGCGCAAGCTCGGTCTCGGTCAGGACGACGTCGACCGCGCCGAGATTGTCTTCGAGCTGTTCGATCCGTTTGGCGCCGACAATCACGCTCGTGACATGCGGCCTCGCAAGTAGCCACGCGAGCGCGATCCGGGCGACCGAGACATCGTGCGCATCGGCGATGGTGCGCATCTCTGCAACGCACGGCCAGGCTCGATCAAGATCGACCGGCGGAAAATCGAAATGATTGCGCCGCGAACCGCTGTCGTTCGACGTACCGGGACCGAACTTCCCCGACAGCAACCCGCCGGCGAGAGGCGACCAGACGAGCAGCCCCATCTGCTCCTCGACGACGAGTGGCACCAGCTCGCGCTCGACGTCACGTCCGGCGATCGAATAGTAGGCCTGGAGCGTCTCGAAGCGCGTGGCGCGAAGCGCCGCACTCAGCCCGAGCGCCTTGCCGATCCTGCCCGCGCGCCAATTTGACACGCCGACATATCGGACCAGCCCCTGCCGCGTGAGATCGTCGAGGGCGCGCAGCGTCTCTTCGATCGGCGTGACGGGATCGTTGGCGTGAATCTGGTACAGATCGATATGGTCGACCTGAAGCCGTTCCAGGCTTCTCTGCACGGAATCCATGATGTGGCCGCGCGACGCCCCCTGTTCGTTGGGCTTCCGGCCCATCACGCCGGCCGTCTTGGTCGCGAGCACGATCTCGCTGCGCGGCACGCCGATGTCCCGGAGGGCCTGCCCGACGATGCGTTCGGACTGGCCAAAGGAGTAAATGTCGGCGGTATCGATGAAATTGATTCCGTCGGCAAGCGCGCGGGCGATCAGCTGGTTCGCCTCGTCCTGTTCGACGGCGCCGATCGCCTTCCACATGCCGGCATCGGCGTTGCCGCCCAGCGTCATCGTGCCGAGGCACAACTCGGAAACGTACAGGCCGGTGCGGCCAAGTTGCTTGTATTTCATCACCCTTCCCTTCAAACGTGGCTGGATGGCATGCGGCGGCGTCCGTTGCGTTGCGTCACGTCCCGTCGCGCATGCCGGGATTTCAGTTGCCTCGAGGTGTTCCGGACCGAAACTGTCCGGCGATCGTCGCGACGCGCATGCCATGGCGGCGTGCCGTCTCGAGGTCGCCCGGCGACATTTCCTCGGGCGACGCATCGGCAGGCGTTTGCGCCATCGGCCCGATATAGGCGCCCATGCGATTCAGGTCGTCACGCATCGAGGCTTTCACGTTCGCCGGCTTGATGTCCATGCTGACCCAGATGCCGCCGTGCTGCCCGGCGAGCAGGAAGAAGTATTCGAGCGTGTTGAGCTTGTCGCCGTTGATGCTTGCGCTGTTGGTGAAGCCGCCAAAGATCTTGTTCCGCCATCCGCCTTCGAACCAGACCTTCGAGGATGCGTCGGCAAACTTCTTGAACTGCCAGCTCGGGCCGCCCATGTAGGTCGGCGAGCCGAACAGGATCGCGTCCGCGCCGGCGAGCGTTTCCCAGGCATCCGCTGGAATGTTTCCCTCGCTGTCGATCGCGACGAGCACGGCGCGGGCGCCTTCGGCGACAGCGCTAGCCATGCGCTCGGTATGCCCGTAGCCGGAATGGAATACGACGACTGTGTTGACCGGAGAGGCGTGTGGTGTCATGGGTGCTTCCTTTCGTTCGCGTTGTCCGCCGTGGACGACATGGAAAGCCACTCTACCGAGCCACAACTGAGTTATAAACGATGACAAATTGAACGTTCTGTTACTCCCTGGGTGAACAATGCAAAACCTCGACGCGCTTTTGATCTTTGCCCGTGTCGCCGAAATGACGAGCTTCACGCGCGCGGCCGAAAGCCTCGGTATTCAGAAGGGACGTGTGTCGATGGTGATCCGTGAGCTGGAGCGGGATGTGGGCGTTGCACTCCTGCACCGGACCACGAGGCGCGTTCAGCTGACCGAAGACGGGCGCGCCTTTTATTCACGCGCGCGCGACCTGCTGGCCGAAGTACAGGAGTTGCAATCGATGTTCTCCGGCAACGGCACACCGTTGCGGGGAAGGCTGCGCGTCGACATGCCCACCGAGCTGGCACGCAGCGTCGTGATTCCCGCACTCCCGCAACTGATGGCGGCGCATCCGGAACTGGAACTGGAACTTTCGAGCACCGATCGGCGTGTCGATCTCGTCCAGGAAGGATTCGACTGCGTGATCCGGCTCGGGCCGATCGTCGACGAGACGCTGATTGCCCGGCCGCTGGGAAAACTGCGGATGACCAATGCGGCGAGCCCGAGCTATCTGGCGCGGTACGGCACACCGCACACGCTCGATGATCTGCGCACGCAGGGACACCGGATGATCCACTACACGCTGACACTCGGTGCCAGGCATGCCGGATGGGAATACCCGGACGGCGACGGCTATGCGTCGCTTCCGTTGCCGAGCGCGATGCAGGTCAACAGTGTGCAGACCTATCATGCAGCCGGGCTGGCAGGCCTTGGGTTGATCCAGGCGGGATATCCGACGCTTGCGCATTACATTGAAAGCGGCGCGCTGGTGGAGGTGTTGCCCAACTTGCGTCCCGAGCCGCTCGCCGCGTCGCTTGTCGTGGCTCATCGGCGCAATCTGTCGCCCCGCGTCCGGGCCTTCATGGACTGGATCGAGGGGGTGTTGGAGCCTTATCTTGATTGAGCGGCGGGGGTGGTGGTTTATGTCCGGCGCGGGTCGTTCGGTCGTTCGGCGACACCTTCGTCGATCTGGTCTTGAATCGCGCTGGCGCTTGTGTGTTCGTCGAAGGTCGCTTACTGGAACGCAAGTCGAATGGTCGTGACAGATCGCAATGGCTTACCGTCCGCATCCCGCGGGCGAGAATCAGGACGCACCTTCGTCGTCGCTATCGACGCTGACAATGGCCTTGCCGAGATTGCCGCCCGAGAGCATCGCGAGAAACGCGTCGACGATGTTGTCGAAGCCCGTCGTGACGGTTTCGGGCGCAACGAGGTCGCGGCGCTGGAGGTGCGGGATCGCGAATGCCTCTAGTTCCTGCTGCAGGCTGGCGTAGTTCTTCACGAGAAAGCCCTGCAGCGTCAGGCTCTTGCCCACCGCGTCGAACAGATTGCGCGGCGCGGCGGGAGGCTGCAGCGCGCTGTACTGCGCGACCGCGCCGATCAGCGCCGCGCGCCCGTGGTCTTTCAGGACGGCGATGGCTGCCTCGAGCTGTTCGCCGCCGACGTTGTCCAGGTAGACGTCGATGCCTTCGGGAACCCTTTCGCGCAATTGCGCAGCGACTTGCCCGGGCCGGTAGACGAATGCGTCGGAATAGCCGAGGCCGTGCATCAGTTGCCGTGCCTTGCTTTCGTTGCTGGTGCTCCCGACGATCCGGCCCGCGCCGAGCAATTTCGCGAACTGGCCGGCCGCAGTGCCAACGCCGCCGGCCGCGGCGGACACATAAACGGATTCGCCGGGCTGCAGGCGGACGATGCGGGTCAGGGCGACCCAGGCAGTCAACCCGGTGCCGCCGAGGATGCTCAGCCACGCGGTGATCGGCACACCCTCCGCGGGCCGGATCACCCGCAGCGCCTGCACCGGTACCTGGGCGTAGGTACGCCATCCCTGTCGATGGAATACCCAGTCGCCGGGCCGCAGCGCGGTGTCCGTGGAGCGCAGTACCCGGCCGATGGTCCGGCCTTCGAGCGGCGCATGCAGTGCCCAGTCGCCGTCCATGCATTCGCGCATGTAGGGGTCGACTGAAAAATGCATGTTTCTCACCAGAGCTTCGCCGGGCGCCAATGGCGCCAGCGGCTGCCGGACGAAACGGAAATGCTCCCGCCGCGGTTCGCCGTGCGGACGTTCGACCTGATGAACCAGCGTATTGCGGGATGGAAGATATTCAAAATCCAATTCGCTCATTAACTATCCACGATGATTGATAAAGGCCGGGGCGTTGCCGTATTGAAGCAGCGATATTTACGCAATGGCGATCGAATCAATAATCCCGGGAATGGAAATTGACGTTCGATTCAGCTATTTTTTTACAAATCCACACAAATCAACAAAACGATGCATACCCGCTTCTGGCAAGGCTAGTTTGAATCGACTTGTTTTATACGCGTGTACATTCTGCACAACGGCAAGCACAATAAAAACGGCAAATTTCGATTTTTTTGTTTCCTCTTTTATGCGACTGATCGACCGGTTTCATCGACTTGGCGAGTTTCTCGAAGAGCAGGGGAATCAGCCCGGCCTGCCGGCGCTGGCGCGCGCCCTGAACTGCACCGAACGCAACGTGCGGGGCCTGCTGCGCAAGATGGAAGCGCAAGGCTGGCTGCGCTGGGAGTCGGCGCGCGGCCGTGGCCACTTTTCGCGCCTGACTATCCTGGTGCCGCCGCAGCACGCGGTGCTCGACCGCCTGTCGGCCTTGCTGGCGGAAGGGGAACTGGAGCAGGCGTTTGCCAGCCTGGCAGACGAGCAGCGCCGACAGTTGCTGAAACGGCTGCCAGATTTCCTGGGCATCGATACGGAGGGTTCGCACAGCCACCGTCTGCGCATTCCCCTTTATCGGGCGGTGGACGAACTCGATCCCTATCGGGTGATCAGCCGGCTGGAAGCGCATCTGGTGCGGCAGATCTTTTCGCGACTGACCGAGTTCGACCGGCACACGCAGCGCGTCGTGCCGGCACTGGCGCATCACTGGGAATCGGAAGAGGACGGACGGGTTTGGCACTTCTGGCTCCGGCCGAACATCGTCTTCCACGACGGCACGCCGCTGGAACCGGAAGACGTGCGGTACACGCTGCTGCGCATGCGTGACGAGCCGAGCTATTTCCAGCGGCTATACCGTCATCTGCTCGACGTGGAAATCGGCGACGGCCGGCGAATCGTGTGCCGTCTGAGCGACGTCGATCATCTGTGGCCGCAGCGCCTCGCGGCGGCCAATGCCTCGATCGTGCCGCGGCACCGGAAGCCCGACTTCGCACGCATGCCGATCGGAACGGGGCCGTTCAGGCTGACGCGTCACAGCGAATACCGCATTACCCTGTCGGCCTTCGGCCATCATTACCGCGAGCGGGCCCTGCTCGACGAACTGGATCTCTGGTTTCTTCCCTCGACCGGCCTGGCGGACGGCTTCGACCTCCGCTTCGGCCACTCCGTTTCCCGCACGCAAGCCAATAAGGGCATCGTGCGGGTGCAGGCGGGCTGCACCTACGTGGTCTGCAACGCCACGCGCGACGGTTTTCGCCAGCGCGAACAGCGGCTCGCGCTGGCGGACTGGCTTGCGCCCGGCCGCCTGTTCGGGGCCGACGATCCCGCGCGACGGCCCGCGGCCGGCCTGTTACCGGCCTGGCAGCATCGCGTCGCGGCATCGGGCCCCGTGCCCTCCTTGCCCGCTCAAACAGAACTCACCCTGGTGACGGGGGAAACCCATGACGAACTCGCGCTGGCGCGCATCATCGAAGCCCGGCTGCGCGAGGCGGATATCCGGCTGCAGGTGATGGCGCTGCCTTATGCCGAGTTGATCCGGCGCGACTGGCTGGATGCGGCCGACCTGGTGCTGGGCAGCGAGATACTGCATGACGACGAGGATTTCGGATGCTACGAATGGTTTGCCGCCGACAGCATTTTTCGGCAGTGGATGCCGGCCGATGCGGTGCTTGAGCTGGATCGCGTGTTGCAGGGGCTGCAGGCGCAAGCCGATGCGCGCGTGCGCATGACGGGCTACGAGGAGATCGGCCGGCAACTGGTCGAAGCGGGCTGGCTGATCCCGATCTCGCACGAGCATCAGCATATCGAGCTGGAGTCGCATGTTGCCGGTGTAGAGGCCGCCCCCCTGGGCTTCGTGCCGTTCGCAAATCTCTGGGTGCGGTGACGGCCTCCCCACGCGTCGGAAGACACGCGTGCGTCGCCCGTCTCGAGTGACCGCGCGAACAACGAGCACGCCAGCGCATGAAAGGCTTGACCCAAACCCGAATCTCCTCCCTCTACTCCGCATGCTCACGATCGAACGCACGATTACTCGCCTCGATCGTCGCGAGCGCATTCTCCGCCCACGCCTTGAGATCGATGACGAGCGGAAGCAGCGTACCGGCCAGAGAACTCAGCGCGTACTCGACACGCAGCGGCAGTTCGTCGTAGACATTGCGCACCACCAGTCCGTCGCGCTCCATCGCTCGCAGCGTCTGGGTCAGCATCTTCTGCGAGACACCTTCCAGGCGGCGCTTGATGTCGCCAAAACGCATCGGCCCATCCTTCATCGCGACCATGGCCAGCACGGTCCACTTCTGCCCGATACGCGCAAGCACCGCGCGTGACGGACAGACTTTCAGGAACGCATCGGGCGGCAACTCGATCTTCTTCGTCATGGTTACCCTCGGGTACCTAATTGATTGCAGAAACCGGAATTGAAAGAATGATGCCACCCAATCAATCGTGAGGTACATGCCATGAAGATCGCATTCCTGGGCGGTGGAAACTTTGGCGGGAATCTGGCCGAATTGCTGGTCGCGGCGGGACATGATGTGGTAGTCGGCTTGCGCAATCCCGCGAGGGCGCGCCCGGGCGCCCGGTACCGAATCGCGTCGCTGGAAGAGGCCGCGACGCATGGTGATGTTGTCATCATCGCCGTCCTCTATCAGGCGTGCGCCGAGGTACTTCCCTCCCTTGCGCATCGGCTGGCCGGCAAGATCGTTGTTGATGCAACGAATGCGCTCAAGGACGACTGGTCGCCACTTCCGCTGGGGGCCGACGGATCGGCAGCCGAGGCGATCGGCCACCTGCTGCCGGGCGCGCGTCTGGTGAAGTGCTTCAACACGGTGTTCGCCGACATCATGACGGCGGATCGCATCGATCGCGGTGGCCATGCCGTTACGGCATTCATCGCGGGCAACGACGTCCAGGCCAACACGACGGTCGCCGAGATCGCGGAAAGCGCGGGGTTCGCGCCCGTCGTGACCGGCCCCTTGAACAACGCCCGTTATCTCGAGGCGATGGCACACCTCAATATTCAGATCGCCGTAGGTCGGGGCGGCGGAACGAATGCCGGCTTCGTGTACCACCGCGCGCTCGCTTAGAAAGCCGGGTGTTCAACCTCGACGCGGTCGCCAATGGAATCCCGGCCGCGCAGAAATGGCGCGGCGCCAGCGGCCGGCGATCGCTTCGGCTCTCAAGTGCCACGCACCCGCGACGCGTCGCTTCCTGTCGACATTCGATTCGCCACGAATCCCCGATCGCTACCTGCGTTCGACTTCAACGCCCCGCACCATGCTCGATCAAATGCGCGACGAAACGAGTCAGCTTCGGCAATGGCCGCCGATCGTGCCGATACACGATATGAACCGGGTGCGGCGCCGGCAAGTACGCTTGCAACACCGGCACCAGCGCGCCACTCGCCAGGTCGTGCGCCACCAGAACTTCGGGCTGCAGCAACAATCCCGCGCCCGCGATGGCGGCCATGCGCAGCCCGTTCCCGTCGTCGCATGTGAAGACCGAATCCTGCGAAACCTGCGGCCCGTCCCACCCGCCGAGCTTCCACCCGTTACGGCCGTTCCACACCGAGTGAGACAGGCAGTGATGCACGCCCAGATCCTGCGGCGTCTCCGGACGTCCATGCCGCGCGAGGTAACCGGGCGATGCGCAAATCACCATGCGATACATGGTCAACGGCTTTGCGATCAGATCGACGTCACCCAGTTCACCAATTCGAACGGCGAGATCGAAACCCTCGTCCACCAGGTCGACGACGCGATTGCTCAACGCCAGCTCGATGCGCACGAGCGGATGCATCTGCTGGAACGTCGCGGCCAGCGGCGCGACGACGCATGCGCCGAAGGTAATCGGCGCGCTGATCCGCAACGTGCCGGACGGCGACGCGCGCAATCGCTCGACCGACGTCTCGGCGATCCGCACCTGTTCAAGCGCGCGCTTGGCATCTTCGTAGAACACGCGCCCCGCATCCGTCAGGCTCTGCCGTCGCGTGGTGCGCTCCAGCATGCGCGCGCCGAGTCGCTCTTCAAGTTCGCGCACGTACTTGCCGACCATGACCGCCGACATGCCAAGCCGCTGCGCCGCCTCGGTGAAGTTGCCCCCTTCCACGACGGCAACGAAGGTTTCCATTGAACGCAGCTTGTCCATATTGCGAACCGGCGATTAGTAGTGTCGGAAATTAGAGCACATTTATCTCAATATTGGTTCGGAGAACAATGGCTGCTCCAACCTGAAATCGAAAAGGAGTGGTTCCATGAAGATCGTTGTAATCGGCGCCGGCGGAGACGTCGGACGTGCCGTGGCAGATGAGCTTGCGCGTGACGGAAGACACGAAGTCGTTCGCGTGGGTCGCACCTCCGGTGACCATCAGGTCGACATCACCCGTGACGAGAGCGTGAGTGCGCTGTTCGAGAAGATCGGGCAAGTCGACGCAATCGTCGCCGCCGCGGGCAATGTCATCCTTGCCCCGATCGAGAAGATGACGGCGGCCGATTTCCACAAGGGATTGCAGGACAAGCTGCTGAGCCAGGTGCGCGTCGCACTGGTGGGCCAGCACTATCTGGTCGACGGCGGGTCGATCACGCTGACCTCGGGCATCGCGGTCGATGATCCGATTGCGCAAGGCGCCCATGCCGCCGCATCGAATGCCGGGATTGAAGGATTCGTGCGCGCAGCCGCGTGCGATTTTCCGCGCGGCATCCGGATCAACGTCGTGAGCCCGACGGTGCTGACGGAATCCATGGATCGGTTCGGTCCGTTCTTTCCCGGCTGCGAGAGCGTGCCGGCGTCACGTGTGGCTATGGCCTATCGACGCAGCGTGGAAGGCGTGCATAGCGGTCGCGTCTATCGGGTCGGTCATTGACGTTGAGGGCTCGCCCCGCGAGCCCGAATTCCTCGCTCCCCTGCCTGCCCCAGATTCCGCCACGCCATCACCGCACCGGCCACCAGCAACAGAACGGAAACGATCAATGCCCGCGCCATCCCGTGAACGAACGTCGCGCTGTCTGCCGCCCGAACGAAGAAACCAAACAACGCGACACCCAACACGCCGCCCACCTGCCGGGCCGTATTCAACAACCCGGACGCCACCCCTGACTGCGCGGCGCTCACCGCCGCGAGCGCCGCGTCCGTGATCGTCGGTATCGTCAGCGCGATGCCGCTGCCTGCCAGCAGCATCGGTATCGCGAGCAGCGCGTTGGAGTGCACGGCAATCGCCGGCCACATCGCGAGATACCCGACCGCGGATATCGACAGGCCGGCCGTCGCCAACGTGCGCGCACCGAGCCTGCCGGTGAGTCTGCCGGAAGCGATGCTCATGGCCATCAGCACACCCATCATCGGCAGAAACGCGACACCCGTACGGACGGGCGTCATATGCCACACCGACTGAAAAAGCAGGCTCAACGTAAACACGATCCCGTAGAAGACCAGATTCGCGATCGCGCCGATCACGATCGAACTGCGGACGATCCGGTCCTGCCACAACGCAGATGGCAGCATTGCGTCCGGATTACGCGCTTCCAGCCGGACGAACGCGATGCCCAGCCCGACGCACAACGCGAACGCGCCCACGATGACCGGGTTGCGCCATCCCAGTGCACTGATCTCGGTCGACGCGAACGTGAGCGCCGCCAGCGCCAACGCACCGGTCAGTTGTCCGGGAAGATCCAGGCGCCTTCCGCGCTGCGCTTTCGTGTTCGGCGCAAACCGCCATGTCATCCAGATACCGGCCAGGCCGACCGGCACGTTGACCAAGAAAATGCTGCGCCAACCCACGGCAGCGATGAGCAACCCGCCGGCCAACGGCCCCGCGGCCAGCGCGATGCCGCCGCCGGCGCCCCACCAGCCGATCGCCCGGCTGCGCGCCGCCGCGTCGTCGAATGCGACGCGCAGCACGGCCAGCGAGTTCGGCACCAGCAGCGACGCGCCGATCCCCTGAACGAGCCGCCACGCGATCAACGCTTCCATCGAATGCGCGATGCCGCAGCCGATCGACGAGAGCGTGAATATCGCGTAGCCGGCAATGAACACACGCTTTGCGCCCAGCCGGTCGCCGAGGGCGCCGGCCATCAGCAGGGTCGCCGCGAACACGAGCGCATACGCATTGACGACCCATTGCAGATCCGTGACCGCTGCGCCAAAGGCCGTCCGCAATGCATCGAGCGCAACGTTGACGACGCTGACGTCGATCAGGACGACAGCAAAACCGAGGCACGCGGCCGTTTGAACCAGCCGCGGGTGATGTCTGGATGAGGGGTGCATCGGCAATCCTTCGCATGGGGAGGATTGCAGCGTAGAGGATCGCCTTCTGTGCGAATATTCCGCAAAACAGCACAGCAACCTGGAGAAAATGCACCGATGTTCGACTGGGAAAACCTGCGCTACTTCGTTGCCGTCGCACAAACGGGGAGTCTTTCGGCAGCCGCCAGGCGCTTGAATGTCGACCACGCAACCGTCAGCCGCCGCTTGGGCGCACTCGAAGCGGAACTGAAAATCCGCGTGATCGACCGGTTGCCGCGCGCGTGCCGGCCGACCGCCGCCGGCCGGCAGATACTCGAGCTCGCCGAGAAAATAGAGGCGCACGCGTTTGCGATCGAGCGCCTCGCGCTTACGGAACACCTGCCGATGCACGGCACCGTGACGATCAGCGTGCCGCCCGTACTCGCAAACAACTTCTTCGCGAATCATCTACATGAATTCGCGCAATTGCATCCGGGCATTCGGCTGTCGATGGCCAGTCAGGCGCAACGCGTGTCGCTCGCCCGTCGTGAAGCCGATATCGCCGTGCGCCTGTTCCGCCCCGAGGAACCGCAAAACGTGACGCGCAAGCTGGGCGAGATGGCGTTCGGGCTCTATGCGAGCCGCGACTATGCGCACGCGTCGTCGCCCGACGATTGGGCCTTCATCTGCTACGACGCGCAATTCGCGGAAATGCCGCATCAGAAATGGCTCGAGTCGATCGCGCGAGGCCGCCGTATCGCGTGCGAGGTGAGCGACATCACGACACAGCAGGTGGCGGCACGTACAGGCATCGGCGTGGCCGGGCTGCCGGTGTTCATGGGCGACGGCGATCCCAAGTTGCAGCGCCTGTCGTTCGACGGGGAACCGTACGCCCGGGATCTCTGGCTGGTCGTGCATACCGACCTCAGACATGCGCCGACGATTCGCGCGGCAATCGACTTCATCGTGGACGTGACGGGCAGGACGTTCGCGCCGGACGCCCGACCGTAGCGACGGCGACCACGGTCGCCCGATCGCGCTGGCCGAGCCGGCTGTCAGCGCGCCGCTTCAACGTCGGAAGCAGCCGGTCTCGCTCATCGTCGACCGCCCGTCCCCGGCATCCGCGCGCCGATCAGGCCACCGCCCTCAACCACTCAAGCACATCCGCCTGCGCACGGCCCGCCACCACCGGCTCCGGCGTCAATAGACAGTAATGCGAACCATCCTCGACGAACCCCATCGGCGCGACCAGCACGCCGCTTTCGATATCGTCGCGAACGAGATGCCACGGGCCGATGGCGACACCCAGCCCCGCAACCGCCGCCTGCAGGCTGAAGTAGAAATGGTCGAACACCTGCCCGCGCCCGCTCACGGCCGGCTGATGCGCGGCAACCGCCCATTCCTTCCAAGCGTCCGGCCGTGTCCGCGTATGCAACTGCGGAACGCCCGTCTTCAACGAGCGACTACCGCGACGAGCGGAAAACCACGCATCGACCTTGTCCGGCCGGCAAACCGGCCCCACCCGCTCCGCGAACAGACGCTCTGCGTGGTAACCCGCCGGCCACGCAAAGTCGTTGCGTCGAATCGCCATGTCGATGCCGCTGTCGAATGAAAACGGGCCACCCGCGGCCGCCAGGTGAACGTCGACGCCCGCATGTCGCGCCTGAAAATCCGGCCAGCGCGGAATCAGCCAGCGCATCAGAAGCGTCGGCTCGCACGACAGGACCCAGCGCCGCGCCCGAGCGGCCTCGGTGCGCAATTCCTGCGCGGCGTGACGCATCAGCCCCAGCCCGTCGTGGACCGCCTGCGCCAGCTTGCGGCCCGCGTCGGTCAGGAACACGCGCCGGCTGCGCCGCTGGAACAGTGCCACGCCCAGGTCGTCCTCGAGCAGCCGCACCGCGCGGCTGACCGCGCCGTGGGTCAGGCACAGCTCGTCGGCGGCGCGACTGAAATTCTCGTGACGCGCCGCCGCCTCGAAGCAACGCAGGGCCATCAGCGAAGGCAGGTTCGCGCGCATCGATTGTGAATCCATCTCACCATTCTGGTCAGAAATCATCGCTTTTCCGGCTGAAACATGACCCATAAGATTGCGCCATCGAACCATCAATCGCAAGGACAGGACGATGACCGAATTGATAGTCGTAGTCACCATCACGCTGCTGGCCGTGATCAGCCCGGGCCCGGACTTCGCGATGGTCACGCGCAACAGCCTGATGCTGTCGCGCCGCTCGGGCGTGCTCACCGCGCTGGGTATCGGGCTGGGTGTGACGATTCACGTGAGCTACACGCTGCTGGGCGTCGGCCTGCTGATCCGGCAATCGCTGTGGCTCTTCAATGCCGTCAAGCTGATCGGCGCGATCTACCTCGTCTACCTCGGCGTGAAGATGCTCATGACGAAGGCCGGCAACGGGCAGGCCGACGCTCCGGCCGCACCGCTGTCGGACCTGGCCGCGCTGCGCACCGGCTTCCTGACCAATGCGCTGAACCCCAAGACCACGGTGTTCATCGTCAGCCTGTTCATGCAGGCCGTGCGGCCCGACACACCGTTGATCGTGCAGATCGGCTACGGTGCATTCATCGCGCTGGCGCACGCCGGCTGGTTCAGTCTGGTGGCCGTGTGCTTCTCCGCGACGGCCGTCCGCGATCGCCTGCTGTCGCTGCGGCACTGGATCGACCGCACTTTCGGATGCCTGCTCGTCGGCTTCGGCGTCGCGCTCGCCATCGCGCGCGGCGGGCGCTGATCCGGGCATCCGCGCCGCACGCCGACACAAGCGCCGGGAGCACACCGTCGACGCGCCGGCGCACCGGATACGCTGCGCGGCAGCGTCAGAACCCACGCGCGATCGATCGGGCTTCGTCGATCGCGCGGCTGCGATCGACCTTTCCGTCGGCACCGAACAACGTACGCTCGACGACGATGCCGGTGACGTCCGTCACGCCCACGAACCTGAGCCAGGTTTCCATGTACGGGCGCTGAAGATCGAACTCTGCGGCCGGCGTAAACGAACCCGGCGACTGATAACCGAGCCCGCGCGCGTAGACCACGGCCGCCTTTTTCCCGGCCAGCTTGCCGGCGAAGCCCGTGTCGTCGAACGTGAACAGCACGTCCTTCTGCGAGATCGCATCGATCAGGTGCTTGAGCTTGTACGGAATGCTGAAATTCCACAGCGGCACGCCGAACAGGAGCTTGTCCGCTGCGTGGAACGGCGCTGCGAGCTGCTCGATCCGCTGCCATGCCGCTGCCTGCGACGGTGTCAACGCGGTGCCGCTCAGCCCCGCATATTTCGCGGCCAGCGCGTCTTCGTCGAATTCGGGCATCGCCAGATCCCACACGTCGAGCTTCCGTATTTCATGATCGGGATGCGCGTGCCGGTACGCGTCGAGAAACGCATTGCACACTTCGATGGATGCGGAATATGCCTTGTTGGGTGAGCCTTCGATATAGAGCACGCACGTCATGGAGCCGGTCCTTGCCAGGAGTGACGGCGACGCGCCGGATGCGCGGTCGCCCACTACGGTTCGCAGCGTATCGAGCCCGCTTATAATTTGGAAACGATATTAATTGATTGAATTAACCCGGATTTGTGATCAATGGAGAATCCTCTCGACACGGCGCTGCTTCAGACGTTCGTCGCGGTCGCCGACGTGCGGAGTTTCACCGGCGCCGGTCGCAGGCTGAATCTCAGCCAGTCCGCGGTCAGCGCCCAGATCGTTCGTCTCGAAGAACAGGTCGGCCAGGCGCTGCTCGTGCGCAATACGCGCAGCGTCACGCTCACCGCGCATGGCCTGACGCTGCTCGGTTACGCGCGCGCGATGCTCAATCTGAGCGGGGAAGCGAGGGCGCGGCTGGGAGCCGGCGACGCAGCCGATACCCGGCTGCGCATCGGCGCATCGGAGGATTTCGCGGAAGGCTGGCTGCCGGACGCGATGCGTCGCCACTCGGCCACGCGGCGCGGCTTGCGGCTGGATCTGACGGTCGACATCGGCGACAGCCTGTTTCGGCGGCATGCCGACGGCGAATTCGATCTCGTGATCGGCAGCCGGTGCGCGCACACGGATCAAGGCGCGACGTTGTGGCAAGAGCCGCTCGTCTGGGCATTTGCGCGCCACGAGCGGTTGCCGGAAGGCGAGGTGCCGCTCGCGTGCTTCCCCGATCCTTGCCCGTACCGGGGCGCCGCCCTCAAGGCGCTCGCGCTGGCCGACCTGCGCTACCGGATCGCATGCGAAAGCCCGAGCGTCGCCGGCATCCGGACATGCGTGCGCGCCGGCATCGCCATCGCGCCGGTACCGCGCAGCGCGATCGACGGCACGCTCCGGGAACTCGGCGTGGCCGACGGCTTGCCGGAACTGCCGGAAGTCGAATTCGTGCTGATGCACGACGCGCGGATGCCGGCCGCGGTCGAATTCGCCGCGACGATCTTCGACGAAGCCGCCGTTCGCACGGGAGCGGGCAAGCGCACTACGCCCTAGCAGGCATCGTGCGGCCGCGTTCAGCGCTTGGCGCTCAATCCCGCGCGCACGCCCACCGGCTCCCGGCTCCGCCCGAGCAGCGCCGCCAGCGAGAGATCCGCGAGCTTGCCGAACGGCGCGCGCAGCAGGCTCGGCAGGTTCCAGCGCCCCTGCACGAACACGCCCTTCGCGTGGCTCATCGCGCGGAATCCCTCGATGCCGTGATACGCACCCATCCCGCTCGGACCGACGCCGCCGAACGGCAAGTCTTCCTGCGCGACATGCAGGAGCGTGTTGTTGATGCCGACATTGCCCGACGTGGTGCGCTTGAGCAGCGACTCGCAGTCGCCGTCCTGCGCACCGAAGTAATACAGCACGAGCGGACGCGGACGCGCATTCACATAGTCGACGACTTCGTCGATCGTGCGATACGTGCGCACCGCCAGGATCGGCCCGAAGATTTCTTCCTGCATGACGGCCGTATCGTCGCCGGCGCCGACGATCAGCGTGGGGGCGAGCGTCCGCTTGCGGGTCGCCGCCTGCTGCGGGCTCACGCCCGCCTCGATCACGCGCGCGCCCTTGCTGCGCGCTTCGTCGACGAGCCCCTTCAGGCGGTCGTAATGCCGGTCGCTGACGATCGACGTGTAATCCGGGCTCGTCGGCCCGTCCGGATAGAAGCGCGAGACGGCCGCATGGTATTGCTCGACGAACGCGTCCAGGTCGTCTTCATGCACCAGCGCATAGTCGGGCGCCACGCAGGTCTGTCCGCCGTTCGACAGCTTGCCGAACACGATGCTCGACATCGTCCGGCCGTCGACATGCCCCCGCGCGACGATCGCCGGGCTCTTGCCGCCGAGTTCGAGCGTCACCGGCACCAGGTTCTCGCTGGCCGCCTTCATGACCTTGCGGCCCACCTGCGTGCTGCCGGTAAACAGCAGATGGTCGAACGGCAGGCCGCTGAAGGCCGCGCCGACTTCCGGGCCGCCGAGCACGACCGCGACTTCTTCGCTCGGGAAGGTCTCCGCGAGCATCCGGCGCATCACCTCGCTGGTGCGCGGCGTCAGTTCCGACGGCTTGAGCATCGCGCGATTGCCCGCGGCCAGCGCGGTCGCCAGCGGAATGAAGGTGAGCGAGAACGGGTAATTCCACGGCGCCATCACGCCGATCACACCCAACGGCTGGTACTCCACGTGAGCCTGCCCGGCCCGATAGAAAATCCCGACGTGCCGGCGCTGCGGCTTCGTGAAGCGGCGCAGGTTGCGCGTCAGGTAGTCGATCGCCTGGATCACGCCGACCAGTTCCATGATCGCGGTCTCGTGCCGCGAGCGATTCCCGAAATCGGCGCTGATCGCCTCCTCCACTTCGCGGCGATACGCCAGCACCACGGCGCGCAGCCGCGCGAGCCGGGCCTTGCGCTGCGGCAAGGTCGGCGGCCCCTCGCTGATGAACGCGTTGCGCTGGCGGGCCAGCAGCACCGCCGGGTCGAAGCTCGAGATGGGTTCTGCGGAAACGGCCATGGTGCACCTCACGAGGTTGCGTCGATGTAGACACTGTCAACTTGCATGCGGCGGATCATAGGGCCACAATGTGTCCCCTGTCAACATAGGAGCAACACGATGTCGTCGGATGAGGATGCGGACGCCGGGCAAAAGGCTTATCACCACGGGGATCTGCGTCGCGCGATCATCGAAACGGCGCTCGACACGCTGCAGGAGCAGCAGGGCTGGCAGTTCACGCTGCGCGAAATCGCGCGGCGCGCGAACGTCAGCCACTCGGCGCCGTACCGGCATTTCCCGGACAAGGCCGCGTTGCTGCACGAGCTCGCACTGATCGGCTTCGACCGCCTGCGCGACGAGCTCGCCGCGTCCATCGATCCCTCTGCGAGCGCACCGGACGTGCTGCTGGCGCTCGCGTATGCCCATCTCGCATTCGGGCAGCGCAACCCGGATCTCTATCGACTGATGTTTGCCGCGGATGCCGGGGAGCCCTCGGACATCCATCTCGATCCGCGCGTGCAGGCGCCTTTCCTGCTGGTCGTCGACATCCTGGAACACGGCCAGCGCGCCGGCACGATCCGCCCGCGCCCGGCGCTCGGCCAGGCAACCGCCTGCTGGGCGCATCTGCACGGCCTGACGATGCTGGCGATCGACAGGCGGCTGGTGCGCGAGAAGGTCGGCGATCACGCGATCGAAGATGCGCTGACAACCTTGCTGGACGGACTCATACTGCCCGCCAGCCTTGGGCAGGCAGCGAAGACGAAAACAAAGGCGAAAACGAAAGGGTCTTGACCTTCAACTTTGCTTGAAGGTTATGGTTCGCCTCGGCAGCGTATCGAGGCCATGGATATGTGTACTGCCATCCGACAATCCGGCGGCGGCCTCGCCGCCCTCCGCCGCATTCCCCGGCGGGACCCGCGACAGCAATCGTTTCGCATGGGTTGCACAATCGACCGACGCCGGTTTCGCCGCGATTTCGGCGATCAGCGACATGACCTGCGCCTTGCTGCGCGCCAGCCGCGCCTCCAGTGCCTCGATGTCCCGCACCTTGCGGTGCAGCGCCTCCAGCAACGAATCGCACGGCCACTGCGCGAGGCCGGCCGGAATCAGCGTGCGAATCTCGTCGAGGCTGAAATCCGCCTTCTGCGCGGCCGTGATCAGATCGAGCACCGTCTCCGCTTCCTGCGGATAGGAGCGGTAGCCGTTCGCTTCGCGCGCGACGAGCGTCAACAGACCGATGCGCTCGTAGAAGCGGATGCGCGAAGGAGTAAGGCCGGTGCGTGCCGCCAGTTCCCCGATCTTCATGTTCCGATACTCCTTCGCCGGATCGCATCCGGCCATCCGTCCCGTCGTGACTGCAGGTTGTCTCCTGAAATTGATTCGTTATCCGAGATTTATCGGCTTCCTGTCGCAGGGCCGACGGCGCGCGCACTCAAATCACGTCGAAACGCAGCCCCGCGTGGCGAACCAGGCGCTCGATGTAGCGCTCGTCGAACATCGTCGCGGGCGTCCAGAAGCCGCCGCCGCGGCCGGTCTTGACGCCGTCTCCGCTGTAATCCAGTGCGAGACCGATCGCGGCCTGGCCGAGCATCTTGCCGGTGGAGCCATAGCCCGGATCGCGGTCGCCGGTGACTTTCACGCGCAAAGTCCGCCCGTCGTCGGCACGACCGAAGAAACGCAAATCGTAGCGGCCGGCCAGCTGGGCGGCCGCGCTCGGCCCCTCGCCGGGCTTCGGCAGCAGGAAACGCTCCATCAGGCTGCGCACCGGATTGATGAGGACACCGACCATGAACGCGCCGAGGCCGGCCACCATCGTCAGCGCCGTCAGGCGGCCCTTGAGGCCCGTGCCCGTCATCACCGCTTCGTCATACGTGAAGCGGCTGCCGTACGCGTTGCCGGCCAGCGCATTGGAGCGGTGCACGACACGCTCGTTGATCGCCGCCATCACGAATGGCGCGATCCACGCGTCGAAGTCGCGATCGAACGCCGCGGATCGCACCGCATGCTGGCGTACCGTGAAGCCGTGCCCCTTCGGGCACAGTGAATAAGGATCGAGCAGCTCCCTGCGCAACGCGGGATCGGCGGCCGCTTCGCGGACGACGTTGATCACGCTCGCCACCGTGCCGCCCGACGCGCCGCCCTTCAGCGTCCTGACGCGCATCTTCACCTGCGCGGCCGGCACGCCCCACCGCTGCCGCGCCTGCTGCTGCAGGAAGAACACGCCCATGTCCGACGGCACCGAATCGAAGCCGCAGCAATGGACGATGCGCGCGCCGGATTGCCGCGCCGCCGGTTCGTACCTGTCGATCATCCGTTTGATCCACTGTGTTTCGCCGGTGAGGTCGCAGTAGTCGGTACCGGTTTCCGCGCAGACCTTGACCAGCGGCTCCCCGTAAAGCGCATAGGGGCCGACGGTGGACACGACCACGCGCGTCTGCGCGCAAAGTGCTCGAAGCTGCGCTTCGTCGGCCGCATCGGCAACGATGATCGGCACCGACTGCCCGGCCGCACCCAGCGTATCCCTGACCTGCCCGAGCTTCGCTTCGGAGCGGCCGGCGATGGCCCAGCGCAGCGTCTCGCCGGAGCCCGACAGGTACTCGGACAGGTAACGGGCCAGGATCTGCCCGACGAAACTGGTGGCGCCAAATACGACGAGATCGTGGGTCGGCCGGGTCATGGGCGGTTCCTCATGGGCGATTCCTTCGGCGCGGGGGTGCCGCGAACGGATGTGGCGTCAGCGTTGCTTTCCGGGTGCATCGAAGGCCTTCAACGGGGTCGGCAGGTTCAGGACCAGTTGCGCGTCCTTCACCACGTCGAGACGCAGGATGGTGGACGCGCCCAGCCCGTCGAGCAACTGGCTCAACGGACCGCCGTGCCGCACGAGCTCGACGTTGCGCGGCAACAGGCGCTGGGCGAACGATAGCGCATTCGTCTGCACCGATGTCTGGTGCCATTCGCCGTCGATGCGATTGATCATCGTCGTCGAGCCCATGTGCGACTGCGATGCGACGTGGGTCAGTGCCGGCAGCGGCACGCTCAGGCTCAGGTCCGGCCGGCCGCCCGGGCCGGCGATGCGGGCGCGGGCGGTGGTGCCGAGGTGCACGTCGATGTCGGCGAGCCACTTGGGCAACTGATAACCGTGCACGCCGCGCACTCGCGCGATTTCCGTGGTGACCGGCAGCGCCAGCACATGCGCGAAGAAGCTCCGGCGCCGCATCGAATCGATCAGCTCGCGCGCGTGCGACCCTGTCGCGCCGGGCCGGCGGATAACCACCGCGACGGACACTTCGTCATACGGATCGTTGTCGCACACCGAATACGAGAAGAAGGTCAGCGCGACCAGCCCGTACCCGGGCAGCGCACGCAGCGGTTCGAGCGGCACCGGCAGCGTGGTCCGCAGGCGTTCGAGCGGCGCAAGGAACAGCAGCTGGATGCTGCTGGAACGGTAGTAGAAATTCGGTGCCCAGGTCGGGCCGACCCGCGAAGCGACCTGACGCTTCGGAATCCGACGGAAAAAATCGATGTTCCCCGCGGCGGGATCGCGCGCCACCTCGTCGAGGTCGGGATTCATCCGGAACCGGTCGTAGTACCCGCCTTCGGGCACGTCGACCGTGTGCGGCCCGAATTCGACCTGTGTAAACCGCCTGTCCATGTTCGTCGCCTCTCGTCGATGATCGACCGTGGCAGGCAACACCCGAAGCCCGCTGACTCACCGCCGTCAGCAAGCACTCTAGGATTGAAGTCAACTTTAAGGTCAAGGACCGGAATAGAGGGGCGCGTCGGATCGCGTCGGGACGGCCGCCCCGTTCTACGGCTACAACCGCGACGGTGCCGGACCGTCGCAAGGCGTCATCCGGAACGGGTGGCGGCAGGGCATGATGAGCAGCGCGAAGGCCCACTACGACGGCATCGTCGCGTTCTCGCAGACCGACTTCACCGAAGACCTGAAAAGCACCACGATTCCCGTTCCCGTGACGCATGGCGACGACGACCAGATCGTCCCGGATGCCGATTCCGGTCTCCTGTCGGCGAAGCTGGCGAGGAACAGCATGCTGAAGACGTACAAGGGCTTCCCGCACGGCATGCCCACGTCCAACGCCGACACGATCAACGCCGACCTGCTCGCGTTCATCCGCGGCTGAACACGGAAAGCGCCAACGCGGCCTTCAGCGGCAATCGTCGCCGAAGGCCGTCGTCCCGTGTCTTTCCGCTCCCGACAGCAGCGAGTCGAGTCCGCGAAGAAAATCGGGAACCGCCTCTCCGATCGAGGCGAAATACGCGGCCATCGCGCCGGCGACCTTGCGCACGGCGGGACGTGCGGTCATCCGCTCACGCCAGGCGAGCAGGCGCGGCGTTTCATCCGTCATCGGTGCGCCCTTGCGCGCACCGAACAACTGCGCCATGTAGAACGCGATGTCGGCGTACGAATACGCGCCGGCCAGAAACTCGCGATCCGCCAGTTCGCGCTCCATGCGCCGATAGTACCGGGCCGCTTCGTCACGCGCGGCCGGATCATATCTCGTCTGCAAATTCGTCGAGAAAACGCTGCAACCGGTCGCGACGAACGATCGCCATCCGGGTACCGGTGGCGGTCTGGAAACCGGTTGAAAGCCTCAGCAGTTTCGTGCGGAAGTGATCGATCGCGAAACGCGTGTCGTCGAGTTCCCGTTCCGATGCGTGCGGATCGGCCGGGTCGTACAGCGCGCTGCCCATCCGGCCCGCGACATAAAAGCACCGCGCGACGCCCACCATGCCGATCGCATCGAGCCGGTCGGCGTCCTGCAACACCTTTGCTTCGAGCGTCGTCGGCACGACACAGGCCGAGAAGCTGTGCGCCTCGACCGCGTGAGCAACGGCGTCGATCTTCGCGTCCGGCCAATCCAGCGACTTCAGCACCTGCCGGGCCTTTTGCGCCGACAGCCGCGATGCCTGCGCGCGAAGCGGAGAATCTTTCTCCACCGCCACGCAGTCGTGCAGCAATGTCGCCGCGAACAGCACCTCGGCATCGCCGCCTTCCTTCGCGTGGATCGCGGCCGCGTTCTTCCACACGCGTTGCAGATGCGAAGTGTCGTGGGAACCGTCGCCGTCGGCGCCGCTCCAGTGAGCCAGCAGGGCCTTGGCCAGATCCTGAAAGGGTGCGAACGCAGGGAGGGTCATGAGGGGCGGCAGTCGAGGTCGGGATGCCGATTATCGCCGCAAGTGCCGCACGGCACACGATCGACAACCCGATCCGCCGTTGATCCCGGCGCCTGCGCGTCGAACGCAGTGCCGGGTTCGCCACACGATCGTATGGATGCATCAGACCGCGGCGGCTCGCTCAGTCATCGCCGGGCGAAGCAGCCACGATCGTAACGGATTCAATTCCACGCATGGCGCGCCGGGCGCACACCGTTCAGGTAGTAGTTGCCGACGAGGTGATATTTCCAGCGCACCGGATCGTGCAGCGTATGCGTGCGTGCATTGCGCCAGTGCCGGTCGAGGTTGTGCTCGGAAAGCGTCGCCTGCGTGCCGGCCAGCTCGAACAGCTTCTCGCCCGCGAGCAGCGCGATCTCCGTCGTCAGCACCTTCGCCTCGCCCACCGCCACCGACGCGCGCGCGACGTCGTCCTCGGTCACGTCGCCGCGCGCCGCGATCTCGTCGAGCGTGCGCGCCGCGCGCTCGAGCAACGCCTCCGCCGCATGCAGCTGAATGTGCAGATGGCCGATCTCGCGGATCGTCAACGGATCGTCCGCCGCGCGCTCGACGCCGCTGTCGACCCACGGCCGCGTGCGTGTGCGCACGAACGCCAGCGTATCGTCGAGCGCGGCCCTGGCGATGCCCGCGTCGATCGCGGCCTGGATGATCTGCGACAGCGGGCCGTTCAGCGTCGGCAGGTCCGACACGCGTTGCGCCGGCAGCACGTGCGACGCTGGCACGCGCACGTTGTCGAGCACGACCGTGCCGCTCGCGGTGGTCCGCTGCCCGAATCCCGACCAGTCGTCGATCACGGTCAGCCCCGGCGCCGGCTGGCGGATGTAGGCGAGCCACGCGCGGCGCTCGTCGTCGAGGCCGAGCACCGGCACGTAATGCGCGAACAGCGCCCCGGTCGAATAGAACTTGGTGCCGTCGACGACGTAATCGTCGCCGTCCCGGCGCACGCGCGTCTTCAGGTCGAGCACGTGTTTCGTGCCCTTCTCCGAAAAGCCGTTGCCGAACCGCTTGCCGCTCAGCACTTCCGAGAAGAAGAGGCGCTTCTGCGCGTCGGTGCCGGTCAGCGCGATCACGTCGACCAGCCCGAAATGATTCTGCGGCAACTGCCCGAGCGACGGATCGGCCGCCGCGACGATCTTCACCACCTCCGTCAGCGTCACATGCGAGACGCCCGCACCGCCATAAGCCTTCGGCACCGTGATGGCCCACAGCCCCGACTGCGAGAACCATTCGATCTCGTCGCGCGGTAACCGGCGCTCCCGGTCGCGCTCGGCCGCGCCTTGCGCGAGCCGTTGCGCAAGCGCATGCGCGGCCGCGATGGCCTGTGCGTCGTCGGCGATCACGCTGGCCGCCTGCGGTTGCGTATCGGCCGGTCGTTCCTGGATCGTGGCGCTCGTCTCTGACATCGGGCTCTCCTGCTGGTTGACGGAAACGTTCAATCTAGCAGCGCCCCGAGCGCCGGCAAACCGAGCGATTCGCACAACGATATTCCTTCGAACGGCAAACGATGCGGCACGCCGCGCGCAAAAAACCGCGCGTCAGCAGCGATATCGACACCCCGGCATCGATGCCACGGCGCGTCGCCCGCGTAATGCCCGGCAGCGATAAGGATGTACGAATCCGTTATTGGATCGTCCGCATCGTGCTTCCTATACTGGCCTGCCGGCATCGACGGCCCCCGCCTTTCAAGGATCACCGCATGACTTCATCTCCCGCCGCAACCGAACTTTCCACCGGCACCGACTATGACGCGCTTGCCAGCCGCTTCAGGCCGATCTTCGAACGCATCGCGGCCGGCACCGCGGAACGCGAACGCCGCCGCGAACTGCCGCACGAGGCGATCGGCTGGCTGAAGGCCGCCGGCTTCGGCGCCGTCCGGCTGCCCGTGCGCGACGGCGGCGCCGGCGCATCGCTGCCGCAGCTGTTCCGGCTGCTGACCGAGCTCGCTGCCGCCGATTCCAACCTGCCGCAGGCCTTGCGCGGGCACTTCGCGTTCGTCGAGGACTGGCTGAACGCGCCGCCCGGCGCCGATCGCCAGACGTGGTTCGACCGCTTCGCGAGCGGCCAGCTCGTCGGCAATGCATGGACCGAGACCGGCGACGTGTCGCTCGGCCAGACCATCACGAAGGTGTCGGAAAAGAACGGCCGGCTCGTGCTGAACGGCCGGAAGTTCTACAGCACCGGCAGCCTGTTTGCCGACTGGATCGACGTGTTCGCGCAACGCGCGAGCGACGGCAGCGACGTGATCGTCGCCGTCGCGACCGCGCAGCCCGGCGTGATCCGCGAAGACGACTGGGACGGCTTCGGCCAGACGACGACCGGCAGCGGCACCACGCGCTTCGAGGACGCGACGGTCGACGCACGGGACGTGATCGACTTCGCGCGACGCTTCAAGTACCAGACCGCGTTCTACCAGCTCTTCCACGTCGCGACGCTGGCCGGCATCGGCCACGCGATCGTGCGCGACGCCGGCGAGCTGGTGCGCCACCGCACCCGCGTGTACAGCCACGGCAACGCGCCGCGTGCGGGCGACGACGCGCAGCTGCAGCAGGTGGTCGGCGAGATCGCGTCGTGGGCCTACGCGGCCGACGCGCTCGCGCAGCGCGCCGCGCAGCCGCTGCAACGGGCCTACGAAGCGCACTTCGGCGGCGACGCGGCGGCCGAGCACGATGCGAACGTCGCGGCCGAGATCGAATCCGCGCAGAGCCAGCTCGTCGTGTCGGAACTCGTATTGCGTGCGGCGACGCACCTGTTCGACGCACTCGGGGCGTCCGCCACCCGCAGCACGACGGCGCTCGACCGCCACTGGCGCAACGCGCGCACCGTGTCGTCGCACAATCCGCTCGTCTACAAGGCGCGGATCGTCGGCGACTGGGTCATCAACGGGCGCACGCCGCCGTTCGTCTGGCAGGTCGGCAACGGCACGGGCGCGGGCACGCAAGCAGAAACCGGAGCCGCCCAATGAGCAAGACCGGCAAGACCATCCGCTTCAACGCGTTCGAGATGAACTGCGTCGGCCACCAGTCGCCCGGGCTGTGGGCCCATCCGCGCGACCGGTCGTGGCAGTACAAGGATCTCGACTACTGGACCGACCTCGCCCGCGTGCTCGAGCGCGGCATCTTCGACGCGATCTTCATCGCGGACGTGATCGGCTACTACGACGTCTACAAGGGCAGCAACTACCACGCGCTGCACCAGGCCGCGCAGATCCCAGTCAACGATCCGCTGCAGCTCGCCGCGCCGATCGCGATGGCGACCGAGCATCTCGGCATCGGCATCACCGCGTCGACGACGTTCGAACACCCGTACACGTTCGCGCGCCGGCTGTCGACCGCCGATCATCACACGAAGGGCCGGCTCGCGTGGAACATCGTCACGTCCTACCTCGAAAGCGGCGCGAAGAACATCGGTGACCACGGCCTGCGCACGCACGACGACCGTTATGCGGTCGCGGCCGAATACGTCGAGGTGCTGTACAAGCTGTTCGAAGGGAGCTGGGAAGACGGCGCGGTAGTGCGCGACCGCGACGGCCGCGTGTTCACGCATCCGGAGAAGGTGCACGAGATCGGCCACAAGGGCCGGTTCTTCGACGTGCCCGGCTACCACCTGTGCGAACCGTCGCCGCAACGCACGCCGGTGCTGTTCCAGGCCGGCGCGTCCGGCCCCGGCAAGGCGTTCGCCGCGCAGCATGCCGAATGCGTGTTCGTCGCCGCGCCGACCCGCGCGCAGCTCGCGCGCTACGTGGCCGACGTGCGCGCGCAGGCCACCGCCGCGGGGCGCGATGCGAGCAAGGTATTGATCTACAACCTCGTCACCGTGATCGTCGACGAAACCGACGAGAAGGCGCAGGCCAAGTTCGACGAATATCGCAAGTACGTGTCGTATGACGGCTCGCTGGTATTCATGTCCGGCTGGACCGGCATCGACTTCGGCCAGTACGCGCCGAACGATCCCGTCCGGCGCGTCGAGACGAATGCGATCGTATCGGCGGTCGAGCACCTGTCGGGCGGCGACACCACCTGGACGATCGAGGAACTGGCGGCCTGGGGCGGCATCGGCGGCCTGGGCCCGGTGTTCGTCGGCTCGGCGGCGACCGTCGCAAACATCCTGCAGGAATGGGTCGCCGCCACGGACGTGGACGGCTTCAACCTCGCGTATGCGGTCGCGCACGAAACCTTCGAGGACGTCGTGCGTCATCTCGTCCCCGAACTGCAGCGGCGCGGCGTGTATCCGACCGGCTATGCGCCGGGCACGCTGCGCGAGAAACTGTTCGGCGGATCGGCGCGGCTGCCGGACGAACATCCGGCCGCGCAGTTCCGCGACATCGAGCAGGTCAAGCGCGATGCCGAGCGGGTAGCGGCCTGAGCGGACGGCATCGCGGCGGCCGGTCGGCCCGTGTGCGGGCCGGCCGGCTTCGCGACAGGCAGCAATCGGTGCGTCGGGCCGCTCGCCCGACACCTCGCCCGATCGCTGCTCTCCCCCCCTCACTCTAAGAAGCCCGGTGCAGCACCGCTGCGCGTTCTGCCTGCGCACTCGCGCATCGACAGCAATGCAGATATCGCGGTAACGACGACGCGCGCACTGATGAAAGCGCGCGCGTTTTCCAGCCGACGAACGATCCCGACCGCCTTCACTCTGCGCCGTCGTCGTCGATGTCCCGCGCCGTCGGCTCATAACGCACGATCAGCAGGAACACGATCGGCGTCGCGGCGCTGATCGCGACGACCCAGAACATGTCCGTGCCGAGACGCGCCTGCAGGATCGGCAGCACGAACAGCGCCAGCGCCTGGCCGATGCCGCACAGCGACCGCCCGAAGCCGACACCGGTGCCGCGGATCGACGCCGGATACGACAGCGTCGGGTAGATCATCATCTGCGCGCCGGGCCCGAAACCTTCGGCGAACAGCCAGGTGCCGAGCATCAGCAGCACGAAGCCGATCGCGAGTGCGCCATGCGGATGCCCGGCCAGCGCGAGCGCCACGAGCGCGACGAACTGGAGCGCGAAACCGGCGATCGCGACATGGCGCGACGCATGGCGATGGGCCAGGCGCATGCCCAGCAAACCGCCGGTGAACGCAAACAGCACGTTCAGCGCCAGCGACGCCGCGATCGTTTCGAACACGCCCGCACCGAGAAACTGCGACAGGATCGACGGCAGGAAGAATGCGATCGCCGTGTATTCGAACGGGATGCACAGGTTCATCACGCTGGCGACGATCGTGCGCCCCAGGTACGGGCGCTGGAACAGCACGCGAATGCGCACGGGCGGCTGGCACGGCGCGCGCCGTGCGTCCTCCGCCTCGTGTGCGTGAATCCCGTACGACTCGCGCAGGATCCTCGCGGCGTTGGCCAGGTCGCCCTGGTTCGCGGCCCACAGCGGCGACTCGTTCATGAAGCGGTTCCTGAACAGGATGATGACGAGGGCCGGCACCGCGCCGAAGATCAGCGATGCGCGCCAGAGCCATCCCGCGTGCTCGGCAGGCAGCAGGAAATACAGCCCGAAGATCAACAGGAAGCACGCCGACGACGCCACGTACCACATCGGGCACCACGCGGCGAGCCGCGACGCCTTGTTGCCGCGACCGTTGAACTTCGAGAATTCCGCGAGAAACGCCATCGCGACGGGCAGGTCGATGCCGACACCGAGCCCCATCACGAAGCGCGCGGCGATCAGCACCCATACATTGGGCGCAAGACCGGCCGCGATCGCCGCGACCACGAAAAACAGCATGTCGGCCATGAACACCTGATAACGGCCGATCCTGTCGGTCAGCCATCCGCCGATCAGGCTGCCGAAGATCGTCCCGATCATGATCGCCGACCCGACCAGCCCGGTCAGCGCGGGCGTCAGGCCGAATTCGCGCGCCACGTCGTCGATCCCGTAGGACAGCGTCGTCAGGTCGTATGCATCGAGAAAGACGCCGCCGAGCGCCAGCAGCACGATCATCCGGGCATGGCTGACGGAGCTGTCCACCGTGTTGATCAGGCGCGCGACGTCGCTTGCCGAGCGAATGGGGGAGGAAGCCGGGGTGACGGCATTCAGGTCGATCGAACTCATCGCACTCCTTTGTTTTCCGCCGACGGGCCGGCGATGTCTGCATGAAGCCGGAAGTCGTGCGTGTTCAATCGCGGCCGGTAACGACCCTTCGCAACTGCACGCCTCTCGACACGCGACGCCGTCGAGCTCCAGCAGCAGGCATTCTGTTCTTCCGATCCGGTTCTCCCAAGCGATATAAACCGATAAATTAATCGACCCGCGTCATAAAGTTGCCCGCCGCCCGCGCTTAGCAGCAACGCGCATGTTCAATCGCGGATTTCTTCGTTACCGAAACCCCGCGGCTTCGCTACATTAGCCGGTCACCCTGCCTGTCCCCGGCTCGTTGCCGTTCTTCCGGAGAATCCCCGATGAAGCTGTCCTGGTCCCGCGCATGGCAATCCGCGGCCCTCGTCATTGCCGCGTTCGCCGGCCTCGTCTCGGTGCACGCACGCGCGGCGACGCCCGCGGAAATCCGCGTCGACTACGCGTACTACTCGCCGGAGAGCCTGGTGATCCGCCACTTCGGCTGGCTCGAGGACGAATTCAAGGCCGACCGCACGTCGATTCGCTGGGTGCTGAGCCTGGGCAGCAATCGCGCCCTCGAATACCTGAACAGCGGCGCGGTCGACTTCGGTTCCGCCGCGGGTCTCGCGTCGGTGCTCGCACGCGCGAACGGCAACCCGATTCATACCGTCTACGTGTTCTCGCGCCCCGAGTGGACCGCGCTCGTGGTCCGCAAGGATTCGCCGATCCGCTCGCTCGCGGACCTGAAGGGCAAGAAAATCGCCGCGACGCGCGGCACCGATCCGTTCCTGTTCACGCTGCGCGCGCTGCACACGGTCGGCCTGACCCGCGACGACGTCGAGATCGTCAACCTGCAGCATCCCGACGGGCGCACCGCGCTCGCGAACGGCCAGGTCGATGCGTGGGCCGGGCTCGATCCGCACATGGCCGCGGCGCAGCTCGACGACGGCGCCCGCCTGCTCTACCGCAATGTCGCGTTCAACACCTACGGTTTCCTGAACGTCCGCGACGCGTTCGCCAGCCAGTACCCGCAAGCGGTCACGCGCGTACTGAAGGTCTACGATCGCGCGCGGCAGTGGATCGTCGCGCATCCGGCCGACACCGCGCAGATCGTCGCCGACGAATCGAAGGTGTCGCTGCCGGTGGCGAAACTGCAGCTTCAGCGCAACGACTTCAGCGACCCCGTACCCGGCGAAACGCAGCGCGCGGCACTGAAGGCGGCCGCGCCGGTGCTGACGGCCGAGCAGTTGACCAAACCCGGTGTCGATCCCGCGAAGATCGTCGATACGCTGATCGATCCGGCGTTCGTGCGCCCGCTCGTCGCCGCTTCGCGCTGAGCCTGCCGCCCATGACGAACAGCGCTGCCCGCGACGACACGCTCGCGCCTCGCCGCCCCGCGTCGCCGCGCGCCGGCCGGCGCGATCCGCTTCGCCGGTGGCGGCTCGCGGGCCTCGCGCTGCCGTTCGCGGTGCTCGCGTTGCTGGAGGTCGTCGTGCGCCAGGGCTGGCTGCCGGCCCATCTCGTTCCGGCGCCGAGCGAGATTCTCGCCACGCTCGCCGGCATGGGCATCACGCGCGTGGCGCGCCACGTCGGCGCGAGTACGCTGCGGGTCGCGGCGGGTTTCGCGGCCGGCGCCGTACTCGCGCTCGCCGTCGGCGCGGCGATGGGCCTGAGCCGACGGATCGACGCGCTGCTCGAACCGACGTTCCAGGCGCTGCGCGCGATTCCGTCGCTCGCGTGGGTGCCGGTGCTGTTGCTGTGGCTCGGCATCGATGAAGCGCCGAAAATCACGCTGATCGCCATCGGCGCATTCTTCCCCGTCCATCTCGCGGTGGTCGCCGGCATTCGCGACGTCGACCGCAAGCTCGTCGAGCTTGGCGCCGTGTACCGGCTCGGCCCGCTCGCGCTGTTCCGGCGAATCCTGCTGCCAGCCGCGCTGCCGCAGATCGTCACCGGCCTGCGTACCGGCCTCAGCCTCGCGTGGATGTTCATGGTCGCCGCGGAGCTGATCGCGGCCACGCGCGGCCTCGGCTTCCTGCTGAGCGACGGCCGCGAGACCGGGCGGCCCGATCTCGTGTTCGGCGCGATCCTGCTGCTGGCGTTGCTCGGCAAGCTGACCGACGGCGCGATGGCACGCATCGAGTCGCACTGGCTCGGCTGGCGCGACGCATTCGATCACGCGAAACGCAAGGTGTCGACATGAGCACGCGCGCTTCCGCACACACGGCAGCGGACGCGGCAACACCGCTGCTCGACCTGCGCATCACCCGCAAGTATTACGGCGACCGCACGATCCTCGCCGACGTCCCGCTGCAGGTCACGCGCGGCGAGATCGTCTGCGTGGTCGGCCCGAGCGGATGCGGCAAGAGCACGCTGCTGCGGATCGTCGCCGGCCTCGACACGGATTTCCGCGGCAGCGTGAAGCTGGGAGGCGTCGCGCTCGACGGCCCCTCCCCGCGCGTCGGCGTGATCTTCCAGGAGCCGCGACTGCTGCCGTGGTTATCGATCGCGGACAACGTCGGCTTTGCGGCCGGCCCGCGAGGCGGGCGCGCGCCGGCCGTCGCCCGGCTGCTCGACGAAGTCGGCCTTGCCGGCGTCGCCCGGCAACTGCCGGCCACGTTGTCGGGCGGGATGGCCCAGCGCGCCGCGATCGCGCGCGGGCTGTTCGGCGAACCGGATCTGCTGCTGCTCGACGAACCGTTCAGCGCGGTCGACGCGATGACCCGGATGCGGTTGCAGACGCTGCTGCTCGATGTCGTCGCGCGGCACCGGATGGCCGCGATCGTCGTCACGCACGATCTCGACGAAGCGCTGTACCTGGGTGATCGCGTGCTGATGCTCGCGCCCGACCCGGGCCGCATCGACGACGAGATCCACGTCGAGGCCGCACGACCGCGCGACCGCCGCGACCCGTCGCTGGCCGTACTGCGCGCGCGGCTGCTGGACGCATTCCAGCATCTTCAGGATCGTGCCGGCGGAGCGAAGCGTTTGACGCACGGCAACCCGCGTGAGGAATCCGGAATTCGCGCGGGCTGATTCCGGACTGATTCATCACCGATTCGTCGCCGGCATCTCCCGACCCCGATCCGGCACACGTTCAACGCCAGGCGACGCATCCGGAGTGTCACGCGTGTGCGGCGAGAATCATCGTCGTATCGGCGCCCCAACAGGGTGCGCGGGAGATCGAGCGTGCCCGCTCACGTCGCAGCCCCATGCAATGCCGCGACGCGCCGGTGCACCGACGCACATCAACCGTGCTCAACCGTGCGTATGCCGCAATTCGCCGTCGATGGTCTGCGGCAGCGTCAACAGGTTGAAGATCGGGCACACGGCCTCGACTGCCTGATGCAGTGCACGAATCGTCTCCGGCGGTTCGGGCGACACGATATCGAGCGTGTAGCGGAGGTTGTGCGGAAACACCGGCACATGCTCGAAGCCCGGCTGCTGCGCGAGCGGATGCTGGTCGCCGGTCACCTCGACTTCGATCGAGTCGATCTTCAGGCCGCGCTCCGCGGCCTGGATCAGCGTGATGTGCGTCAGGCAGCTGCCCAGCACGCCGAGCTGCAGCTCCGGCGACGCCGGCCCGAGGTTGTAGCCGGCAAAATCGGGCGGACTGTCGCTGATCACCTGGAAATCGCGAATGCGGATCTCGCGCACGCCGCTGCGGCCCAGTGCACGCACGGTCGCTTTCAGCGGCGTCGCCTTGAATTCCGGATCGTTGCGCGCGGCATCCTTTTTCGCGAGCCAGGCGTCGCGCTTCTGTTCGAGATAGTCGTTCAGTGTCGTCATGGTCGGGCCGGTACGGTCGCAATCATCGGCCTCGCATGCGACGGCCGGTTGAGGGGAGTCGTCATGCTATTCCGATCCGCCTCGGCCACTAAACGATCTTTCCAGCAAAGCAATTCGCGCCGCGCGATGTCACATTGCAACCTCCGCGTTCAGGAACGCGTCGGCAGTTATGCACCGCCCTCCGACTTATCCACAATTTCCGTGCATAACCCTGTGGAGAACCTGGCGGCAATCGCGCTGCCGCCCTTGCCGACAGGCGTCGCCGCGCCGCCGTCGCCGCGTCGCGGGCACTGAACGCGAACGGCGTCGCATCGGTTTCGACGCTCGCCCGGATCCGGTTCCTCATCGTGCCGACGCATCGGTTGCGTCAATATCGGCGGTCAGGATGTCCGCACCAGAAGTGCGCTGCTCCGACGACGTCCACACCGTGTCGTGCCGCGAGCGCGGCACGGCGATCCGGTGCCCGCCTCGATGCATCACGCAAGCGCGTCGTCACGCAGACGGAACTGCGCGACCGCCGCGCTCAGCCGCGCGCCTTGTTCGTCGAGCGACAGCGCCGCGGCCGCGGCCTCCTCGACCAGCGCGGCATTGCGCTGCATCGCCTGCTCCATCTGGATGACCGCGGCGTTCACCTGCTCGATGCCCGACGATTGCTCTTCGAACGCGTGGCTGGTGTCGCTCATGATCGTGTTGACGCGCTCGACCGCGGCGACGAGCTCGGCCATCGCCGAGCCGGCCAGGGCGACGAGACCGCTGCCGTCCTCGACGCGCTGCGCGGAATGGCCGATCAGCTCGCGGATTTCCTTCGCCGCCGACGCGCAGCGCTGCGCGAGCCCGCGCACCTCGGTCGCGACGACCGCGAAGCCGCGCCCTTGCTCGCCCGCGCGCGCGGCTTCGACGGCAGCGTTCAATGCGAGGATGTTGGTCTGGAACGCGATGCTCTCGATCACGCCGACGATCCCGGAGATCTTCGCGGAACTGTGCGAAATCGCCGACATCGTCTCGACGACGCGCTGCATCGCGTCGCCGCCGCGCGACGCGATGCCCGCCGCGCCCTCGACGTAGGTGCGGGCATCGCGCGCGTTGTCCGCGTTCTGGCGCACGGCCGCCGTCAGCTGCTCGACGCTCGCCGCCGCCTGCTGCAGCGAAACGGCCTGCTGCTCGGTCCGCGCCGACAAGTCGACGTTGCCGCTCGCGATCGTGCGGACGTCGCCGACGATCGTTTCCGTACTCGTGCGCACCTGGTTCACGGTGTCGACGAGGCCGTCCTGCATCCGCTTCAGCGCATGCAGCAGATACGCCATCTCGTTCTCGCCGGGCACGACGACCGTGCCGGTCAGGTCGCCCTTCGAGATCTTTTCGAACTGGCCGACCGCGAGCCTGATCGGCTCGATGATCGCCTTCGCGAGCACGCGCTGCGCCACGAAGCCGACGACGAGCGCGAGCACCGCGACCGCGACCATCCCCCACACGATCCTGTGGAAAAGGACACCGGCCGCCTCGTAGCGCGCCTTTTCACGCGCGACCTGGAACGATTCGAGCGCATCGATCGCCTCCTGGTACGCGGTGAACAGGGCGGGCGGCGCGGTGCGTTGCGTGTCGAGGAAGCCGAACGCGTCGTCGCCGTCGAGTTGCGCGAGCGCCTTCAGGAACACGCCGTCGAGCAGGGCACGACGGCGATTCTGCAGCGTGTCGAACAGCGACTGTTCGTCGGCGCTGCGCGCGTGCAGGCGCGCGTAGGCCTCCAGTTCGTCGTTGCTCTGCTTGAGGAGCGCGTGGACTTTCGCGACCTCTTCCTTCGCCGACCGACCGGCGCTGATGACCTGCGCGACGTCGCTCATCCGCTCGCGCAGCACGAGCATGCGCTCGGAGCTGGTCTTCAGGTGCAGCAGCGACGCGGTGTCGTCGCGGTACATCGCCTCGAGCGAACCGTTGCCCATATAGAGGGCCGCGATGCATGCGCCGACCACCAGCACGAGCAGCACGGTATAGCCCGCGATGGTCGCGACGAGACCACCACGGATAGTGAGTTGTTTTCGCATGACGTTCCCTTGCGCCGGCCGGGCGCGGCCAGCGGCGGATGTGGATTCCGGATCACGAAAGACGCGCGCCGTGTCGCAACACGCGGCGCATGGGCTGCGAACGGGTTAACGGCGGGTGGAGCGGGGAGGTTTTATCCGCACGCGACGCGAATCTTGACGATTGCGACAGGTGTCGGTCTCGCCACGCCGGCTTCAGTCACGCGCCACGCGGCGGACGGCGGCCAGCGCGTCCGCGCCCTGGCCACGGAAACGACGCCGATGTTCTGGGTTGCCGGCCGCGCGATCGCGTGTCCGGATAGCGGGCAACAATGGAGAAAAGCGCGCTATTCCGCACTCTGGAATGACCGGCGTATTTCAATCCGCTTACTCGCGGCAAATCTGAATAACCACGCCGAAAGTGCACGCTGGCGAATCTGACTGTGTCCTCTATGGGAATGGAAGTTGAGCCACGCGAATGTATATCGGGGCGCGTTCCGGCGGCTGACCGAAGCCCTCAAAAGATTGTTGCCAGGTGCTACGATGAGAAACCTGTCGGCGTCCCCGATACATTCGGCCCTGATCAATTTCAAAGGTTCGCCATGAAGCTTCGGACGGTATATTTGAAAGTCATCGACATGGAGACATCCATCTCGTTTTGGCGACGATTACTCGGACACGAGCCGCACAAGCAGTCCGGAAAGTGGACGGAATTCATGATCGGTGAAAACCGGCTAGGTCTTCTGCTAAACGACTTTGGCGACGAATTCAACGGCAGCGGTTCGGTTCCGGTCTTCGAATTCGAGGAAGAGGCTCTTCACGAGTTCGTGCAGCGGGCATTGGAAAACGGTGCTTCCGTGGTCATGGACGGATTGAAGATTGAATCGATGAAAAGCATCGTCCTGAGCAGCCCCGACGGACACGAGTTCGAGCTATGCATGTGTCACGCCTAGGCACCGCCGGGATTGCCTGCCGGATAGGCATCCGAAGCGTGGCGCCTTACGTCACCGCATGAGCGAAAAGGGGTTCGAGAAGCGCCGTGCGCTCTCTCGCCCCCGTCGATGCACGTGCCACGCGAACCGCACCGGGCTCCACGGTCGACCGTTGCCGCCGCTACGTAACGGTAACCGTCCGCCCTGGCTGCGAGTGGGTCCCCTCCGGTTTCCCCCAGTCCTGCGCATTTCGCAATCTGATGCCGCTGGCATGCAGCGTCGTTTGCCAGACGCCTTTCAATGGCGTGAGCCTGTCCACGACCCGTAACGCAATACCTCTCGACGCCAGTTCGCCCACCAGATCATCCAGCGCATCAACCCGGGTGGGAACGACTGGCGTACGCGAAACATGCATCCCGACATCGCCGATATCCTCGAACGGTTCCACAGGCAGATGGTAGCGATAGATGCGGGCTGTCTTGAAACGGTCGAGCCACGCATGCTCGATATGCGCGATCGCGCGAAACGACGTTCCACCGAACCATGCAGCCCGATCCTCGATGCTCGTGGACGGTGTCGGCCAGACGACAATGCGCGGACACTCCCTGGGAAACAGGTACAGCAGTTCGTGCGCCTCATCCGTCGACCATACCAATGGCCCATTCAACCATTCCTGTCCGGCCGGGCGCTCAACCGCAACACGCACGGGCCTCGGATGAAATTTCACGATCGTCGAATCGTCGCTGAAATGAAAAAGACGGATTGTCATGTCGCATGCCCCCGAGCTGCTCGAACGTCACGATCTTGCTGACCATCAGGGCCAGCGAGTTGGCCGCCGCTGCCCCCATCAGGAACCCGACGACTACCAGGCGCTGCGTCCCTGGAAGATGCCTGCCGGTCATTGACGTTTCATGCAGCACTGAAACGACGTGGTCCCGATCACAGTGAAAATGGCGTGTCGAAATTCCTCTCCGAATATCATGGAAACCCGCAGCATCGGCCTTCCTGTTTTGTACTTCGGCACACCTGTTGCGCTCGTTTCCAGCCTGAGTCAGGACGGAACCACGAATCTTAGCCCTATCTCATCCTATTGGGCACTGTCCGATACGTTACTGATCGGCCTGAGCGAAACGGGTCAATGCAGTCGCAATCTGCAACGATGCAAGGAGTTGGTACTCAATTTGCCGGATGCGTCGTTGTGGACGAACGTCGAGGCCATCGCAGCAACGTCCGGGGCGGAAGCCATGCCCGATGCGAAGAGGACGATGGGCTACAGGTTCGAACGTGACAAGTTCAAGTGCGCCGGCCTTACGGCGAAAGCGAGTGAATGCGTTGCTCCAATGCGAGCCGCTGAATGCCCGATCCAGATCGAAGCAGGCGTGGTTCGCACCCATCAGATCGGCAAGGAAGCAGATGCCTTGATCGCCGTCGAGGTGAAGGCGCTGCGCATCCATGTCCATTCCGAATGGAAGCGGCATACTTCAACCCGCACGCTTAAAACTGATACCCTTGCCGGAAAACAGATATGGAATTCCGTGGCGGCTCCACGCCATCTCCATTCAGATAACAGATAACAGAAAACCAAAAAGAGGGCATTCCGAAATGAAACGTGGTTTTGTATTTGCCGGCCTGCTGGCAATGTCGTTGTTCGCCGCGCAGGCGGCACGGGCGCAGGAAAAGGCCGCGCCGCCTGTTTATACGTGGCTGTCCGAGCGTTTCCCGGATTACACCCGCTACGATTCCCCGGTATTGACCATCAGCGATTCGGGTTTATCGGCCGACCAGGGCATCGTCGACGCGCAACTGACGCTGGTCCAGTCTCCGCAAGGCGTCGATTCCGTACTGGGGCTGGCCGTCGCCTTCCATACGAAGCAGAAGTGGAATTTCAATACCGTGCGCGACTACGGGAAATTCGGCACCCGCTACCGGCAGCCGGACCTCCCCGTCGTGATTCCGACGCTGAACGGCGGTGGCTACAACGACACCGGATACTGGAACACGGCAGCCGATGGCGGCAAGACCTGGCCCGTCAACGGCGGCATCTTCATCCTGCTGGACCGCCTCAACCTGAAGACCTACGAGATCAGCGGGACCGACCTCGTGCTCAGCCTCTCGGACTACGACGCGACCGACAAGGTCTTCAGGATCCGGATTCCGGCCGCGTACCTGTCGCGCTTTCTCGCCAGCATTCCGAACGACCGCCGTCTGGTGCCGGAAGAGCTGAGAGGCCGCCCGATGGGCTTCGGCGTGCATTTCGTCGACCTCGACGAGCGGGTGCAGGCGGGCATGAAGCTCCCCGGCGGCGCGATGCAGATCCTCGGTGTGCTGCCCGGCACCGTCGCCGATCGCGCCGGCCTGAAGAACTACGATGTGCTGATCCGGTTCGGCGATCGCCCGCTCAAGACGATGGCCGATCTGGCCGACGCCGTGCATGCGACCGCCAAGGGCACGGTGGTGCCGCTGACCGTCTGGCGCGATGCCAGGGCGGTCACGCTGCAGGCGCAATTCTGAGCGCGCCGCCGGGCCGGCGCGCGAACGCGGCCTGACGCCGCGGCGCACGCGTCACGCGTCACGCGGCCCCGTCGCGCCCCTTCGGAAACGCGCCATGGCTCATCGCGTCGAGTTGCCGCTCGATCTCCGCGCGCAATTCGGCGGAGATCTCGACGCTGTCGAGCAACTGCGAAATCCATAGCCCGTCGGCGGCGAGCCGGCAGATCATCAGCGTCGCGGCCTGCTCGAGCGGCACCGGGTCGGGGCGCGTCCATTCCCGCATCGGCACCGACCATCGTTCGCGCGTGTCCTGGTCGGTAATCATCGACGCGACGAGCACGCGCAGCACATCCGTACTCGCGACCGGCTGCGACTCGTCGAGCACCGCGTGCATGTAGGCCCGCGCCGCCGCACCGGCGCCGCCGGCATCCGCCGCCACCCGCTCGGCCATCTGCGCGGCGAACCGCTCGGTCGCCTGACCGAACAGCGCATCCAGCAGCCCCTGCTTGTTCGCGAAGTGATACTGCAACGCGCCCTTCGTCACGCCGGCGCGCTCGGCCACCGCATCGAGCGTCAATGCGGCCACGCCGTGATGTGTCGCGATTTCCGATGCAGCCGCCAGCAGCTGCGCGCGCACCTGGTCCGGAGCTTTTTTTCGACGCACGCCGGCGGTGGCGACGGCCGGCGCCGACGATGCTTCAGGCGCCCGCGCACCGGCCACGGCAGCCGGTTCGACAGGCTCGGCCACATCGTGCGGCGCGGGTTCGAGGTGCTTTTTCATGATGCGGATGTTAGCACCGGGCGTCTCGATATAAACATTCCGGCTGGATGGTATGATCCGCCGCATGACTCGATCCACCCCCTCCCCCTGGTCCGCGCTCGACACCGCCATCGCCCGTGGACGCGACGCCCTCGTGCGTCTCCAGCAGCCCGACGGCAGCTGGTGTTTCGAACTCGAATCCGACGCGACGATCACCGCGGAATACATCCTGATGATGCATTTCATGGACAAGATCGACGACCTCCGCCAGGAGCGGATGGCGCGCTACCTGCGCGCGAACCAGCGGCTCGACACGCACGGCGGCTGGGCACTGTACGTCGACGGCGATCCGGACGTGTCGTGCAGCGTGAAGGCGTACTTCGCGCTGAAGGCGGCCGGCGACAGCGAGCACGCGCCGCACATGGTCCGCGCGCGCGACGCGATCCTGAAGCTCGGCGGCGCGGCACGCTCGAACGTGTTCACGCGCATCCTGCTCGCGACGTTCGGCCAGGTGCCGTGGCGCGCGGCGCCGTTCATGCCGATCGAATTCGTGCTGTTCCCGAAGTGGGTGCCGATCTCGATGTACAAGGTCGCGTACTGGGCGCGCACGACGATGGTGCCGCTGCTCGTGCTGTGCTCGCTGAAGGCGCGCGCCCGCAATCCGCGCAACGTCTCGATCCGCGAGCTGTTCGTCACGCCGCCGGATGAAGAACGCCGGTACTTCCCGCCCGCGCGCGGCATGCGCAAGCTGTTCCTCGCGCTCGACCGCACGGTGCGTCATGTCGAGCCGCTGATGCCGAAGGGCCTGCGGCAGCGCGCGATCCGCCACGCCGAAGCGTGGTGCGCGGAGCGCATGAACGGCGAGGACGGGCTCGGCGGGATCTTCCCGCCGATCGTGTACAGCTACCAGATGATGCAGGTGCTCGGCTACCCGGACGATCATCCGCTGCGGCGCGATTGCGAGAACGCGCTGGAAAAGCTGCTGGTCACGCGGCCGGACGGCAGCATGTATTGCCAGCCGTGCCTGTCGCCGGTGTGGGATACCGCGTGGAGCACGATGGCGCTCGAGCAGGCACGCGGCGTGGCGGTGCCGGAAGACGGCGAGCCGGACGACGCGCGGCGCGCACTCGACGCACGCATCGCGCGCGCGTACGACTGGCTGGCCGAACGCCAGGTGAACGACCTGCGCGGCGACTGGATCGAGAACGCGCCGGCCGACGTCCAGCCGGGCGGATGGGCGTTCCAGTACGCGAATCCGTACTACCCCGACATCGACGACACCGCGGTCGTCACCGCGATGCTCGATCGCCGCGGCCGCACGCATTGCAACGCGGACGGCACGAACCCGTATGCGCCGCGCGTCGCGCGCGCGCTCGACTGGATGCGCGGGCTGCAATCGCGCAACGGCGGTTTCGCGGCGTTCGACGCCGACTGCGACCGCATGTACCTGAACGCGATCCCGTTCGCCGATCACGGCGCCCTGCTCGATCCGCCGACCGAGGACGTGTCGGGCCGCGTGCTGCTGTGCTTCGGCGTGACGAAACGCGCGGACGAACGCGCGTCGCTCGCGCGCTGCATCGAATACGTGAAGCGCACGCAGCAGCCCGACGGCAGCTGGTGGGGCCGCTGGGGCACGAACTACATCTACGGTACGTGGAGCGTGCTGGCCGGCCTCGCGCTCGCCGGCGAGGACAAGTCGCAGCCGTATATCGCACGCGCGATCGAATGGCTGCGTTCACGGCAGCATGCGGATGGCGGCTGGGGCGAGACGAACGACAGCTACATCGACCCGAAGCTGGGCGGCACCAATGGCGGCGAGAGCACGTCGAACTTCACCGCGTGGGCGCTGCTCGCGCAGATGGCGTTCGGCGACTGCGAATCCGATTCGGTGAAGCGCGGCATCGCGTATCTGCAGTCGGTGCAGCAGGAAGACGGTTTCTGGTGGCATCGTTCGCACAACGCACCCGGCTTCCCGCGCATCTTCTACCTGAAGTATCACGGCTATACCGCGTACTTCCCGCTGTGGGCGCTCGCGCGTTACCGGCGGCTGGCGGGCGCGGCGGCGGCAGCGCCCACGGCGGTCGATGCGGCCGACACGGTCGTCGCCTGAACGATCGCGCGCCGCCCGGCGCTCAGCGATCGATCGGCAGCGGCGCATCGGCCGCGACGAGCTGCTGCTCGCGCATCTCGCGCCAGAAATCGGCGGGGATATCGAACGTCAGTGCCGCTGAATCTTCCGCGATCCGCTCGGGTCGGCTCGCGCCCGGAATCACCGCGGCCGTCGCCGGATGCGCGAGCACGAACTGCAGCGCGGCCGCCTTGACCGGCACGTCGTAGCGCACCGCGATCGCGCGGATGCGCTCGACCTTCGCGACGATGTCGGGCGGCGCCTTCTGGTATTCGAAGTGCGCGCCGCCGACGAGCACCCCCGAGCTGTACGGACCACCGACGACGATCCCGACGTTGCGGGCCGCAGCCGCCGGCATCACGCGCTGCAGCGCGCGTTCGTGGTCGAGCAGCGTGTAGCGGCCGGCCAGCAGCATGCCGTCCGGTTGCGGTTCGGCCAGATCCAGCACCAGTTCGATCGGCTCGACGCGGTTCACGCCGAGGCCCCATGCACCGATCACGCCTTCTTCGCGCAGCTTGCTCAGCACGCGGAACGCGCCCTTGCGCGCGGCCTCGAACTGCGCGAGCCATTCGTCGCCATGGATGTCCTGCGCGATGTCGTGCACCCAGACAATGTCGAGGCGGTCGGTGCGCAGGCGCTTCAGGCTGTCCTCGATCGAGCGCAGCGTCGCGTCGGCCGAGTAGTCGCTCACCAGCCGGTTCGCGCGGCCATGCGCGAAGATCCCGCTCTTTTCGCCGTAGTCGCGGGTCTTCGCGTCTTCCATTTCGTCGAGCACGATGCGGCCGACCTTCGTGCTGATGACGTAGTCGCCACGGCGATGGCCGGCGAGCGCGTCGCCGAGGCGCGCTTCGGCCAGGCCGGCGCCGTACGACGGCGCGGTATCGAAGTAGCGGATACCGCGCGCCCACGCGGCTTCGACGGTGGCGATCGCTTCTTCGTCGGGAATGTCGCGGAACATGTTGCCGAGCGGCGCCGCGCCGAAACCGAGCCGGTTGTCGGCCGGCAGCGTGTCTTTGAGACTCATCAGTTGCTCCGGGTCTGACAGGAAAGTGAACCCAGTCTAGGTTGCACACATAAGTCTGTCCAAGACATAATTCGTCGAACTTGAGTCCCCGAAGGTCTTATATGCTCGACATCCGCCAGCTTCAGTATTTCATCGCGGTCGCGGAAGAGGAACACGTCGGCCGCGCGGCCGAACGCCTGCACATTTCGCAATCGCCGCTCAGCCGCCAGATCGCGCAGCTCGAGGAAAAGCTCGGGCTGACGCTGTTCGAACGCAGCCAGCAGCGCATTCGTCTGACGCGTGACGGCCGCACGTTCCTCAGTGAAACGCACGCGTTCCTGCGTCACGCGAACCGCCTCGAATCGCTCGCGCGCCGGCTCGGCCGCGGCGACGAAGGCGGCCTGTGCATCGGCTACCTCGAAACGGCCACGCACTCGGGCGTGCTGCCGCGCGCGCTGAAGACGCTGCGTGCCGATCGCCCGTCCGTTCACATCGCTCTGTATAACTATCAATCCGCCGCGCAGCTCGAAGGCTTGCGCGAACGCAGCCTCGACATCGCGCTCGTCACCGAGCCGCCTGCACCTGACGATCCCGAACTCGATTCGATGCGGGTACTGAACGATCCGATGCTGCTCGCGATGCCCGACGGGCACCCGCTCGCGAAGAAAAAAACGCTCGTCGCCGACGATCTCGCCGCGCAGGCGTGGATCGGCGTCACGCAGCACGAAAGCGCGCCGCGTCACGGCGCGTTCGTCGCGGCGTGCGCGAAAGCCGGCTTTTCGCCGGACATTTCGGTGGAAGCGACCGAGCCGCTCGCGGCGCTCGGGCTCGTCGCCGCCGGGCTCGGCGTGACGATGATCCAGCAGAGCCTGCGTCACCAGGTGCCGGAAGGCGTCGTGCTGCGCGAGCTGCCGTGGTTCAGTTACCGCACGCCGCTGTGGGCCGCGTGGCACAAGGTCAACCTGCGGCCGCTGGTCGGCATCTTCCGCGAAATCCTGACCGGCGAAGAGGTCGTCGCGGTGGCCGGAAAGTAACGCCGCGGATGGCCGGGGGGCCTGCACATCGGCGCCGTCGCGCATGCGAAGCAAACATGGCAACGCCTTCGGCACGAGCCTGAACCCGCGACGAAGGCGCTGACGGAGCCCGATATCGCCAAGCTCCTGCTCGCACGATGCGATGCGTCGAGTCGCGCTGCCGTCAGGCCGCCGCGAACCGCTTCGCCAGTTCCGCGAGGCCCTCTTCGTAGATCCCGCGGAACAGCTTGACGGTGTCGTCGTCGGTCGCACCGTGCGACGTGAACGTGCCCGACCATTCGACGGTCGACGCGTTCGGGCCGTTTTCGCGCACGCGCAGCGTGGAGCGATAGTTCACGACCGGAAACGGCGCTTCGAGGATCGCGTACGTGTAGCTGCGTTGCGCTTCGTCGAACGCGACCAGCCGCTCGACGATCGCCTCGCCGGCCGGGTTCGCGAGACGCCGCACGCGCCCGCCTTCGCTCAGTTCGCTGGCCGGAATGTACGACAGCCAGTCGGGCAGCGACCCGAAGCCGCCGATCAGTTGCCAGATCGTCCCGGCCGAAGCCGGGAGTTCGATGCTTGCATTGGCCTGTGCCATGTCATCACCTTTCAGAATTGACGTCAGGATCAACGACCGGCCGGCAGCGGCGCGTTCGCCGCAATCAGACCTTGCTCACGCATTTCGCGCCAGAAGTCGGCCGGGATCACCACGTTCAGCGCTGCCTGGTCTTCCGCGATCCGCTCCGGGCGGCTCGCGCCCGGAATCACCGCGACGGTGGCCGGATGCGACATCGAGAACTGCAGCGCGGCGGCCTTGATCGGCACGTCGTAGCGCGTGGCGATCGCCTTGATCCGCTCGACCTTCGCGAGAATGTCCGGCGAAGCCTTCTGGTATTCGAAATGCGTGCCGCCCGCGAGCACGCCCGAGCTGTACGGGCCGCCGACGACGATCCCGACGTTCTGCGCGGCAGCCGCCGGCATCACGCGTTGCAGCGCGCGCTCGTGGTCGAGCAGCGTGTAGCGGCCGGCCAGCAGCATGCCGTCCGGTTGCGGTTCGGCGAGGTCCAGCACCAGTTCGATCGGCTCGACGCGGTTCACGCCGAGGCCCCATGCCTTGATCACGCCTTCTTCGCGCAGCTTGCCCAGCACGCGGAACGCGCCCTTGCGCGCGACTTCGAACTGCGCGAGCCATTCGTCGCCGTAGAAGTCCTGCGCGATGTCGTGGACCCAGACGATGTCGAGGCGGTCGGTGCGCAGGCGCTTCAGGCTGTCCTCGATCGAACGCAGCGTCGCGTCGGCCGTGTAGTCGTTGACGATGCGGTTCGGCCGGCCGTGTTCGAACAGGCCGCCCTTTTCGCCGAGATCGCGCGCCGACACGTCTTCGATTTCGTCGAGGATCACGCGGCCGACCTTGGTGCTCAGGACATATTCGTCGCGCGGGTGGTTCGCCAGCGCATCGCCGAGGCGGATTTCCGCCAGGCCCGCGCCGTAGAACGGAGCCGAATCGAAATAACGGATGCCGTGTTGCCATGCCGCTTCGACGGTGGCCGCGGCTTCCGCGTCGGGGATGTTGCGGAACATGTTGCCGAGCGGGGCCGTACCGAAACCAAGGATCTTGTTACCGGGCAGCTTGTCTTTGAGACTCATGATTTTCTCCAGGGAATGAGGGAAAGCGGGTTCAGTCTAGGTACGTCGGTTAAGTCTGTCCAAGACGGAATTCGACACACTTGAGTCCCAGGAGGTCTGAATGGCCGTTTCAAGGCCTGCCTCGATGCCCCGCCCCGATACCCCGTTCCGGCAGGACGCCCGACCGGCAAGGCTTTCGACCGAATCCACACCTGATTCGTGATTCCAGATCAAAAATCATTTGGGCCGGCAGCCGTTTTTCCCGGGCGCCGCGATACCTATATTGGCTGCACTCGCAACGACATCGACGTGGTTGCGGTTCACTCGACCTAATAGGTACCCATGATGAAAACGCTGATTTCTTCCACGCTTTCCGCACTGATCCTTTCCGCACCGGCGCTGTCGTTCGCGCAGCAGGCCGACCATCAACTGACCCGCGCCGAAGTGAAGGCCGAAATGGCGCGCCTCGCGGCCGTCGGCTACACCCCGGCGCTGGACCACAACCAGTACCCGGTCGCGATCCTCGCCGCCGAAAAGCGCGTGCGTGAAAACGCCGTCGCACACAATGCGCCGGGCACCGCACCGGCCGCCGCGACGTCCGGTTACGGCAGCGAAGCGCGCACCGCCGGCGAATCCGGCCGCGTGACGACGATCAACGGCCGCGACTCGATCTATCGCGGTCATTGAGCCGCGCCGACGCGCAAGCGCGCCCGCCTCCCGATACGCGCCACCGCTCGTCCCGCCCTTCCGCATGGCCGGCCCGAATCGCCTGAACAGGCATTCGGGCCGCGTGTCGTCGCCGCATTTTTTCTCCCCCGCCCTGCCCCGCGAAACCCGCTCGCACATCGTCACCGCGTACGCCGATTCGTGACTGCGCAGTACAAGTTCTTATGCCGCTTCATCCGTTTATCCGCCGCGCGCCGCGCCGGATACTGCGCACCATCCGGCGCCAGGCGCCCCACTCGATATTTCGCACACACGTATGAATCGATATCCAGGATTGAAGCGCATCGCGCGACCGGCCGTGCTGGCCGCCATTCCACTGGCCGCGCTCGTCGCGTTGTCCGGCTGCCGGTCGGACGACAAGGCGCCGGCCGCGACGCCGAACGTGATCGTCAGCGCGCCCGTCGCGCGCGACGTCAACGACGTCGACGTCTATACGGGCCGCTTCGAAGCGGTCGACACCGTCGACGTGCGCCCGCGCGTGAGCGGTTATCTCGACAAGGTCGCGTTCCAGGACGGCGCGACCGTCCGCAAGGGCGACCTGCTGTTCGTCATCGACCCGCGCCCGTATCAAGCGGCCGTCACGGCCGCGCAAGGCACGCTCGAACGCGCGCAGTCGCAACTGAAGCTGAGCCGGCAGGATTTCGAACGCGCCAGCATCCTGATCAGGACGGACACGATCGCGCAGAGCCTCTACGACCAGCGCAGGCAGGCCGTGCAAAGCGCGCAGGCCGAGGTGACGAGCGCGCAAGGTGCGCTCGAACGCGCGCGGCTCGACCTGTCGTTCACGCGCATCGTCGCGCCGATGTCCGGCCGTATCAGCCGCAAGCGCGTCAGCGAGGGCAACCTCGTGAAAGGCGGCGACAGCGACGCGACCGTGCTGACGACGATCGTGTCGCAGGACCCGATCGACATCTACTTCGATGTCGACGAGGAAAGCTACCTGCGCTATACGCGCGAGGCGCAAAAAAGCGGCGGCAGCGCGTCGTCGCGGCAGGTCGCGATCGCGCTGCCGGGCGATGCGCAGCCGTCGCTGACGGGCACGATGGATTTCGTCGACAACCGCCTCGACGACTCGACCGGCACGCTGCGGCAACGCGCGCGCGTCGCGAATCCGGACCGGCGCCTGAGCCCCGGCCAGTTCGGCCGCGTCTATCTGTCGAGCCGCGTCGCGCATCACGCGCTGCTCGTGCCGGATGCGGCCGTCGCGACCGATGCGACGCGCCGCGTGCTGTATTTCGTCGACGCGAACGGCACCGTCGCGATTCGCCCCGTGACGCCCGGCCGCCTGTACGGCAACCTGCGCGAAATCGATGCGGGGCTGAACGCGGGCGACCGCGTGATCGTCGACGGCTTCCAGCGCGTGCAGGCCGGCGACAAGGTCAAGGCCGTGCCGCGCGCGATCGAAGCCGCCACGTTGGCCCGCGCGGCGAGCGGCACGACCGGGAGCGCGCAATGAACCTCGGCCGTCTGTCCGTCCAGCAACCGGTGCTCGCGATCGTCCTGTCCATCGTGCTGACCATCGCCGGTGCGCTGGCCTATTTCTCGCTCGCGGTGTCCGAGTATCCGGACATCGCGCCGCCGACCGTCGTGATCCAGGCGACCTATCCGGGCGCGTCCGCGGAAACGGTGTCGCAAACCGTGTCGACGCCGATCGAACTCGAAGTGAACGGCGTGGAAGACATGCTGTACATGTACAGCCAGGCGACGTCCGACGGCAGCCTGAACATCACCGTGACGTTCAAGCCCGGCACCGACGTCGACAAGGCGCAGGTGCTCGTGCAGAACCGCGTCGCGCTCGCGACGCCGCGCCTGCCCGAGCCCGCGCAGCGCAGCGGCGTATCGGTGCGCAAGTCGTCGCCGACGCAGCTCGGCACGATCTTCCTGTACTCGCCGGACCAGCGCTACGATCCGCTGTACGTGTCGAACTACGCGATCCGCAACGTCGCGGACGTGCTGAAGCGGATCGAAGGCGTCGGCGACATCAACCCGCTCGGCGCGCGCGAATACTCGATGCGCATCTGGCTCGATCCCGAGCGCGTCGCGTCGTTCGGCCTGAGCCCCGGCGACCTGATCGCCGCGGTGCGGGCGCAGAACACGCAGCTCGCGGGCGGCGTGGTCGCGCAGGCGCCGATCACGAACCAGGCGTTCCAGCCGAACCTGATCTTCGAAGGGCGGCTCAAGCGCCCCGAGGATTTCAGCGACATCGTCGTCAAGCAGGGCAAGGACGGGCGGCTCGTGCGGCTGAAGGATGTCGCGCGCGTCGAGGTCGGCGCACTCGCGTATGCGACCGACAGCTACATGCTGCGCCACCCGACGATCGCGTTGCAGGTGCTGCAGCAGCCCGGCGCGAACGCGGTCGCGACGATGGATGCGGTCGAGAAGAAGATGGCCGAACTGGCCAGGGACTTCCCGAAGGGCATCGTCTACAACATCGGCTACAACCCGACCGCCTTCATCGGCGACAGCATCCACGAACTCGTCAAGACCATCTACGAAGCCGTCGTGCTCGTCGTGTTCGTCGTGCTGCTGTTCCTGCAGGGCTGGCGGCCGTCGATCATCCCGATCCTGTCGATTCCGGTGTCGCTCGTCGGCACGTTCGCGGCGATGGCCGCGCTCGGCTACTCGATCAACAACCTGACGCTGTTCGGCCTCGTGCTCGCGGTGGGGATCGTCGTCGACAACGCGATCGTCGTGGTCGAGAACGTCGAGCGGCACCTGTCGGCCGGCGCCGGGCCGCGCGACGCGACGCTGCTGACGATGAAGGAAGTCGGCGGCGCGCTGTTCGCGATCACGCTCGTGCTGTGCGCGGTGTTCGTGCCGACCTCGTTCATTCCGGGCATCTCGGGCCAGTTCTTCCGCCAGTTCGGCGTGACGATCGCCGTGTCGACCGCGATCTCGTTCTTCACGTCGGTGACGCTCGCGCCCGCACTCTCCGCGATGATGCTGAAAGCGCACGCCCGCGATCACGACGTGCCCGCACCGGCATCGCGCATGGCCGCGCCGTTCGCGCCGGCGATGCGCGTCGCGCGGCGCTTCTCGAACGCGTTCAACCGCGTGTTCCAGCGCCTGTCCGATGCGTATGGCCGGCTCGTCAGGAAGGTCGTGCGGATCATCCCGGCGATGGGCGCGCTGTACGTGGTGCTGATCGCCGCGACCGGCTACCTGCTCGTGTCGAGCCCGAAGGGCTTCATTCCCGCGCAGGACCGCGGCTACCTCGTCGTGCTCGTGCGGATGCCCGACGGCGCGACGCTCGAACGCACAAGCGCCGTCGCGCGCAAGATCGAGGACATCGCGCTGTCGGTGCCCGGTGTCGCACGCGTGCCGGTGTTCTCCGGCGTGAACGCTGCGACCGGCACGAACTCGGCGAACAGCGCCGGCCTGTTCCCGGTGTTCCAGCCCTGGCCCGAACGCAAGGCGCGCGGCCTGACGATCGACACGATTGCCGCCGAGATGCGCAAGCGGCTCGCGGCCGTCACCGAGGCGTCGATCGTCGTCGCGATGCCGCCGCCGGTGCAGGGCCTCGGCAGCACGGGCGGTTTCGCGATGCGGCTCGAAGACCGCAACGGCCTCGGCACCGCCGCGCTCGCGAAGGCGACGCAGGATCTGGTGGCGGCCGCGAACCGCACGCCCGGCATGGTCGGCGTCTATACGCCCTACTCCGCGACGAGCCCGCAGGTGCACGTCGAGCTCGACCGCGAAAAGGCCGAGATGCTCGGCGTGCCGAGCCAGGCCATCAACGATGCGGTCGAGACGTATTTCGGCTCGACCTACATCAACGACTTCAACATCGTCGGGCGCACCTATCGCGTGACCGCGCAGGCCGACCTGCCGTTCCGCGTCGGCGCTTCCGATCTCGCGCGGCTGAAGGTGCGCAACCGCGACGGCGAGATGGTGCCGATCGGCAGCGTCACGCGCATCGACGACACGCTCGGCGTCGATCGCGCGCCGCGCTACAACCTGTATCCGGCCACCGAGATCAACGGCGATACGGCACCGGGCCTCGGTTCCGGCTTCGCGATCAAGACGATGGAATCGCTCGCGAAACAGGTGCTGCCGCCCGGCATTTCGTTCGAATGGACCGATCTGTCGTATCAGCAGACGACGGCCGGCAACACGGGGCTGCTCGTGTTCCCGCTGTGCGTGCTGCTCGTCTACCTGGTGCTCGCCGCGCAGTACGGCAGCTGGAGCCTGCCCGTGTCGATCCTGCTGATCGTGCCGATGTGCCTGCTCGCCGCATCGCTCGGCGTGCGCGCGCTCGGCCAGGACGTGAACATCCTCACGCAGATCGGCTTCATCGTGCTGGTCGGGCTCGCCGCGAAGAACGCGATCCTGATCGTCGAGGTCGCGCGGCAGCTGGAGGCCGACGGCACCGAACTCGTCGAGGCCGTCGTCGAAGCCTGCGTGCAGCGGCTGCGCCCGATCGTGATGACGTCGCTCGCGTTCATCCTCGGCGTGCTGCCGCTCGTGATCTCCGACGGCGCCGGCGCGGAAATGCGCCAGGCGGTCGGCGCGGCCGTGTTCTTCGGGATGATCGGCGTGACATTCTTCGGGCTGCTGTTTACGCCCGTGTTCTATGTGATGGTTCGCCGGCTCGCGTTGCGCAAGGCCGCTGTCGCGACCGTCGCGACGGAGGTGGTGCAATGAAGTTCGTTCGACTCGTGGCCGCGCTGTCCGCGGCGGCCGTCCTGACCGCGTGCACGAGCGCGCCGGTCGCCACCGTCACGCCGCCGCCGCTGGCCGCGACCTATGCGAACGCGGATCTCGCGGCCGGCGGCCCGGCCGCCGACACCGGCGCGTGGTGGCACACTTTCCACGACCCGATCCTCGACGGGCTGGTCGACACGGCGCTCGCGAACAACCTCGACCTGCAGGCTGCCGTCGCACGCATCGACGCGGCGCGCGCGGTGCGGATCGGCGCGGCGTCGCAGTGGTTCCCTTCGGTCGACCTGAACGTGGGCGCCGGCCGCCAGCGGCTCTCCGCCTCGCAGGCATTCCCGACCGATACGCCGACGACCGGCAACGCGTTCGACCTGAATGCGAGCCTCGCGTGGGAAATCGACATCTTCGGGCGCATCCGCCAGGGCGTGTCGGCCGCCGATGCGGATATCGCGTCCGCGCAGAACGATGCGGCGGCCGTGCGGATCGCGACGATCGACGAAACCGTGCGCACCTACGTGACGGTGCGCGGGCTCGAGCAGCGGCTCGCGCTGGTCGAGGCCAACGCGTCGAGCCAGCGCAGCACCGAGGAATCGACGCGGCGCCTGTTCGACGCAGGCGTCGTGCCGGTGGCCGACGTGGACCGCGCCGCCGCACAGACGGAAACGACGCTGGCCGAGCTGCCCGCGCTGCAACTTCAGCGGCAGGCCGCGATCCACCGGCTGTCGATCATCACCGCGTCCACGCCGCAGGCCATCTACGCGCGCGTCGATCCGCCCGCGCCGGAACCGGTGTGGACAGCCGCCGCGCCGGGCGTCGGCACACCGGCCGACTTGCTGCGCCGCCGGCCCGACGTGCGCGCGGCCGAGGCGCGCGTTGTCGCCGCCTATGCACGGATCGGCGTGGCGGAGGCCGACCTGAAGCCGCACCTGCAACTGATCGGTGTGCTCGGTGCGGCGATCGACGGCTTCTCGGGCGCGACGCTCGCGCGGTCGCTCGCCTGGATGGCCAGCGCCGGCGCGAGCGCGCCGCTGTTCGACGGCGGGCGCCGGCGCAGCGTCGTCGCGTTGCGCCGCGCGCAGGCCGCACAGGCGGTCGCCGCGTATCGCTCGACGGTGCTGACGGCCGTCGGCGACGTCGAGACGTCGATTGCCGCCACCGCCCGCGATCACAGCCGGACCGAGCGCCTCGAACGCGCGGTGTCGAACGCGCGCCGCGCCTATACGCAGATCAACCGGTCGTGGCGCAGCGGCGAATCGGCGTTCATCGATACGCTGGAGGTGCAGCGTTCGTTGCTCGCGGCCGAGGATTCGCTCGCGCAGGCGCGCACCGAGGAAATGCTCGGCCGGGTCAGGCTGATGACTGCGCTGGGGCAGTAGGCGCGCGGTTCAGGTTCGACCGCTGCCGCGCATCGGTCGATACGCAAAGGGCGGCGGGTTCGATGTGATTCGAACCCGCCGCCCTTTTGCATGTTGCTTGGCCGGCTGCGTGCGGTACCGGCTCAGTCGATGTCGCCGCCTTCCTTCAACTGCGCGCTCAAGTAGTCGAGAAAACTGACGATGCGCGACGACAACGTCGCGTTCCGATAGAACACCGCGTGAATCGGCTGGCGAAACTCGACGGTATCGTCGACGAGCAGTTCGACGAGGCTGCCGTCGCGGCGATGCGTGCCCGTCATGTAGTCGGCCAGGCACACGATGCCGGCGCCACTGAGCGCGAGCGTCAGCAGCGTCTCGCCGCTCGACGCCTGCAGCGCCGGATGAATCCGGTACACGCCGCCGTCGGCGGTATGCAACGGCCAGTGGTTCAGCGTTTCCGGCTGCACGAAGCCGAGCAGCGCATGGTTCGCGAGATCGGCGACGCTCGTCGGCACGCCGGCTTTCTCCAGATAGGCCGGGCTCGCCAGGATGCGCAGCCGGCTGCTGCCGAGCCGGCGCGCATGCAGCGTCGAATCGCGCAGCTCGCCGATCCGGATCGCCACGTCGGTGCGCTGTTCGAGCAGGTCGATGATCTCGTCGCTCGTATGGAGTTCGGCCGTGATCGCCGGATAGGCTTCGCGGAAGCCGGGCATCATCGGCGCGATCACGTGCTGCATGAACGGCATCGCCGCGTTGATCCGCAAGCGCCCGGACGGCGTCTCGCGCTGGCTGACGATCTGTTCCTCGGCAAATTCGACCGACGCGATGATGTCGCGCGCGTAGTCGAGAAAAAGCTTGCCCTCGTCGGTCAATTCGAGGCGGCGCGTCGTGCGGCGGATCAGCGTCGTGTCGAGCTTCTCCTCGAGGCGCCTCAGGATCCGGCTCATCACCGAGGTCGGCTGATGCAGCTTGTCGGCCGCACCCGTCAGCGAACCGGTATCGGCGATGGTCACGAACGCGAGCATCTCGTCGAGGGTCGTCTTCATGGTCGGCAGTCTTCCGCAGTTTCAGAAACCGCCACGATAGTGCCGCCGCGCCGCTTTGATAAGCCGGCGCGCGCGCGAATCACAGTTGATTTCGATTCAATGATTCGCGACGAATATGGTCCGAACAATCCGGCATGAAGCCGGAGGCCACATACGCAAACGCGCCCGGGCGGGCGCGCTTTTCGTCAGACAAGGCAACGCCGTGTCAGGCCGCGACGGGCATCTCGTCGCGAATCCAGTCGAGCATCGCGCCGTGCGTCGGCGCCCACCCGAGTTCCTGCCGCGCGCGCAACGCCTTCACGCGGCTGTTCGACGCGAGCGAGTAATGCGCGCGCGAATGGCCGAGCGCCTGCGCCGCATCCGCGATGTCCCATTCGACGATGGACGGCAGGCCGAGCCGCTCGCCGAGCGCATGGCCGATTTCCGCGAACGACGCTTCGCCGTTTTCCGCGAAGTAGAACGCACCGGGCGGCGCGGCATCGATCGCGCGCAAATACAGATCGGCGACATCGGCGACGTGCACGTTCGACCAGCGGTTCAGCCCCTTGCCGATCACGCGCGCCGCGCCGGCATCGCGCGCGATCGCCGCGAGCAGCGGCAGTTGCGCGCTGTCGCGGCGGATGCCGAGGCCGTTGCCGTAGATCATGCTGTTGCAGATCACGGCCGAACGGATGCCAAGATTGGCCGACGACATCACGAGCCGGTCGATCGCGCGGCGCTCGGCCTTCGCGGGTTTGACGACGGGCGTCGTCTCGTCGAATACGGGGGCATCGCCATGCGCGCCCTGTGCGTCGTCCGCGATCACGCTGGTGCCGCTCGTATGCACGAACGTCTTGCCCGAGCCGCTCAGCGCGCCGATGATCGCCTCGACGGCCTCGCGGTGATCGCTGCTCGCCGCGTTGACGACGCAGTCCGCGTCGCGCGCGAACGCATGCAGCAGCGCCGAGTCGTCGAGCGTGCCGACGACCGGCATGATGCCGGCCGCCGCGAGTTTCGCGGCGTTGTCGCCGTCGCGCGTCAAGCCGGTGACGACGTGCCCCGCCGAGACGAGCCGCGCGGCCACCGAGCCGCCGATGTAGCCGCTCGCGCCCGTCACGAATATTCTGATGCCTTTCATCTGCTGCTCCGAGAGCGAGACAGCCGGTACGGCAGACGTCTCGCGAAATGTCGTGCGTCGCAGTATCGGCGGCCGGCGTTGCACGCGGAAGGGCGGCGTCGCGAAAACAGTTTTGAGCGCAACGGGATGATCGGCCGCGTCAGACGAACCCCTCGTCGACCAGCGTGCAGCCGTCCGCGGTGATCTCGTGCCGCTGGCCCGAGCCGCCGGCCACGCGGCTCCAGCTTTCGGACACGAGCATCGCCGCATCGCCGTCCGTGTGCAGCGCATAGCCGAATCCGCCATACATGCCCGGCACCGCGAACCACATGCGTTCGGCCTGCGCGTCGAGTTCGAGTAGCGGCTCGAGTTCGGGCAGGCGCAGCGCGTCGACACGCAAATGTGCGATGCGGCCGAGCATCATCGCGTGGAAATGGCGCTGGATGGCGAACAGCGTGGCGTCGGGTACGAAGCGTCGCGGCTGCGGCGCCAGCAGGTCGACCAGATGCCGATGCCCGCGCCGCCCGGCGATATCGACCGGGCGCTCGCCGTGGGCATCGCGCAGCATGCGCCACGCACCGAGCCGCAACAGTTCGGCGGCGACCTCCTTCGGTGCGCCGCCGCGGGCGGCCTGATGCAGCGGCGCACGAAGCGACGTGCCGCCGAGCCGGGTCGCGTTGACGAGCGCACGCTCCTTCGCGACGAGCGCGAGCATCGTCGCCCAGTCGCCGTTCCTGGCCGCGTCGGCCAGCGCGTGCCGGGTCGCGACCTGCGCGTCGCCGAGCACGTCGGCGCCCGTGATGCCGTCCCATGTGATGCTCAACCGGATCTCCTCGTGTGTCGCGTTCGCGTGACCGCGTCGATCGCCCATCATAAGCGTTCGTCGCGGCTGCGCGATCGCGCGGTGCTGCGTCGGGCCGGGATTCCCCGGCGTCCGATCCGGCCGCTGCCCGCACAGGCGCGTCGATCTGCGATGATGTCGGGCGCGAGGCCACGCATCGCGATCGCCTCGCACGGGCGCGCCACACGCGCACCCGATCCATCCACCCCGACGAAGCATGCTCATCATGATCGACGTTTCCTCCATCACCGACGCGTTCGCCCCGGGCGGCGAGCCGACGCAGTACCGCGTATCGCCCGAGAAACTGATTTCCGGCGATCCGCTGCACACGCTCACCCCCGGCTTCGCGAGTCCGTGCGGCCGCTTCTCGACCGGCATCTGGGAAAGCACGCCAGGCTGCTGGCACGTCGCGTACACCGAAGCGGAATACTGCGAGATCCTCGAAGGCACGTCGGTGATCACCGACCTCGAAGGCAACCGGAAGACCCTGCGCGCCGGCCATCGTTTCGTGATTCCGCCGGGCTTTCGCGGCACGTGGGAAGTCGTCGAACGCACACGGAAGATCTTCGTCGCGTACGACGAGCAGCCGCCCGAATGAGCGGCGGGCGGGCGCGATCGATGCGGCATTGCACGACAGGTCGGCGATCCGCCAGCCGCGCGGCATCGCCGCCGTGTGCCATCGTTCGTCCGGGTTCGTCGCGACCGCATCGGTCGCCTTCCCGACAGCTCGGCACGCCGGCCGTGCGGCACGACCGGCCCGCCGGCTGAAACGTTACCGCCGGCCGTCGAGCGCCCCGAGAATCCCGTACGCGGCCTTCACGCGGTCCTCGTTCGGAAAGCTGCGGTTCGCGAGCATCACGATCGCGATCCGCTTCGACGGGACGAACGCGACATAGGTGCTGAAGCCGTTGGTCGAGCCCGTCTTGTTGATCCACGTATCCGCGCTCGGCGCGAGCGGCGGCTTGATCGCGGAGGCCGGCAACCCGTCGCGCAGCATCTTCATCGAGTTGCCTTCGAGCAGCGTCGGCAGCGCGACCGGATACGGATACTGTTCCCAGATCAGGTCCTGCGTCAGCGGCCCCGCGCGGAAATAGCCGGTGTGGGTGCGTTCGAGCGCGCGCTGCAGGCGCGGCGCGGTTTCGATCAGCCCCATGTTCGCCTGCACGAAGCGCAGCAGGTCGGCCGCCGTGGTCCGCACGCCGTAGGCCGGCTGCCACAGCATGCCGCCCGTCATCCGGATCGGCTTGCCGTCCTGCGTATAACCCTGTGCGTAGTCGGCCCGACGTGCTTCCGGCACGTTGATGTACGTGTGCGTCATGCCGAGCGCGGGAAAGAGCCGCTGCTCCATCAGCACCGCGAAATCCTTGTGCATCGCCTTCGCGGTGAGCCACCCGAGCATGCCGACCGACACGTTCGAATACGTCCGGTATGTACCCGGCGCGTGCGCGGGCCGCCACGCGTCGAGATAGCGGATCAGCCCCGCGTCGTCGCGGATGCTGTCCGGCACCTGCACCGGCATGCCGCCGGACGTGTGCGTACCGAGATCGAGCAGCGTCACGACGCCGAACGGCTTGCCCTGCATGGCAGGCAGGTACTTGCCGACCGGATCGGCCAGCGACAGTTCGCCGCCCTCCTGCGCGTCGGCCGCGAGCGTCGCGGTCAGCGTCTTGCTGACCGAGCCGATTTCGAACAGCGTGTCGCCGGTGACGGGCTTGCCGGTTTGCGTCGACATCACGCCGTAGTCGAACACGTAGGGCTTGCCGTCGGCGACGACGCCGACCGCCATGCCGGGAATCGCGTACTGCTTCATCAGCGGCGCGATGTGACGGGTCACGGTGTCGTGGAGGTCGTCCGGGGTAGCGGCGGCCGCGCGGCCGGCCGTGGCGGTGACGCACGCGGCGACGAGCAGGGTCGCGGCGAAGCGTGTCGCGTTGAATCGCATGGTTGCGGTTCCTTCGATTTGCGATGGTTGCGTGGACAACAGATCCGGTCGCGCCATGCGGAAATCGCAGCGGCCGGCCTGCCGAAGCAGGACTATCCGCTGTAAGCCGTCCGTCAACAATCGACGTTATGTTGATCGAGCCTAAAGAAAAACTTATGGGATTGGCGAAGGCGTGGATGACCGCTGCCGTCGTCGCGGCGTGCTCGATGGTTTGCGGGGAACGTCGGGCAGCACCGTCAAGTGCACTGCCACGAACGCGACACGTCGGTGACGTTGCCGTACAAGCGAGTCACGGCGCCGACAACACGAGGCTCGAGCACGTCACCCCGGCAACCGGTCCAGAAACGCCAGGATCGCCGCGTTGAACCGCGCGGGCCGCTGCAGCGGCGCGAAATGGCTCACGCCGGGCAGGATCGTCAGCGTCGCGCCCGGGATCGTACGCGCGAGGTACGCGGCATGCTCGGGCCGGATGAATTCGTCATGCTCGCCCAGCACGATCGTGACCGGCACGGCGATCGCCGCGAGATCCTCCGCGCTGTAATCCGGTTGCGTGCGCATCATTTCGCTGACGGCCGCGACGAATGCATCGAACTCGCCCGGTGTCGCGGAAAGCGCCGCATAGTCCTTGCGATGCCGCGCGAAGCAGCGGTCGAGCAGCGGGCCCGGCACGATCTCCTTCGTGCCGCCCGGATCCATGTTGCATGCGAAGAAGAACACGCCGGCCGCACGTTCCGGCGCGCGATCGGCCAGCACGAGTGCGATGCACGCGCCGTCGCTCCAGCCGACGAAGCGCGCACGGTCGACGTGCAGCGCATCGAGCACCGCGAGCACGTCCGACGCCATGCGTTCGTAGGAATAGGGTTGCGCGTCTCGCGTGCTGCGGCCGTGGCCGCGGCTGTCGATCACGATCGCGCGGTAGCCGGCCGCGAGCAGCGCCGGCACCTGGTTGCCCCAGTTGCCGCCGTGGCCGAGGCCGCCGTGCAGCAGCACGACCGGCGGGCCGTGGCCGAACGACGCGTGCCAGATGCGCGCGCCGTCGTGTTCGAGCCATCCTTGCTCGTCGGCCGCCGGCAGCGGCGTGCCGCCTTGCGCGTCGAAGCGGACGAGGTCGTCGTCATCGAGTTCCGCATGCATCGTTCTGCCGTCCTGTCGAGGGAGACGTGCTTGCGATTGTAATGCGTGCGGCCGACGCGGCCGCATCCGCTCAGGCCTGCGTCGACACCAGCCCGCCCGCCGACGAGCCGCCCGTCTTCTCGACGGCCGCCGCGAGTTGCGCGATCGCGGTCGCCAGCGCCCCCGCGATCGCACCGGCTTCCGCGCTCAGCGACTGCTGTTCGACCGCCGCGGCCGGGTCGTCCTTCGCGCGCTGCGCCGCGCTCGCCATCTGGCGCTCGATCGTGGCCAGTTGCTTCTGCAACCGGTCGATCAACGCTTTCAGCTGCGCGACCGCCGGATCGTCGGACGACGCGCCCGATGCGCCGAGCGTTTCGCCGGTGGCACCGGTCGAACCTTGCGCACCGGACGTGCCTGCCGTACTCGTCGTACCCGTCGCGCCCGCGGCATTCGTCGCGCCATCGGTGGATGACGTCGCGGCGGGCGCGGCCGACGAAGCGTTCGCGCCCGGACTCGCGTCCGCCAGCGAGGTGCGCGTGGTCGTGGAGAAATCGATCTGCATCGTGTCGGTCCCTGTGTCGGTAAACGAATCGTGGCTGGGGGGCAAAATTGCCTTCCAATTCGTTTACGGCATTCGTCACACGAAACTTGAGTATCGGGGCCCGACCGATTTGGCTGAAGATCGCCGGTTTTAGTCGCGAAAGGGCCAGATTCGCGGCGCCGCAGCGCTGATAAAATCGCGGCTTCGCCGGCGGAAGTCGCGCGCCCGCTGCCCCGGGGCGCGAGCGCGCAACGCCGCCGGTATCGACTCCCGCCCTTCCGGGCGCGGCACGCGACACGTGCCGACGCCGCGGTCGCGGCTGCGCGGGTCGCTTTTTCCGTTCGCCTGCGTGCCCCGCTCGCCGCTTCAAGCGGCGAACGCCGTCCGGCGCGCGCTCACTTCATCACGCATTCGAGGAACACACGATGGCCCGCATCGGCGCCTTCTGCATCACGACGTGGCTTGCCGCCGCGATTCTCTACTTCGGCCAGCATTCCGTCGCGATGATCGTGTTGAGCGGTGTCGTCGTGTTCGGCGGATTCGACCTGCTGCGTCCGTAAGCGCGCAGGGCCACGCGGCCGCGCCCGGTCGCGACGGCCGGCACGACTGTGATAGCCTCTCCCGCACCGTCTGTCACGCGCACGCCTCGTCGGCAACCAGGAGAACGGAATTTGAATCATGGTTCGAACCGCCACCCGGCCGCCCTCGCCTGCAAGGTGTGTTCGGCCCGCGCCCCCATCTGCGGGCTGGTCGATTTCTCGCGCTGCGGCGCCGACTTCATTGCCGGGAAGAAAGTCGACCCGTATGCGGGCGTGCCGGTCTACTACCATGCTTGCGAGCAATGCGGCTTCACGTGGGCGCCCATGTTCGACAGCTGGACCCACGACGATTTCGCGCAGCATGTCTATAACGCCGACTATGCGCGCCACGATCCCGAGTATCTCGAGGTCCGTCCGCAGCAGCATGCCGACCTGATCTGCACCAGTTTCGCGGAAATGCGGGAAGGCCGGATTCTCGATTTCGGCTCGGGGCTGGGCTTGCTGGAACGGAAACTGGCGTCGCGCGGCTTCACGGACGTAACGTCGTACGATCCGTTCTCGCACCCGGTTCCGCCCGAAGGCACGTTCGACACGATCCTGTCGTTCGAGGTGTTCGAGCATCATCCGGCGCCGTTCGACCTCTTCGACCAGATCATGCGTTACCGGAAACGCGACGGCGCGCTGCTGTTCCAGACGTCGCTGATCAGCCGGGAGATCATCGAGCGCGGCATCGAGCAGTGGTGGTACTGCGTGCCGCGCAACGGGCACATCTCGTTTCACACGCCGCAGTCCCTGACGCTGCTTGCCCAACGCCACGGGCTCGAATACGGCGCGTTCAGTCCCGAGCTGCACGTCGTCTTCGATCGGGCGGCGACACCGCGCTGGCTCGACAGGTTTCTCAAGCCGTAACGGCGTGCCGGCGATCGGGCATGCGACGAACGCCGCGTGCCGTTACGCGGCGCTTGAACGGCTCGCTGCCGCTTGCACGGCGTCGCGCCCACGCCCACGCCGCCCCGTCAGCATGCCCCGAACGTCGGCACCGCCGGATCGACCGCCAGCGCGCGCTCGTTGAACACGACCGGCACGCCGCCGAGCCCGAGCCTGCAGTTCGGGCGGTCGAGCCGCCACCCGTCGACGCACAGCGCGGCGCGCGGCACCGGCACACCGCTCGCATGCGGCAAATCGATCGTGACCTGCCGCTTCGCGCCCGGCATCAGGTTCAGGTAGTTGTCGCTGTAGAACGCGGGCAGCACGCGCGCACCGGTCGACGAATCGAATACCTGCAAGTGCGTCATCAACGCGAACGTCGTGCCGATGTTCGCGACGTCGACCGTGATGCGCGTCGTCGTGTCGTCGGTCTCGGCCGATGCCGCGCCGATGGCAACCGCCGCGCCCGGCATCGTATCGAGCGACGTATACGCGGCGTCGCCTCCGTCGCGCTGTCGCCAGTACACGTTCTCCGCGAGCGGATTGCCGCCTGCGTCGATCAGCACGAGCGACACGATGCACACGTCCGACTTCGCCGCGGCCATCGCCGCCTTCAGGTTCGCCACCACGCGATAGGATGCCTTCGCGACGCCGCCGACGTCCGCGACGGTCCGGCTGCTCGACGTGCCGTCGAGGTTGTACACGCGCATCTCGACGCGGCCGGTGACGGCCGCCGCCGTGTGATTCGCGATCGTCACGTCGGCGGTATTCGCATCGAGGATCGCATTGACGCGACGGCACCCGTGCCGCACCGCGAAGAACGACGCATGCACGTCGAGGTCGTGGCTGTACATCTGCCACACGAAGCTCGGCTGCGCGGGGTTCGTCATCCACATGATCACGCCGGTGGCCGGCGACGTGATCTTCCCGGCCACCGGGCCGATCATCACGGCCGCGTTCGCCTCGTAGATCGAGCGGACGCATTCGTAGTTCATCATCTGCGCCTTGCGCACGAAGTCCGCGAGATTGCGGATCGCGCCGTAGCGCTGCGCCGTCATCGCGATGTAGCCGGCGCCGCCCTGCTTGCCGACCGACGGGTAGTACGCGCCGTTGCCGTTCATGTCGCGGTCGGCCCAGAAGTCGTCCGGGCATTCGTACGAGCCGGGCGGCAGCATCGATTCGACGCATTCGAGCGTCGGGATCGAATGCGAGCCGACCTCGTTGTGAAACGCGATCGACGTCGTGCCGTAGCCGCGGCTGAATGCCGCCTGCGGCGAGGCCCAGTTGTACGGGCCGCCGGACGAATAGCCGTTCACCGCGCCGGCGCCCGTATCGCCGGCCGAACTCGTGAGGCACAGGCGCTGCGGGTCGAGTTCGGCGACGAGCGCGTCGAGCCCCTTGACGAGTGCCGGCGGCGGCGCACCTTCGTTGCCGCCGCACCAGAGCAGGATCGACGGACGATGGCGGTTGCGCGCGATCACGTCGCGGATGTTGTCGAGATCGCGCGGCACGTTGGCCGGCCCCGACCCGTCGCCTTCGGTCGAGAAGAAGAAGTCCTGCCAGACGAGGATCCCGTAGCGGTCGCATGCATCGAAGAAATCGTCGCTCGTGCTCTGCCCGTTCCAGTTGCGGATCAGGTTGAGGTTCGCGTCGCGATGGAGCCGCACCTGGTTGAACAGCCGTTCGCGCGGAATGCGCTTCAGCGCATCGTCGAGCCCCCAGTTGCCGCCCATCACGAGGATCGGCAGGCCGTTGACCGTGACGCTCAACTGCGGCCCCATGCCGATGTCGCGCACGTATTCGATGCGGCGCAGGCCGACCTTCAGCGTGCGCTCGTCCGAGCGCCTGCGCGCCACCTCGATGCCGACCGTCACCGCGTAGAGGTTCGGTTCGCCATACCCGTTCGGCCACCACAGGCTCGGCTGCCTGATCGACAGCGCCGCGATATCCGACGACGTGAGCGACACCTTCGTCGTCGTACTCGATGCGGGAATCGCGATGTCGTGGCGAAACGGCGCGCCGTTGCCGACGGTGCCGACGACGGTCGCGACGAGATCCGCGCCGGAGCCGTTGTCCAGTTCGAGATCGAGCCGCAACTCGGCGTGCGACAGGTCGGTGGACAGCGTGTGCGCGATGTTGATCGCCGCGATCCGCACCGTGCCGGTCGTGAACCATGCCACTGGCTGCCAGATGCCGAGTTCGCGATCGGGGATCGTCGGCAGCCAGTCCCAGCCCGCCGAGCAGAAGAAGGTCGGCCCGTTCTTCAGCGTGACGCCGGTCGGGCCGCCGTTGCGTCCGCCGCGCGTGACGCCGCTCGCGTAGCTCGGCAGCAGCGGCCCTTCCGAGAAATCCGGCTTGACGACGCGCACCGCGAGACCGGCCGCGCCGCCCGCTTGCGGCACCAGCCTCGAGATGTCGAACGTCCCCTGCTTGAACGCACCTTCGAGCCGGCCGACGGGCGCGCCGTTCAGCCAGACCTCGGCGCAGTAGTTGACGCCGCCGAAACGCAGCCACAGCCGCTGCCCCGGTTGCCGTGCGGGCGCCGTGAAGGTCGTCCGGTACCAGTAGTCGGTGTCCTTCAGCGTGTCGGGAATGGTGTCCGTGACGATGCGGCCGTAGAACGGGTCGGGATACTTGCCGTTGACGATCATGCTGTTCAGCACGGTGCCGGGCACCGTCGCCGGCGCCATGTCCGTCACGCCGGCCGCGCCCGACAGTTGCGCGCCGCCGGCGCCCGGCAGGCTGCTCGCCGGGGCGAACGTCCAGTTCGTCGTGAGATCCTGCGCGGCCAGCAGGCTGTGTTCGGGGTCACCCGGCACGACGGGCATGACCGTCGCGGGGCCGTCGGCGCCGGGCGTGCCGGACGCGCCGGCGGGCGCATCCATGTCGCCACCGCAGCCGGCGAGCCAGTTCGTGCCGACCAGCGCGGCGCCATACGACAGGAATTTCCGGCGTTCTTTCGACGTCATGTGGTTGTCTCCCTGATGATGCCGACATCGTCGCGGGCACGCGCGCGGTGCGAGACCATGCGCGCGCCGGTCACGTTCACTGCGCGCCGGCCCGGCGCATGCGCATCACCGTCGACGGACTGCCGGCCGTCATCTGCGTATAGTCCGCGTTCGGCCCGGACGGCGGCGTCAGGTTGTCGGCGGCCGCCCATTGCGTCGGCGCCGCCGACAGCGTGTAGCTCATCGTGCCGCCATTGGCGATCTTGCCCAGCGGCAGCCATGAGCCCGCGTAGTCCGCGCCGTTCACCTTCAGCGACTGGATATACGCAAACGACGGGTGCCCCGCACCGTCCATCGCCACCTGCTTGTCGCTTTCGAGCCGCAGCGTCTTGCCGTTGCCGAACCAGACGGTGATCCCGCTGAACTGCGGCGTGGACAGCGCGAGCCCCGCTTCCGACGGAATCACCGGGAACATGCCGAGTGCCGCCCACACGTACCAGCTCGACGTCGCCCCCATGTCGTCGTTGCCCGGCAGCCCGTCGCGCGCGGTCGTGAACGCCTTCGACATGATGATCGGCAGGATGTACTGCGCACCGCTCGGCTGCCCGGCCCAGTTGTAGCCCCACGGCGACTGGAACGACGGTTCGTTGCCGATGTACAGGCCGGTGGACGATTCGCCGCCGTTCAGGTCGCCGGAGGCCGGCACGGTCGAGAACGGCGTCGTGATCGCAAACAGCGTGTTCAGCCGCGCGACGGCCGCCTGCTTGCCGCCGATCGCGTCGATCAGCGCGCTCCAGTCCTGCGCGAAGGTCCAGAAGTAATTCGGCTCGGTCGATTCATGGAACGAACCCTGCACGAGCGTCCCCAGCGTGCCGGGCGCCGAGCCGGCCGGCGGCGCATTGCGCGCGGCGATCACCTTGTTCGTGTAGTCGAAGATGTTGCGCCACCACCCGGCCCGCGTGTACAGCGTGCCGATGTTGTCGGGCGTCACGCCGACCGACGGCGCGTTCAGCACGCTGGCGGGCAATGCCTGCAGGAACGCGGCCGCGGAACGGTCGCTCAGCACGCGCTCGATGGTGGCCGAAGACGAGTGACCGTCGTCGCCCTGCGACAGGTAGTGGGCCGTCAGGAAGTTGGCGAGGCCCGCTGCGCTCGTGCGGTCGTTGCATGCACTCGACGGATCGAACACCGACTGCTTCGTCAGCCGCGCGGCCGACACCAGATCGAAATCGGTCGCGCCGAACTTGTACGCGCCGGCGATCACGTTCAGCGCGTTGTCGCCGGCCATCGGCGTCGAGTCGTCGCTGCCGTCGACCCAGTGCGGGAACGCGCCGCACTGAAGCCCGTCGACCACGAGCGACTGCATCATGTCGCTCGTTTCCTTTGGCGCGAGCAGCGCCAGCAACTGCGTTTGCGACCGGTACGTATCCCACAGCGAGAAGCCCGTGTAGTGGTTGCCCGCGCCGCCCTGCGAGCCGTCGGTGCGCCGGAATGCGTAGTCGCCGACCTTTGCCGTCGCGCGCTGCGGCACGGTGCCGGTCTGGTCGACCGACGCCGGATAGCCGCCGCTCGCGTTCTTCGGCTGGCGCATGCTGCGGAATTCGCCGTTCGTGTCGCTGTAGAGCGTCGGCGTGCCGAACACGCGATAGAGCGCGGTGTAGAACTTCGTCAGGTTCGCCTTCTGCGTCGCGTTCAGCGATGCGGGCGCGGCGGCCTGGTCGATCTGGATCGTGTTGAGCCGGTCGTTCCACAAGCCGGACGCGTTGTTGCGCGCGTCGTCGAACGCGAGCTTTTCGCCTTCGGCTTTCAGGTTGGCCTGCGCATTCTGGATGCTGACGGACGAGACCCCGACCTTCACGGTGACGGTGCGGTCGGTGTCGGTCAGGTCGAACTGCAGCGTCGCCGCGCCGTTGCTGACGGTATTCACCGCCGACGTGCCCGCCTGCTTGCGCAGCGGCTTGTCGAAGGTCGCGTAGAAATACACGGGCGCGTTCCACACCGTGCCGTACGGCGTGCAGAACGCCGGCGCGACGGCCTGCCCGCTCATCGACCTGCCGTCGCTCGCGAGCGCCAGCGCGACGTTGCTGGCGGTGACCTTCGTGCTGCCCGAATCGCTGTTGCCGTTCAGCTTCGCGTCGATCGAGAAGAAGCCCTTGTCCTTGTCCGTGTACGTGAAGCGCGCGATGCCGGAGCGCGCCGTCGCGCTCAGCTCCGTGACGATGCCGTTCGCGAGGCGGACCTTGTAGTACCCGGGTTCGGCCGTTTCATCCGCATAGCTGTACCCGATTCCGGTCGGCCGGCCGCCCGACGCGATCGCCTTCGCCGCATCGGCCGGCAGCATCGCGACCGTGCCCTGCCCCGGGCACCCGACACCGCTCAAGTGCGTCACGCTGAAGAAGTCGATCGTGCCGCCCGCCCCACCCGTCGACAGGTAGCCGCCCGAGCCGTTGAAGTTGTAGCGCGGCGTGTTGGGCCCGAAATTCACCATCCCGAACGGCACCATCGCGCCCGGGCTCACGTTGCCCGCGTAGCCCGAGTCCGAGTTGACCTGCGTGCCGATGAGCGGATTGACGAACCGGGTCAGCTGCATGTTGGTGCGCCTGGGCGGCGCCGGCTGATCGGGCTGCGACGGCCGGGACGGTTCCGAAGTCGGCGGCACGGTCGACGGCGTGTCTCCCGCGCCGTTGCTGGCCGTCTTAACACCGTTCACGTCGTCGCCGCCGCACGCGGCAAGCGCCGCGCAAGTCAGCGCGGCGACGAGCAAGAGTCGTGGATGTCTCATTTTTTCGTTTAGTACCGTTAATCAAAACGATTGTTCCGGCGCCGCGATCATCCGGCACGCCGTGCGGCACATTGATGCCGCGCGGCGTGACGTCGACTGGCCCCCTAGGCGACGTCACGCTGACTCGTTACATGCGAATACCCCGCGACGATCGTTGCTGCCGCAACCGTCGCCTCACCGCCCTGTCTCCGGGAACGTCACATCCTTCCCAGGGGCTTACAGTGCCGTAACGACTGTTTATTCACCACGAGAAGTTTCCCGAATTTTCAGTTTGTTTAACTAAACAATCGGGCGTTAATCAGCTTTGGGTAAGCATTCCCGCCATTTGTTGCGTTGCAACGGCGGCGCACCGGGAGGTGCATTGACGGGCGCCCGGCGAACCCGGGCGCCGCATGAACGTGAAGAACGGGACGAACGGATGCCGTGCGCGTCAGCGCGGCAACGTCCGCAGCGACGACGGCCCGCCCGTCAGCGCGATCCGCTTGCCCGTATCGCGCAGCTTGCCGCCTTCCACCGCATAGAACGCCAGCTGCCGCTCGACGTTGAACTGCACGATCACGTGCCGGCTGTCCGCGGTAAACACGATGCCTTGCGCGGCTTCGCCGCCGGGCACCTCGCTCACCTTCACGGCCTGCCCGTTGCGGATTTCGAACAGCAGCACCTTGCCGATCTTGTGGCGGCCCGGATTGTCGGCCGTCAGGTTCGAACCGTCCATCGCCTGCACGGCGATCCACTTCCCGTCCGGCGAAATCGCGACGCCTTCCGGCAGCGACGGCACCGTCAGGTACTGGACCGTGCGGAACGGCACGCGCGACACGTCGATCAGCGCGACCGAATCGGCATCGCCCGCGAGCGTGCCCGTATAACCCGGCAGCCCGGCCAGCCCCACGTTGCTGACGACGGCCCAGCGGTTGTCGCTCGACACGTCGATCGTGTAAGGCGCGACACCCGTGCTCAGGCGCGACCCGCTGTCGGTCACCTTGCCGTCGTCGACGTTCAGCACCGCGATGCCCTGCTCGTCGCGCAGCGACACGAGCGCATGCTTGCCGTCGTGCGTGAAGCTGATCCCGGCCAGCCGCTTCTTGCCGATCTTCAGGCTGCCGTCGAGCGTCACCTGCGTGCCGTCGATGCGAAGGATCGACACGCTGCCGTCGACGTTCGCGACGAGCGCGAGCTTGCCCGAGCGGTCGATCGCGATCCCTTGCGGATGCGTGCCGAGCTCGATGCGCGTGACCGACGGCGGCGCGGCGTCGAGATTCACGACCTGCAGGAACGTGTCGAACACGAGCTGCTTCGCGGCCGTGTCGTAGCGCGTCGGCGCGCCGACAAGCGCGAGCTTCGCGTCGGGCGTGATCGCGACGGCCTGCGGCGGCCCCTGGATGCCGTTCTCGACGTCGATCTGCCGCGCGACCTTCGGCGGGAACGTGCTGGCGTCGAGCAGCGTCAGCGTGTCGGCGGGCGGCGACGCGAGATAGGTGTCGCGGCCCTCGACGCGCTGGTACTTGCCGTCGTTGCCGGACACGATCCAGTCGGCGGCGTGCACGGCAACGGCCGTCGTGGCGAGGGTCAGCGCGGCGAGCAGGCGCGCGCTGCGCGGGCGGAAAGGATTCGAATGCATGGCGGTCGGTTCTCCGGATCGGTTGCGGATGCAATGGATGGCTCGACCCTGCTGCTCGACGGGTCGAAACCACCGCATGATGCCCGAAAGCCGCCGAATCCGGCGTCCCGCACCCGGTTCGTTTCGGTCAACCCGTCCGTCGCGCGCCGGACGACCACTCGCCGACATCATCGAGCGGATACACCGGCCGCGCCAGCCGCTCGTAGTGAAACAGCCCGTAGTCCGAGCCCGTCACGCCGCGGCTGTCGCACTCGACCAGCGCGGCCGCGATCGGCACGAACACCGGTCGGCAATACATCCGCGATTTGAGCAGCAGGAAGCGTGCGCGGCGCGGATCGACGCCGACGCTCTCGAACACGCCGAGGTCCCACGGCTCCTGCGTACGCTCGGTGATGACGAGCGTGGCCGCGCCGATATCGAGCACGGCCGTGCGGCCCATGTACGCGCGCTGCCCCGTGTAAGTCGGCCCCGTGATCACGTATTCGCCGTCGGTGAGCGCACGCACGACGCCGGTCGCGCGAAACGGCTCGCGCCGCACGCCGCCGTGCGACGGCAGGCGGTTGCCGACCGGCACCGTCACGGTCGCGCCGACGCCCGCGTCGATCAGCGCGGCGACGGCCTGCGGGTCGCACAGCGGCCCGCTGACGATGCCGTCGAGCCCGTGCCCGAGCGCGGCCTCGAGCAGGTCCATCGTGTCGCACGGGCCGCCCGACATGCAGTTGTCGCCGTGATCGAGCATCAGCACGGGGCGATCCGCGTCGCGCGCGAGCGCCGCCGCCTGCGCGACCGATTCGGCGAGCGACGCGCTGCGATAGACGAATTCGTCGCGCTCGCCCCAGATCTGCCGTGCGATGCGCTCGGCCGCCGCGTCGGCCGCGGCGCGGTCGCCATCGGCCACGACGACGACGCTGATGCACGGCGCGGGAATGTCCGCGAGCGAGAAACCCGGCAGCACCGATACCGCGAGCATCCCGTCGGCCTCGGCCGCGCGCGCGGCCTCCACCGCGCGCTTCATCGCGCCTTCCGCGCTCGCGCTGCGCAACGTCGACGTCATCAGCGGCGGCTGCCGCCACGCGAGCACGGGCCGGGTGCGACCGTGGAGACGATCGAGCAGCACGCGCGCCGCATGCTCGCCCGTCTCGTACATGTCGACGTGCGGATAAGTCTTGAAACTGACGATCACGTCCGCGTGATCGATCATCTTCTGCGTGACGTTCGCGTGCAGGTCGAGCGCAACCGCGATCGGCGCGCCGGGCAGCGCCGCACGCACACGTTCGAGCAGGTCGCCCTCGCCATCCGCGCTCTGCTCGGCGACCATCGCGCCGTGCAGGTCGAGCATCACGGCATCGCAACCCGGTGCGGCCGCGACGATCGCATCGCAGATCGCCGCATACGCGTCGGCCGCGACCGGCCCGCTCGGGTTCGCGGCCGCCGATACGGGCGTGACGATCCCGGCGCCTTCACGCTCGGCCGCGTCGAGGAACGCGGCCATCGCGGTGCGCATCCCGCGATTCGCGCGATACGCATCGTCGCCCCAGTCGGGGCCGTTGCGGCCGAACGCGGCGAGCGGCGTCGGCACCGGCGAGAACGTGTTCGTCTCGTGGTTCATCCGGGCGATCAGGATCTTCATCGTGTACTGCCCTTCGCGATCCCGGCCGCGCCCAGCATCGCCTGCAGCAGCACGTTGCAGCCGGCTTCCAGATGCACCGGATCGGCGTCCTCAATCTCGTTGTGGCTGATCCCGTCCTTGCACGGCACGAAGATCATCGCGGTCGGCGCAACGCGCGCGAGATACACAGCGTCGTGGCCCGCGCCGCTGATCACGTTCATCGACGACAGCCCGAGCGCGTTCGCGCCGGCGCGAACCTGCTCGACCAGCGTCGCATCGAACGGCTGCGGCGGAAAATACACGACCTGCTCGACGTCGATCCGCATGTCGGCCGCTGCGCCCAGGTCGGCGCACGCCGCGCGCAGTTGCGCATCCATCGCCGCCAGCGTCGCGTCGTCGGCTGCACGCAGGTCAACGGTCAGCGTCACGCGGCCGGGAATCACGTTGCGCGAATTCGGGTGCACGTCGACCCAGCCGACCGTGCCGCGCCCGTGCGGCGGATGCGCGCGCGCGATTGCGTTCACCGCACGCACGAGATCGGCCGCGACCAGCAACGCGTCGCGCCGCAATTCCATCGGCGTCGGGCCGGCGTGCGCCTCCATCCCGTGCACGGTCACGTCGTACCAGCGCTGCCCGAGTGCGCCCTCGACCACGCCGATCGTCGTGTCGTGCGCCTCCAGCACCGGCCCCTGCTCGATATGCGCTTCGAAATACGCGCCGACCGCATGCGCGCCGTGCCCGCCGTCCGCACGGCCCGCATAGCCGATCGCAACCAGCGCGTCGCGTACCGACACGCCGTCGCGGTCGCATTGCGCGAGCGCATGGTCGAGCGTGAACGCGCCCGCGAACACGCCGGAGCCCATCATCACGGGCACGAAGCGCGAGCCTTCCTCGTTGGTCCAGACGGCGACCTCGAGCGGCGCACGCGTGCGCACGCCCGCGTCGTCGAGCGTGCGCAGCACTTCGAGGCCCGCGAGCACGCCGTAGTTGCCGTCGAACTTGCCGCCGGTCGGCTGCGTGTCGATATGGCTGCCCGTCGCCACGGGCGGCAGGTCGTCGCGTTCACCCGCACGCCGCGCGAAGATGTTGCCGATCGCATCGACACGCACCGTACAGCCGGCTTCCTTCGCCCATGCGACAAACAGGTCGCGCGCCTCGCGATCGAGTTCGGTGAGCGCGAGGCGGCATACGCCGCCCTTGTCGGTCGCGCCGATCCGCGCGAGACGCATCAGGCTGTCCCACAGCCGCGCGCCGTCGACGCGCAAGCCGGACGCCGCGACGCCCGGTGTCGAATCCTGAACTTGCATCGATGGATTTCCTCGCAATGAAAGAGCGCGACGCTTACGCGACGCCGACGCCCAGGTAACGGTCCTTCACCTCGTGATCGGCGGCGAATTCCGCGTTGCTGCCTTCGTAGACGATCACGCCCTGTTCGATCACGAAGTGGCGGTCCGCGAGTTGCGTGCACACTTCGAGGTTCTGCTCGACGAGCAGGATCGCGACGCCGGCCGCCTTGATCCGCTTCAACTGCTCGACGATCTCCTCGACGATCACCGGCGCCAACCCCTCGACCGGCTCGTCGAGCATCAGCAGCCGCGGGTGATTCATCAGCGCGCGGCCGATCGCGAGCATCTGCTGCTCGCCGCCCGACAGCTGCGCACCGCCGTTGCGGCGGCGCTCCTTCAGGCGCGGAAAGATCCGGTAGATGTCGTCGAGCTGCCACGGCGAATCCCGGCGCGCGCCGAGCAGCAGGTTTTCCTCGACCGACAGCAGCCGGAAAATCCCGCGATGCTCGGGCACGAAGCACAGCCCGCGCGTGGCGATCCGGTGTGCGGGCTGCCCGGACAGCGAACGGCCCACGAACGTCACCGTGCCGCCGGTTGGTGCCACGACACCGGCGATGGTCTTGAGCGTCGTCGACTTGCCCGCACCGTTGCGCCCCAGCAGCGTCACCGTCTCGCCTTCGTTCACGTTCAGCGAAATGCCCTGCAGCACGTGACTCTTGCCGTAGTACGCATGAACCTCCTTCACGTCGAGCATCATGCGCGGCCTCCCGTGATCATGTTGCCGAGATACGCGCTGCGCACGCGCTCGTCGCCGCGAATCGCATCCGGCTTGCCTTCGACCAGTACGCGGCCCTGCTGCATCACCGTAATCGTGTCCGAGATGTCCATCACGATGCCCATGTTGTGTTCGATCAGCACGACCGTGTAGTCGTCGCGCAGGCCGCGGATCAGTGCCTTCATGTCGTCGAGGTCGTCGATCCCCATGCCCGAGGTCGGCTCGTCGAGAAAAATCGCGCGCGGTCGCGCCGCCAGCGCCATCCCGACCTCGAGCCGGCGCTGCTGGCCGTGCGACAGCACGCCGGCCGCCGTATCGGCGAAGCGCTGCAGGCCGAGCCGCTCGAGCACGTCGTCGACGATGCCGTCGTGCGCAAGCGCACCGCGCGGCGGCGTCCACGGATTCAGCGCGCGCCGCGATTCGACGCCCTGCGCGGCAACCCGCAGGTTCTCGCGCACGCTCAGGTTCGGAAACAGGCTCGTCACCTGGAACGAGCGCGCGATGCCGCGCCGCACGCGCTTGTGATCGGGTTCGCGCGACACGTCGTGACCGTCGAACAGGATCGAGCCCGACGTGATCGGCAGCGTGCCCGTCAACGTATGGAACAGTGTCGTCTTGCCGGCGCCGTTCGGCCCGATCACCGAATGCACGGTGCGCGGCATGATCCGCAGATCGACGCCGCCCAGCGCCGTGAACTTGCCGTAGCGCTTGACGATGCCGCGCGCTTCGAGAATCGCTTCGCTCATTGCCGCTCCTCGGTCGTCTGCTCCGTGCGTCCGCCGTGCCGCAGCGACGCCACGACGCGTTCACCCAATCCCCACAACCCGCGCTGCATGAACAGGCTGACCGCGATCAGCACGAGGCCGAGCAGCAGCAGCCAGCGCGGCCACAGCGTCGACAGCCAGTCCGCGAACAGCACGTAGAATGCCGCGCCGAGCACCGACGCGAACAGGTTGCCCGTGCCGCCGATCACCGTCATCACGAGGATCATTTCGCTCGTGTGATAGTCGATGTTCGACAGCGGCGCGATGCCCGTCATCAACGCGTGCAGCGCACCCGCGAAACCCGTGACCGCCCCCGAAAGCACGAACGCCGCAAGCTTGAAGCGCTTCACGTCGTAGCCGGCCGCCGCCGCGCGCGCCTCGTTGTCGCGGATCGCGAGCAGCGTGCGGCCGAACACGGAGCGCGACACGCGCAACAGCAGCCAGAACACCGCGACAAACAGCACCGCGACGAAGCCGTAGTAGCGCCACGGCGAATCGAGTGAAACGAGCGGATGCCCGAACGCGGCGAGCGCGGGACGCGGGATGTCGAGCAGCCCGTTGTCGCCGCCCGTGACGTCCGGCGTCGTGTAGGCGAGAAAGTAGAACAGCTGCCCGAACGCGAGCGTCAGCATCACGAAGTAGGTGCCACGCTGCCGGATCGAGAACCAGCCGACGAGCGCCGCCGCGACGGCTCCGAGCACGGTGGCTGCAGCGAGCGCAGCGGTCACCGATGCGACGCCGTGCGTCAGCACCAGCCCCGCCGCGTAGCTGCCGAGCCCGAAGAAGATGCCCTGCCCGAATGACAACAGCCCCGTATAGCCCAGCAGCAGGTTGCAGCCGAGCGCGGCGAGCGCGAACACCAGCACTTCGGTTGCGAGCGAGCCCGAGCTCAGCGCGACCGGCAGCACGCACACGACGGCCACCGCGAGCCAGCCCTCCGGGCGTTGCAACGCAGAGCGCCATGCAGGCACGCGCTGCGAGACTGCCGCTCCCGACGGCAGCGGTTTCGACGATTCGATCATGCGGCCCTCCCCAGCAACCCGTTCGGACGCAACAGCAGCACGGCCGCCATCGCGACATAGATCATCAGCCGTGCGCCTTCCGGCCACAGCGTGCTCATCAGGCTCTGCACGATACCGACCAGCAACCCGCCCACGAGCGCTCCGAGAAAATTCCCCATCCCGCCGACCACGACCACGACGAACGCGACGCCGAGCGCCTCGATGCCCATGAACGGATCGACGCCGCGGATCGGTGCGGCGAGCACGCCCGCGAGCGCCGCCGTCGCCGCGCCGAGCGCGAACACGAGACTGAACACGCGCGTCACGTTGATGCCGAGCAGCGATACCATCTCCGTCGATTCGCTGCCCGCGCGCACCGTACTGCCGAGCCGCGTGCCTTCGAGCACCCACCACAGCAACGCGGCGAGCACGGCCGTGAACCCGATCACGAACAGCCGGTATTTCGGGTAGACGAAGCCGCCCCAGATCACGACGCCGTTCAGCACGTCGGGCGGCGGCACGTTGTCGCCGAGCGGACCCCATGCGAGGATCGCGCACTCCTGCAGCACGAGCGCGAGTCCGACGGTCGCGAGGATGTGGAATTCGTGCTGTTGGGCATACACGTGACGCAGCACGAGCTTCTCGACGATCCACGCGAACGCGCCGACGACGAGCGGCACGACCGCGAGCGCGACCCAGAAATTCGCCGACCATTGCAGCGCCTGGTAGCAGAGATATGCGCCGAGCAGGTAGAACGCGCCGTGAGCGAAATTCACGAAGCGCAGCAGGCCGAACACGATCGACAGGCCGACGGCGAGCAGGAAATACAGCATGCCCACGCCGATGCCGTTGACGATCTGCAGCAGATAGACGTTCATGGCTTCCGTGTCAGAAAGGAAGGTAACGGACGTCCGCGGCGCACGACGGCCGCGGACGCATGCATAGCGTCACGCGAGCTTGCAGCCCGTCTTGTCGATCGGCAGGAACGACTGGCCCGAGCTGACGATGTCGGCATAGTCGTCCGCGCTCTTCATCCGGCCTTTCGGCTTGCCCTTCAGCAGGTAATAGTTCTTCAGCACCTGGTGGTCGCCCTTGCGGATTTCCTCCGGGCCCGTGAGGCCGTCGTACTTCATGCCCTCCATCGCCGCAACGACCTTCTTCGGATCGGCACTGCCGGCCTTCAACATCGCGTCGACCAAGATCTTCGAGCAGATGTACGAACCCGCAAGGCTGTAGTTCGGGTTGGCTTTGAATGCGGCGTTCGTGCGTTTCACGAGGTCGCGGTTCAGCGGCGAATCGATCCCGTGCCAGTACTGCGCGCCGAAATACACGCCATCGCAGATGTCCGGCCCGAGCGCCTCGAACTGTTCCAGGCCCGACGCCCACGCGAGCAGGATCGTGCAGTTGCGCTTCATCCCGAAGCTGACGGCCTGGCGCAACGTATCCGACGATTGCGAGCCGAAGTTCAGGATCAGCAGCACGTCCGGCTGCGCGGCCACCGCGTTCGTCAGGTAGCCGCTGAATTCCTTCTCTGCGAGCGAGTGGTAGCTGTTGCCGACATGCTCGATGCCCTTCTCCTTGAAGATCGCTTTCGCGGCCGACAGCAGGCCGTCGCCGAACACGTATTGCGGCGTGATCGTGTACCAACGCTTCGCCTTCGGCAGCATCTGGATCAACGGGCGCACGGTCTGCTCGATCGCGCCGAAGGTCGGCACCGACCAGCGGAACGTCGCGGCATTGCAATCCTTGCCGGTGATTTCGTCCGCGCCGGCCGTCGTGATGAACACGCCGTCCGCCTTCTGGACTTCCTTGCCCATCGCCAGCGATTCGGACGACAGGATGCCGCCCGCGAAGAAGCGCACGCCCTTCTGCTGCGCGATCTCCTGCACACGCCGCACAGCGGTCGCGGGCTTGCCCTCGGTGTCGAGCGCCGTATAGGCCAGCGGCATCCCGAGGACCTTGCCGTACTGCTTGACGACGAGCTGCATGCCGAGATCGGCGTACTTGCCGTTGGCGGCGAACGGCCCCGACATCGGCACCGGGCACGCCAGCTGGATGGGCGAACCCTGCGCGAACGCGGCACGGGACGACATGCTGCCGAGCGCACCCGGCACGGCCGACAGCGCGGCCAGTTTCAACAGTTCTCGGCGATTCAAGTTGACGCTCCTGATAAAGGGGGACACACGCGATGCGACCGACTGCCAAACCGTGCCCACGCCCTGCAGGATGCGCGCCGCCGGTTGATCCTATTTATCATGATAAATAGAATGAACCTGATGCTAGAGTTGATCAAAATTAGTGTCAATCAGGCAAAATTCCGTACTCGCGCCGGAACGGATCGTCGACGATGACGCGGCGCGCAGTCAGACAAAGGAGTCGTGAAGATGGTCATGGACCGAGCCAGGGCGGGCCTCGCAGTCGAAATCAAGCAGCCGAAGCGGGCCGACCTCGTCGCCGAGGAGATCAAGCGGCTGATCACCGAGAAGGACCTGAAGCCGGGCGACCGCCTCCCGCGTGAAGCCGAGCTGCAGCAGCTCTATGCGGTGAGCAAGAGCACGATCCGCGAGGCGCTGAAGTCGCTCGAGGTGCAGGGGCTCATCAAGGTCACGACGGGGCCGACGGGCGGCGGGATGGTCGTCGAGGTGCCGCTCGACCGCACGCTGCAGCTGCTGCAGAACTACCTGTTCTTCAAGGACGTGACGATCGACGACATCTATACGGTGCGCCAACTGCTCGAACCCGAGCTGGCGGCGGGCGCCGTGCCGCACCTGACCGAGCGCGACTTCGCGGCGCTGGAGGCGAACATCGCGTGTTGTGATGGCGGCTCGGGTATGCACGACCGCGGCCACATGCTGCGCCAGCGGCAGGAGGACACGACGTTCCACGACATCCTCGCAGCCGCGAACCCGAACCCGTTCCTGCGATTCAGCTGCGAGCTGATCAACGAGATGATCCGGCAGTTGATCGAGTTCCGGAACGACACGCCGCTCGTCGAGCACAAGCGGTTCGGCGAAGCAAACGTTTCGATCCACAAGGCGATCCTGCAGGCCGCACGCGAGCGCGACGCAGAGCGCGTGCGGGCGCTGATGGTCGAGCACATGACCGAGGCCCCCAAGCATGTGAAGCGGATGAAAGGCAAGCTGCGCGGGCGTCTGATCCTCGACTCCGAAATCCGCAGGCGGGCCGCCGCTCACATTGCGGGACCCGATGCGGCCGCAACGGATCCCGAAGAGGACTGAGCGTCGGCCGGCGCGGTCGATTCAAGGCCGACTGCTTCGCGGCGGCCTGAATACCCCTACCGCGCCGCGAATGCCGATGACGCGCCGTTGCGCACCGTTGCGGCCGAACGCCGCGAGCGGCGTCGGCACCGGCCGGAACGTATTCGTCTCGTGGTGTACCCGGGCGATCGGGATCGTCAGCGCACGCCGCCTTCCGTGTACCCCGTCGTGCCCTTCGTCTCCAGATATTCGACGAGGCCGAACTCCGCATACTCGCGGCCGTTGCCCGAACGCTTGTAGCCGCCGAACGGCGCGGCCGGATTCCACGCCGGATAGTTGATGTGCACGTTGCCGACCCGCAGCCGTGCCGCGACCCGGCGCGCGCGCTCGAGGTCCTTCGTCTGCACGTATGCCGCAAGCCCGTAGACCGAATCGTTCGCGAGCGCGATCGCCTCGTCCTCGGTGCGGTAGGTCAGGATCGACAGCACCGGCCCGAAGATCTCCTCGCGCGCGATCGTCATGCCGGGCGTGACGTTCGAGAACACCGTCGGCTTCACGTAGAAGCCGTCTCCGAGCCCGTCGGGCCGACCGGTGCCACCGGCGACGAGCGTCGCGCCTTCGTCGATCCCGCACTGGATCAGCTGCTGGATGCGGTCGAACTGCGTGCGGCTGACGACCGGCCCGATACCCGTTTCCGTCGAACGCGGATCGCCGACGACGGTGCGCGCCGCCTCGTTGCGCGCCGCGGCCTCGGCTGCGGCAAGGTGGTCGACATGCACGAACATCCGCGTCGGCGCGTTGCACGACTGCCCGCTGTTGCTGAAGCAACTGCGCGCACCGCGCGTGACCGCATCCTCGATGTCGGCATCGGGCAGGATCAGGTTCGGGCTCTTGCTGCCGAGTTCCTGGTGCACGCGCTTCACGGTATCGGCGGCCGCCTTCGCGACCTCGACACCCGCGCGCGTCGAACCGGTGAACGACACCATGTCGACGTCCGGATGCCGCGACAGCGCGTCGCCCACTTCGTGCCCGTAACCGTGCACGAGGTTGAACACGCCCGGCGGCACGCCGGCTTCGTGCAGGATCTCCGCGAACAGGATCGCGCTGAACGGCGCGATCTCGCTCGGCTTGAGCACCATCGTGCAGCCGGCCGCGAGCGCCGGCGCGACCTTGCACACGATCTGGTTGATCGGCCAGTTCCATGGCGTGATCAGCGCGCACACGCCGATCGGCTCGTGCGACACCAGCAGCGAATCGGTCTGCGTGCTGAAGCGGAACGACTGCAGCGCGCGGATCGTCTGCTCGAGGTGCGCGGTGCCGACCGCCGCCTGCATCGCGCGCGCGAATGCGATCGGTGCGCCCATCTCCTGGCTGATCGTCCGCGCGACCTCCTCGTAGCGGCGCTGGTAGATCTCGAGCACGCGCCGCAGCAGCGCGACGCGCTCGCTCACCGGCCAGCGCGAATACGTGTCGAAGGCCCGCCTGGCCGCGCCCACCGCACGGTCGACGTCGGCCGCGCCGCCGATCCTGAGCTGCGCATACGGCCGCGCCGTGCTCGGGTCGATCACGTCGATCGCCTTCGCATCGGCCGGGTCGAGCCACTGGCCGTCGATATAGGACTGTTGTGACGTTCGCATCGAATGCTCCTGTTGTGACGGATGCCGGTGTCGTGCTCAGCGCGTCGCGCGCGCGAAGGTGTCGACGAGGATGTCGCGGATCTGCGCGACGAACCACACGATTTCGTCGCGCGACATCACGAGCGGCGGCGAGAACTGCACGATCGGCGTGCCTTCGTGATCGACGCCCGCGCGACACAGCAGCCCCGCGTCGAAGATCGCGGGCGCGAGCAGCGTCGACACGAACGCCTGCGCGCTGATGCCTGCCGCCCAGCGGCGCGCGGCCTTGTCCGTCACGAGTTCGAGCGAGTAGTGGTAGCCGTCGCCGCGCACGTCGCCGACGCACGGCAGTTCGAGCAGGCCGTCGAGGGTCTGGCGGAACACCGCTTCGTTGGTTCGGACGTTCTCGAGCACGCCTTCGCGCTCCATGATCGCGAGGTTCGCGAGCGCGGCCGTGCACGCGACCGGATGGCCGCCGTAAGTCGCGCCGTGCAGGAACATCTGCTGCGGGCCGTCGAGGATCGTTTCGACGACCGCGTCGCTCGCGATCACGCCGCCGAGCGGCACGTAGCCCGACGCGATGCCTTTCGCGAACGTGATGATGTCCGGCTTCAGTCCGTAGCGCGCGGAGCCGAAATATTCGCCGAGCCGGCCGAACCCGCAGATCACTTCGTCGGCGACGAGCAGCACGCCGTGCCGGTCGCAGATGTCGCGCAGCCCGGCCGTATAGCCGGCCGGCGGCGTCAGGCTGCCGCCCGCGTTCTGCAGCGGCTCGACGACGATCGCGGCGACGGTATCCGGGCCTTCCTGCACGATCAGCGACTCGATCTCGTCGAGCAGATGGCGCGTGAACTGCGCTTCCGTCTCGCCCGCCGGGCGGCCGTAGCGTTTCGTGTTGCCCACGTGTCGCACGCCCGACATCAGCGGCTCGAAATGCTTGCGGAAGTTCGTCATCCCGTTCAGCGCGAGCGCGCCGAACGACGTGCCGTGATACGCGACGCGCCGCGCGATGAACTTGCGCCGCTGCGGCTCGCCGCGCGACTGGTGATACTGGCGCACCAGCTTGATCGCCGCTTCGTTCGACTCCGAGCCGCTCGACGTGAAGAACACGCGGTTCAGCCCGTCCGGCGCGAGCGTCGCGAGCTTGTGCGCGAGCGTGATCGCCGGCTCGTGGCCGACACCCCAGTTGGTCGCGAACGGCAGCCGCACCATCTGCTCGCGGATCGCGTCGCCGATTTCCGCGCCGTGGCTGTAGCCGACCTGCACGCAGTACAGCCCGGCCAGCGCATCGAAGTAGCGCTTGCCGTGGCGGTCGACGAGCCAGCAGCCTTCGCCGCGGTCGAACACGGTCAGCGCGTGGTCGCGATACGCATCGGCGTGCGTGAAATGCATCAGCAGGTGGCGCTTGCCGAGCGCCTGCAGGTCCGCATCGAGATTGACGTCAACAGCGTTCATGGTTCACTCCTCCTTCAGGGTTTCAGGTCCGGCGCGGCGCGCCCGGTCATTCAGTTCATCGACAGCGTCGGCGCGGGGCGCGTGAAGCCGCGCGTCAGCCATGCGAGCTGGCAGAGCCCGAGCACGAGCCAGCCGATGCCGACGTAGAACGTCTGGCGCGACAGCCCCGACCAGAGCCACACGTTCATCGCGAAGCCGAGCGCCGGCATCACGCCGAACGTGATCCAGCCCGCGAAGCGGCGATGCTCGGCGCGGCACAGATAACTGCGCATCACGCACAGGTTCACGACCGCGAACGCGACGAGCGCGCCGAAGCTGATCATCGTCGACGCGAGATCGAGCGTGACGAACAGCGCGGACAGCGACACGACGCCGACCGCGAGCGTCGCGCGCACCGGCGTGCGCAGCCGCGCATGCAGGTGGCCGAACACGCGTTCGGGCAACACCCGGTCGCGGCCCATCGCGAACAGCACGCGCGTCACGCTCGCCTGCCCGGCCATCGCGCTCGCGAAACAGCCGGCCACGTACACGGCGACGAAGAACGCCGACAGCGTGCCGCCGCCGATGCGCCGCATCAGCTCGAGGCTGGCCGAATCGAGATCCTTGAATGCGTGCCAGTCGGGAAACACCACCTGCCCGACGTACGCGATCAGCATGAACAGCACGCCGCTCGCCAGCGTGCAGAGCAGGATCGCGCGCGGCACCGTGCGCTTCGGCTCGCGCGTTTCCTCCGACAGCGTGGTGACCGCGTCGAAGCCGAGGAACGACAGGCACAGGATCGCGGACCCGGCGAAGATCGCGCGCGCATCGCCCGACGACGGCAACGCGACGGCCATCGACAGCCCTTCGCCTGCCGCGACCCGCGCCGATGCGATGACGAAGATCGCGATGAACACGAGCTGGCTCGCGATGAGGATCAGGTTCACGCGATTGACGAGCCGGATGCCGACGATGTTCAGCCCGGTGATCAGCGCTATGCTCCCGACGATCCACACGCTGGCCGGCACCATCGGAAAAATCTGCTTCATGTAGATGCCGATCGCGAGGTAACTGATCATCGGGATGAACAGGTAGTCCATCAGCAGCGCCCAGCCCACCATGAAGCCGGCCGACGTGCCGAAATTGCGGCTCGCGAACGTATAGGCGGACCCGGCGCTCGGCATCAGCCGCGCCATGTGGCCATAGCTGCGCGCGGTGAACAGCATCGCGACCAGCGTGACCGCATACGCGGCCGTCAGGTGCCCGTTCGTCTCGCTCGTGACGAGCCCGTAGGTCGTGAACACCGTCATCGGCAGCATGTACGCGAGGCCGAAGATCACCAGCGTCGCGAGGCCGAGCAGGTGCGGTTTGCGGCGATCGTCCGCGTCGCTGCGAAACGCGTGCGCTGCGAAGTCCTGTGTCGCGGCGGCCGATGCGTATCGACCGGGGCTGTCGTTGTCCATGCTGTCCTCACGTAGGTGGCGTTCACGGCTTCAACACTCGTTCGCCCGGCACGGCCGGCAGCGCACGACTGGAAGAAAGTGTGGTGCGCCAAAAATTCCGCCACGAATGAGAAATGCGGACGTAATCGGGGGATATTTCCGGACACCCGGCCGCGTATCGCGCCGGCGCGTCATGCATGGTGCTGTGCCGCACTGGCGTTTTGCGGACATTCCGGCTATGTTCTACGCGACCCAGCCGCCCCGTCAGCACCATGGACACCCGATCTCATCGAAACCAGAGCCGGGCCGAGCGCAGCCTGCGTTCGTCGCTCGGCCTCGCGCGCCCGGCCGGACGCCAGGAGGACATTCCCGCCACCGTCCACGCGATCGCGGTCGCGCTGGACGAGTGCCGCGTGCGGCACATCGACGGTGCCGCGCTGCTCGAAGGCACGGGGCTCGGCGCGGACGAAGTCGCGTCGCCGAACCTGCACGTGAATCGCGGCCAGGAGCAGCGCTGCTTCCGCAACCTGCTGCAGCGCAGCGGCGTGCCGTCGATCGGGCTGTCGATCGGCGCGCGGCTGCACGTATCGACACTCGGCCTCGCCGGCTACGCGATGCTGATCAGCGGCTCCGTCATGCAGGCATTCCGGTGCATGAGCCAGTTTCCGCTGTTCATGGGCCTGTATTTCGACGTGCGTATCGATGCGCATGCGGACGGCATGAGCGTGACCATCAGCCGCTACAACGGCGAGCCCGATCTCGAGGTGTTCCAGGTCGACATGTGCCTGTCGAGCCTGCGCCTGATCGTGTCCGACCTCGTCGGCAAGCCGGTCTGGCCCGCGCAGGTACAGCTCGCGCGCCGCACGCCACGCAACGCGGCCGACTACACGCGCCACTTCGGCTGCAAGGTCGCGTTCAATGCCGGTGACAACCGGCTCGTGTTCACGTCCGTGAACGGCACCGAGATGCCGCTGCTCGCGAACGAAGTCAGCTTCAATGCGCTGCACGGCCAGTGCGAGGCGCTCGAACGGCAGTGGGCCGCGTCGGTCGGCACGCGTTTCGCCGATCGCGCGAAGGAGCTGATGGCGCGCGACCTCACACGTTTCAAGTCGATGACGTCGCTCGCGAACGCGCTGCACCTGACGGAGCGCACGCTGCGCCGTCGGCTCGACAAGGACGGTCTCACCTTCCAGTCGCTGCTCGACGACGTGCGCCGCGACGAGGCGGTGCGGATGCTCGACGATCCGGAGCTGACGGTCGCGGCCATTGCGGAACGTCTCGGCTACAGCGAGCCGCGCAGCTTCCGCCATGCGTATCGACGCTGGACCGGGCACCCGCCGCGCGCCGGCGCCGAGTCCGACACGTAACGCGCCATGGGCGCGCGGTTAAAAGGCCCGCCGCACAAGCCTTCGCGCCGAACGATCACGAGCCGGATTCATTGACGGCATCGGCCATTCCCGCACACGTCATGCATGACCTGCGTCTGCATGGCGTCGCGTTCGAGATGGCGGTTATCGTCCGGGTCGACTCAAGTAGAATGCGCGCAACCATCAAGCCGAGCGGGGCCACGCTTCCATTCCACTCGCACCGGCCCAACGCGAACAAGACGACACAAACATGCGCAGCGGCATCCGCGGGCCGCGCCGCCCCAACCGGGCGCGCGCCACCGCGACGATCGCCCGCCGACGAAGCCTCCATGAGCAAACCGATCCTGTACCTCCTCGCCGGCAACGGCAGCGCGGCCGACTGGTGGGACGACACGCTGCCCCACTTCCGCCGTTACCGGCCCGTGCCGCTGGAACTGCCGGGCTTCGGCGACAATCCCGCGCCGCCCTGCGAAGATCTCGCCGCGTATGCGCAAGCGCTGCTGGACGCGACCGAACCGGGCCACGCGATCATGGCGGTCGGCGTGAATGCGCTGCTGGTGCTGCACGCATTGCAACGGCGCCCCGGCCACTTCGGCCGCAGCGTGCTGCTCGCGCCTGTCGGTGCATTTCTGTGGGAACGGCGCCTGCCGAAACTGATGGCGCCGAAGCCGCTGCGCAAGACCATTCACTGGCTGCTCGCGCACTACCCGGCGCTGTTCGCCCGCAAGTTCTCGAACCTGACCTGGACACGCGCGCAGTACCGCCGCATGGGCGCCGGCTACGCGCGCTGCCGAGCGTTCCTGCCGCACTGGGATCTCGTGCGCGCCGATACCGCGCTGCCGCTGCTCGAGTGGGTCACCGATCGCATCGAACTCGTGTGGGGCGACCAGGACGCCGTGCTCGGCGTGCGCCAGGCCGCCGCATGGTCGGCCATCCTCGCGCGCGCCGAGCTCACCGTCACGCTGCAGGCCGGCTGGGGACACTATCCGTGGATCGACGCGCCGGCGGCATTCGCGCAGTGGCTCGAAGCGGGCGACGCCGGCTTCGTCGCGCACACCAAGGGCGGGCGCCTGGCGCTGGCCACGATGGCCGGCCTGCCCGTGCCGCCCGCGCTGTCGCTGACCCGCGCCGACGATCCGCGCCTGCCCGGCTTTCTCGCGAGCCAGCCCGACGCCGAGTGGGCGATCCGCTCGTCGAGCCATGGCGAAGACCAGGCCGATGCGGCCAACGCGGGCCTGCACACCACGTTCCTGCGCGTACCGGCCTCGCAGGCAGCCGCGCGCGTGGCCGAACTGCTCGACGGCGGCCTCGAGGAAACGGTCGTACAGCGCTTCATCACGCCGGTGCTGTCGGGCATCGCGTTCGTGCGGCATCTCGCGGTCGAAGTCGAATGGGTGGAAGGCCACCTCGAATCGCTCGCCGACGGCCAGACCAGCCCGCAACGCGCGATCCTGTCGCGGCTCGGCGAGCCCTGGCAACGCGGCACGTTCCCGGGCGCGCACGGCCTGGACGCGACGCAACTGTGGACCTTCCTGCAACGCGTGCTGCGCGCGTTCCACTACGTGCCGGGCGATGTCGAATGGGCGTGGGACGGCACGCAGCTGTGGCTGCTGCAATACCGCCCGATCAGCAGCTACGGCTGGCACCGGCACCTGACCGCCGCGAACATCGCCGAGATCCTGCCGCCGCAGCCCAGCCGGCTGGTCGAGTACGCCCAACGGCGCGCGGCCGGCAGCATCCCGGCCATCATGGCGCGCTGGGATGCGCGCGTATTGCAGGACAACGAACCATTCACCGCGCTCTATGGCGGCGCGTCGTACATCAACAACGACCTGTTCCTCGCCCGTCTCGCCGACTGGGGCGTATCGGCCGGCAACTACAGCGGCGAGATCGGCGGCGCGACCCCGCCGCTGCGCTGGCGCCCGCTGCGGCTGCTGCGTTCGCTGCCGGTGTTCTGGCGCATGCTGCGCGCCGCACGCGGGCATCTGCCGACGCTCGAACGCGGCCTGCAGCGCTTCGACCGGGAACTCGCGACGCTCGTCGAGCAACGCGCCGACGGCCGGCAGCTGGCCGACTGGTTCACGCGCTTCTACGTGTTCGTCGTGCAGGGCAACCTGTGCATCGCGTCATCGCTGGCCAGCAGCGGCGGCGCGCTCTGGGGCCGTCCGCCGACCGCGTATGGCCGGCTCGAGAACAGCCCGCATCGCCTGCCGTGGGAAACCGATCCGGGCACCGCACGGCCCGCGCCCGCCGATCTGCCGTTGCAGGCGTTTCCCGACTGGCCGCTGCCCGTCCGCGTGCTCCACGCGCTCGGCGCGCCCGGCATGCGCGGCTGGTATCTGCAGGTGCGCGAGTGGTATCGCGACAACCTGATGCGCGTGTTCTTCCGCCTGCATCACGCGATGCCGGCCGCCGACCGCGACGCATGGTTCGCGCCCCATCCCGATCGCCGCGAACGCAACGGCAGCTTCTGGCAGGACGGCAGCGAAGGCACCGACGAGGCGGCCGGCTTCATGATCTATCCGGGCCACACGCAAGGCGTGCTCGGCCGCGACATCCTGCTGGAAGACACGCTCGACCCGGGCCGGCACGCGCAGTACCAGGCCGCGCGCGCGGTGATCGCGCGCATGGGCGGCCGGCTGTCGCACGGCGCGACGCTGCTGCGCGAACTGCGCAAGCCGTCGGCCGTGCTGCCGCGCGTCGACGCGGCGTGGATCGGGCGCGAGGTGCAACTCAGCGACGGCCGGCTGACGCTGGTCGACTAGGCGCGGCGCGGTTGCCGCGGGCCCGGGCGCGTACTCAGCGCACCGGCGTGCGGGGTTTCCCGTCGACCTTCAACGTACGCCGGTCGTGCGCGGCTTCGTATTCGACCGTCTGCGCCGGTGTGACGGCGCCGTACGAACGGCCGTTCACGTAGACGATGCCGTCCCGCAGCTCGATCCGGTCGCCGTTGACCGTCGCGGTGGCCCGGTCGCCCTGCAGCACCGCGCCCGAGCAACCGGCGGTCGAAAAGCTGCGCACCGACGTGCCAGGCATCGCGGCGATCCCGCCCTGATCCGCCGCATGCGCCGCGCTGCAGGGCGGCGCATCCATGCTGCCGGCCGCGTGAACGGCACCGGCACCGATCCCGCACCCGGCAAGCAACGCAATCGTCATCGGCTTCAGATTGTTCATGGTGGGCTCCGTTGTCCGCCGCCGCGGATCGATGACCGGCCGACACCCGCGCTCGCATGGCGGGGCGTCCGGATGCACCGAGTATGCGTCCGGTGCCCGGCACTCCGCCATCCGCGCCAATACCACTCACCGCCCGCCCATCCGTCCCCGTGATCCGCGCCGGCGCCGGCCCCGCAAGCACCGCTCGGCACGACGCGTCCCGATGAAAATCCGCCTTGATCAAGTTGCGACCCGCAACTATTATTGCTTGCGATCCGCAACCTTTCCGGGCTGACCATGGACCTCATCGACGCTCCCGCCAAGCCTCGCGAAGCAACCATCCTCGAGCTTCGCGACTTCTCCCGCAAACTGGTTCGCGAGCTCGGCTTCATGCGCGCGACGCTGGCCGACAGCGACTGGGCGCCTTCGGCGGTTCACGCGATCCTCGAGATCGGGATGGCGCCCGGCATCAACGCCCGCGATCTGGGCAACATCCTGCGGCTGGACAAGTCGAACACGAGCCGGCAACTCGCGCGGCTCGAGACGGCCGGCATCGTCGAACGGCGCGTGTCGAGCGACGATGCGCGCGCGACCGAGCTGTACCTGACCGCCGACGGCAAGAAGCTCCAGAAAAGAATCGACGCGTTCGCGACGGATCAAGTGTCGAATGCGTTGCGCCGCATGGTGCCGGCGGATCAACAGGCGCTGCTGCGCTCGCTCGCGCTGTATGCCGATGCGCTCGCGCAGGACAATGCCGCCAGGGCAAGCGCCGCGACACCCGATGCGCCATCGATCCGCGAAGGCTACCAGCCGGGCTGCATCGGCGATATCGCGGGCCTTCACGCGCGCTTCTATTCGGAACACTGGGGATTCGGCGCCTTTTTCGAAAAGCGGGTGGCGACCGAGCTGGCCGAGTTCGCCGGTGCGCTGCCGGCCGACGGCAAGGCGCTCTGGCTGTGCCAGGAAGACGGACGGACGCTCGCGTCGCTCGCGATCGACGGCGACCCGGCAACGGGCGTCGCGCACCTGCGATGGTTCATCGTGAACGATGCGTTGCGCGGCTCCGGCATCGGGCGCCGCCTGATGACGGAAGCGATGCGCTTCGTCGACGCACAGCGGTTTCGCGAAACCTATCTGTGGACGTTCAAGGGCCTCGATTCGGCACGCCACCTGTACGAGTCGTTCGGCTTCACGCTGACGAGCGAATCCGCGGGCACGCAATGGGGCACCGAGGTGGTCGAGCAGCGCTTCAGCCGGCCCGGGCCATCCGGCGGCTGAAGGTCGACGGGCTGCATGCCGTCGAATATTCTCATCACTTGACGCCCGTCATGACCGCTCGAGCCGCGTCGCGTGCGCGGTTCATCCGTTATCGCGATCACGCCGAACGCCTGCATCGGCCTGCGAATCACTAGGGAAAATCCCGAGACATCCTTACAGCGATTTACCTGATGATTCACGGAAGCGTCATGTTTTCGGCGATCCAGCGGTCCGCCAAGCTTTCAGTTCGCGTCTCGAAACCGATGACGCATCGCGGCAAATTCGATGACCGCGGCCTGAAACGGCAGTCGCTGGCGAATCGTCAGGTGTTCAATACTTTCAACAACCCGGTCGAGAGTAAACGTGAGATTCCGTGGCCCGCTGGTGCGGTGGAGACGAGGCGATGCGCGAAACCTGCGCGCCGCGATCGCGTCCACCGACGACAGTGGTGACGGCTGGCAAAGTCCTCGCCTGCATCTGTCGATCTACACCATCCTGTCCTGCCGCTCCGTTCGCCGCCACAACGCCGTCGCCGCGCGTGCGTACGTCGCGATCCATACCGACGACGTGGCCTCGCTGCTGCCTTAGCGCTTCCCCCCCTTTCCCTGCATCCGTTCGACCTGCCCGCCGTGTCGCCCGACCGGTGACGGAATCCGCTCGCGCTTCGTTTCCGTGCGAGCCGGCCCGCAATCGAACGGATTCCTGATCGTCGCGCACCACGCTCGTTCACCGCGAGCGGTGCTCGCGCACGCCCGCTTCATCCGATGAACCGTCGCGCACCGGCCCGCGCATCGCGGATCGACACGCGCCCTGAAAATGGAAGACCTCGTCATGCGAATCCGCACGCTTGCCCGCAGCATTGCAACCGCCGCCACCCTGTCGGCCGCCGCGTCCGCCGGCACGACCGCCCACGCGGCCGGTGAACTGAACATCTACAACTGGTCCGACTACATCGCACCGGACACGGTCCCGAACTTCCAGAAGCAGACGGGCCTCCACGTGCGTTACGACAATTACGACAGCGACGACACGCTGCAGGCGAAACTGATGTCGGGGAATTCCGGCTACGACATCGTCGTGCCGACGTCGAACTACATGGCCAAGCAGATTCAGGCGAGCGTCTACCAGCCGCTCGACAAGTCGAAGCTGCCGAACCTGTCGAACCTCGATCCGCTGCTGATGAAGATGGTCGCCGACGCCGATCCGGGCAACCAGTACGGCGTGCCATGGGCCTACGGCACCGACGGCATCGGCTACAACGTGCAGGCGGTGAAGAAGGCGCTCGGCGACAAGGCGCCGGTCGACAGCTGGGCGCTGGTGTTCGACCCGGCCAACATGGCGAAGCTCAAGAGCTGCGGCGTATCGTTCCTCGACCAGGCCGTCGACGTGTTCGCGGCCACGCTGCAATACATGGGCAAGGACCCGAACAGCACGAACCCGGCCGACTACCGCGCGGCGTACGAGGTGCTGAAGAAGGTGCGCCCGTACATCACGCAGTTCAACTCGTCGGGCTACATCAACGATCTCGCGAACAACGACCTGTGCGTGTCGTTCGGCTATTCGGGCGACGTCGGCATTGCGCACCGCCGCGCCGCCGAAGCGAAGCGCCCGTACGAGATCCGCTTCGCGAACCCGAAGGAAGGCGGGCTGCTGTGGTTCGACATGATGGTGATCCCGAAGGATGCGCCGAACCGCGACGCCGCGCTGAAGTGGATCAACTACCTGCAGGATCCGAAGGTCAACGCCGGCATCACCAACGCGGTGTTCTATCCGACCGCGAACAAGGCCGCGCGCCAGTATGTGAAGCCCGCGATCGCGCGCGACCCGTCGGTGTATCCGGCCGACGAGGTGCTGAGCAGGATGACGCTGCTCAAGCCGATGCCGCCCGAGATTCGCCGGCTGCAGAACCGGCTGTGGGCGCAGTTGAAGACGGGGCGATGAGCGTCGCACCGCGGGACTGAACAGTGCCTGCGGCGGCTCGCGCCGCAGGCACTGTTCCGATCGGCTGCGGAATAGTCGACCTATCCGACAAGGCGTCGACCGCCCGCCCCAGTTGACCGACGAGCCCTCGTCAGACATCGGCTTCGCGACGGACGGTCGCGCGACTCTCCGCGTAAGGCTACCGTCAATCGGGCTGTCGCAAAGGCCAGCTGGTCTCGACTTATCGCTTTCCGCTCCGGGGCATCGCGAATCGCAGTAATGCCACGCAGATCGCCGCGCTCCCTGCGATCACCCACCAGATGATCTGCAATCCTCTCCATGAAATCTGCCAGAGACGACTAACCCAGTGCAGGCTTCTCCGCCTGTCGGTCGGCGTGCGCTTGTTCAAGCCCGCCGTCTTGGCCGTCGCCAGCGCGATTTTCCCGCCGATGACAATGGAAAAAAGCACGTAGTAGATCCATCGATAGTGCTTCGACCGACGATCGTCGTTGACCTGCGTCAGCAGTTTCTCTTGTTGGTCGCGAAACGCGACGAGTGTCGAAACGACACATTCGCTTGCAAGCGATGCCGGATTGAACGCATCGTGCCTGACGTCTCGCCCGTCAAGCCGTTCGGGAAACGACGCGCAGAACTGTATCGGGGTTCTCAGGCACCGCGACGATGACGGCGGCATCACGCTGACCCTATCGTTGATCCGCGTAACAGGACACATGTCCTCGTTGTATGTCGCAATTTCGTTTCGCAATGACGTAATTTGCTCCGGTGTCAGACGTCGCCCGTTGATCTGATACATATCCGCGGCGGCATGCGGCCCCGTGACGACAAAGACAGCCGGATCTTCTGCCGAGTAATCGAGCAGTGTTTGCTGCAAGCTCGACGCCCAGCGGCATGACAGGCTCTCCCCCAGCCTGTTCTGCGCGCACCACGATTCATACCGTTCCGCCTGCTTCAACAGATAGGCGCTTGCTCTCTGCGTATCGCGCGAACTCTCCTGCAGAGACTGGACATGCCGGTTCGCTTGCGAGTCGAACACGAAAAAAATGCCCGCGAGCAACGCGGCCGCGTACCAAACATGATCGTAGACATGCCCGAAACCGTCGCCGATCGGCAGGAGGTCGATGAGCACAAGCACGCCGCACCATCCCGCGACCAGCCCTAAGCCTACCAGCGTCAGCATGCCCCAACCGCTGCCCAGCACACCGCTCCCGCCGATGACGAACGAATCGGGCACAAGCGAAATCAAGGGCCACCAGCCCTGCAGTACCAGCAACCCCGGGAGCAAAAGAATTGACAATGCAACCAGGGCCCCCTTCTTCCTGGCGAGCACATATCCCGTCGTGATGTAGAGGAACGCCAATACCAGCAAGAGTATCCAGAGCACGACCAGAATCGGCAGCATCGCTTCGCCTGGCGACCAATAACTCGAAACGACCTGCCCCTGCGCATCCTGCTCGACAAAATTCGACGAGACAAGTCCGAGCCCTTCAAAACTTTGCTGAATATTCCAGGCGCCGCCTTTCAATATCACGAGATAGGGGTATATCAGCCAGCCCAAATATTTACCGAGAAAGTACCCCGATCGCTCCGCGACGATATAAACAATCTCGTTCATTTTTCAATCCGTTTAATCAACACGATCAACCCATCTAAAATCCAGGCCCTAACCAGGATTATTCTAGGTGTGATATGCCAAAAACAACAATCAACGGATCTCTTTTATATATTCTAAAAAATCAGTCTCTTTGTTTTATTTCACCGGCAATCACGTCTTGACGGACTGGTTTGCCGGTCGGCGCCTCGCCCGGCAGGGGTACTCCTGCCGGAGCCGCACGCCCCACCGTGTTGCATGTCACCGCCACGAACACCGTCACGACGTGAACCGCATCTACCAACATGTCGACCGGCGCCCCCCCGTGGCGCCTGGGCCAGATGTGGTACGAGACCATCGGTCATGCCTCTGCGCGCGGCTCGACCATGATGCAATGGCTGCCATTCGACAGTGAGCGTGCACTCGGCATGCGGGACGACCGGCCGGGACACGAGCGGGTCCGATCTCCACCGAGGCCGATTGCATGAACTATCGCTTCGCGTGCTCCGCCGAAAACGCGTCTTCCACGAACCGGATCACGTCGTCGAGCGACGACGTACACGTGGCGCCCGCCGCGAGCACACGAAACGCCCCCTCCGGCCCGAAGCAGACGAGCGGCTTGCGCCAGCGCCGCGCGAGCGCAATCTCCTCGGCCGTGCCGTGCCCGCCCGGCAGCGCGACGATCAGGTCGCTGCTCAGCACGTTCACGTAGTTGCGGTTGATTGTGTGCGGCTCGGCGTCCGGCTCGCGGCGCGGCAGCGGCGTGAGGATCGGGATGTCGACGAACGGATGCGGATAGCCGTCGAGCGGCACGAAGCCCGCGAGCGGATCGGCCTGCGTCGGCAGGATGCCGATCGATCGCCCGGCCCGCCCGGGCACGCCGGCGAACGCCCGCGCGACCGCCAGCATCACGCCCTGCCCGCCGCCCGTCAGCAGGTTGAAACCGGCCTGCGCGAGCCATGCGCCGAGCGGCTCCGAAAACTCGAGCCACGGCTCCTTGCCCGAGCCCATCACGCCGATCGTCCTGTTCTTCTGCTGCATCGTGGTTTCCGGAGAAGGGGTTGGATTGCGCGCGATCGCCGCGCTCATTCGAGCTCGACGCCCTTGAGCTCGGGAATCAGGAACAGCGTCGCGACCATGTCGAGCACGTAGAGGCCGGCGAGCATCGCGATGGCCGTCTGGAACGAATAGTGCGCGGCAAGCGCGCCGACCGCGACCGGGCCGAAGCCGCCCACCGCGCGGCCGATGTTCCACAGCACGTTCTGCGCGGTTGCGCGTGCGGCCGTCGGATAACCCTCCGACATCAGCGTCCCGTAGCCACCGACCATCCCGTTGACGAACATGCCCATCAGCACGCCGGCCCACAGCATCGCCGTCGGGTCCGACAGCTGCGCATACGCGATGACCGTCGCCACCGCGCCGAGCTGGTACAGCAGGAACGTCGGCTTGCGCCCGATGCGGTCGGCCAGTTGCCCGAACACCCAGACGCCGATCATCATCCCGACGACCGTCACCGCCGTCCACACCCCCGACTTCGTCAGCGAGAAACCCATCTGTTTCGACAGGAAGGTCGGCAGCCAGATCATGATCCCGTAATAGCCGAAGTTCTGGACCGAACACAGGATCACGATGCCGAGGCTCGTGCGCGCGGTGCGGCCGTCCGCGACGAGCAGGCGGAACGCGTTGGCCTTCGGCTGCGCCGCGCGCTGCACGAACGCTTCCGGCTCGTGCAGCTTGTTGCGCATTGCCCACGCGAGCAGCGCGGGCAGCACGCCGACCAGGAACATCCCGCGCCAGCCGATGTGCAGCAGCAGAAACGGCGTCAGCAGGGCGGCCAACAGCACGCCGGCCTGCCAGCCGAGCGCGACGTAGCACGACACGCGCGCGCGTTTGCTGGCCGGCCACGCTTCCGCCGCGAGCGCCATGCCGATCCCGAACTCGCCGCCCAGCCCGATGCCCGCGATGGTGCGGTAGACGAGCAGATCCCGGAAGCCCTGTGCGAACGCACACAGCCCGGTGAAGACCGCGAACAGCAGGATCGTCCAGGTCAGCACGCGCACGCGCCCGTAGCGGTCGCTCAGCGCACCGAACAGGATGCCGCCGGCGACAGCGCCGATCAGCGTCCAGGTGACGAGCGCGCCGCCCTGCCCGGGAGTCAGGTGCAGCGCCGCCGTGATCGCCGGCAGCATGAAGCCGAGGATCAGCAGGTCGAAGCCGTCCATCGCATAGCCGATCGCCGATCCGGCCAGCGCTTTCCACGCGTACGCGCCGACCTGCTCGACGCGCGGGGCCGACGGGCCGCCGAGCGTCGGAGATTTCATGTTTGCTGCCATGGTGTCCCGCCACGATTGTCCGGCGACATTCTAAGGCCTGTGCCCGCGAACGAAGGGCCGGCAGGTCGGCCAGTGGCGAGGGTCCGCGCGCGCCGGCACCCGCCTGCGGGACGGCATGGCGGCAACCTGCGGGTCATGAACGGGAGGGAAAAACGGCGGGCCGGTGTCGGCGGTGAAGCCGGCGATGTCGCGGCCAGGCCGGACACCGGATGAACGACTACGTGGGGGGGAGCAGGTTGCCGGCCGGCCCGCTTGCGCGAGCCGGAGGGCGCCGGAGGGTCCGGCAGCCTGGCCGGCTTCAGCCCTGGTCGTCTCCGGGCCACCAGGTCTTGGCCTCGCGGTCGACGGCGAGCGTGTCGAGATCCTTGCCTTCGAGCCATTTCGGCCGCGGGCCGCGGCCCGACCATGAGCGGCCGGTCGTCGGATCGTAGTACTTGGCAGGCGCCTTGCGTTTTCGCTGGACGATATAACCGAGCGCGCTCAGCACTTCCTGCTGCGAAATTCCCAAAAGCTCGACCTGTTCCTTGAATGCCGCGAGCGCGGCCTGCTTCTCCTTCTGCTTCGCATCCGACAGCTTGATATTCAGGTCCCGAAGTTGTGCTTCGAGTTCCTGCAGGGCCTGGGTCATGTATTCATCCTCTTTGGGCATGTTTTCGCAAAAAGCTCCGATGGCGGAACCTACCACGAAGTTCCGCCGATGGGTGCTGTCAAATGTATGTATCGTTTGCCTGAGCCGGCGTGGCTTGCGCGATACGCACTAAACGACGTCGCGCGTCAATCGATGACAGACTGAACCGGCCCGGCAACGCGCAGCCCGCCGCATACGAAGGCACGGGCGAACGACTGCGGCAAGTAGGCGCCGCACCAGGCACTGGCGCGGCATGGCGCGAATGATAGCAGTGCACGGCATCGCGATGCAGAAGTCGTCGGCCGGCGTCGATCCGGACCCGGCCGCTTTTTGGTCGCTTTTCGGCCGCTCGTCGATCGCTTTTCAGCCGCTTACAGACCGACGTCGCAGGCGTCCCACGCGATCCTGTCGAACAGCGTGCGCAGCTTCGCGCCGCGCGCCGCGTTCAGCGCGGCCGCATGCGCGACGCGCCCGGCGAGATGCGCGCGGAAGTCCGGACGCGCATCGCGATTCTGCGCCGCCGGCCCGCTCCGGATGCAGTTGGTCAGGATGGCCTTCAGGAGATCGAACTCATCGCGCGCCAGGTTCGGATGACGATTGACGACCACGCCGGCGAGTTGCTGGCGCATGCCGCGCCGCATCACGCGCGTCTTGCGCAGGTGCAGCGCAAAGCCCTCCTCGAGCGCGATCGCGGCAACGCGCACCTGCAGCCGCTCGACGTCGCGCGCCAGCGCACCGCCGCCGGAAAATGCGAGATCGTCGGCATAACGCGTGTAGGTTGCATCGAGCGAACGCGCGAGCGCGGCGAGCCGCATGTCGAACCGGAAGGCGCTCAGGTTCGCCAGCGCCGGCGACGTCGGCGCCCCCTGCGGCAGATGCCGTTCGCGGTAGCGCTGGCGGCCGATCCAGTCGAACCGGTCGCGCAGATCCGGTGCGAGCAGCCGCGCGGACGGCACGCGGTTGGTGCACAGCCCGGTAAGCGTGCGCGCGACTTCGGCCGGGTATCCGAGCGTGACGAACAGCGCGTGAATGCGCGCGGCGCGTATCGATACGAAGAAATCCGCGAGGTCGAAACGGACGACGATATCGCGATCGGCATGCGGCGCCGCGAACGACACGATCCCGTGCCCCTTGCGAAAACCGTGCACCGCTCCGTGCGGCGCGATGCGGTCGAGCAGCCCGTGCAGGATGCGGCGCTGCGCTTCGCGCAGCCGGCCCTTCGGGATCTCGACCAGGCGGCACCCGCCGCTGCGCTTGTCGTGCGCCACGTACGTGTAGTGATGCAACGGCGTGGCGCCGCTGCGCGCGTCGACGCGCCAATGGTCGGACAGCCAGTCGAGTTCCGGCACGCGCACGCCGAGCCAGTCGGCGAGATCGCCGGGCGTCGCCCATTGCGGCACGTCGCAGCCGGCCAGCGGCGCCGGCAACGGCAGCTGGACGAGCGGCAGCCGCACGACGCGGATCGCGGCGGGCCGGTCGCTGCCGTACCACGCGAGCACGAACGGCGGCGCATCGGCGAGGTGCGCCGCAAGCGCATCGATGTCGACATCGGCCCAGCGCGCGCCGAAGCGTAAGAGCGCGGTGTCCGCGACTTCGTGAGTCCACGGCGGCGCGCCGCCGAGCACCGCCGCCATCCGGGACAGGACGCCGGCACGTTCGGGCGCACCGGCCAGCATCGCCTCGGCAATCGTGCGGGTGGTATCGCGCAGGGATGAAGACATGGAAAAGGATGGGCGGGACGATGAGCCAACGTGACGGGTACTGCGAGGAGTCACGTTGCGCAACGCGCAACGGCGCTCCTTGCGACGCATCGGGATGTCGATCTGATCCACGGGGTAGCCCCGTAGTCCTGGAACATCGGCTGCCTGTTCCGGGCGTGAGCTTGACCCACCGGCCCGCGATGCGACTTTAAAGGCCGCGAACGCGGCGTGTCAAACCGGGGCGATCCGGCGCGGCCGGATCGCGACGACCGACTTACGCGCGCCGGGAAAACAGTTCGCGGTACGCAATCGGCGCGACGCCGACACCGGCCATGTTGTTCAGCATCGTGGCCCAGGTCGCGTTGTCGACGCTGACCGGAAACGACCGCACGCGGTTGGCGAGCAGCCAGAAGGTGCGCGTCATGCCATTGCTCATCGCGACTTCGTACCCGCCTCCCTCGATCCAGTAGCCGACCGGCGGCAGCGCCACCGGTTCGAGGCGGCCGGCCCGGAACGCGGCGGCGGCCGACGCGTACTTGCTGTCGAGCGGCATGACGCGGCGCGGCACGCAGTCCTGCGAGTTCGGCTGCGGGAATCTCGGGCTCGTGCCGAGCCACAGGCCGTAGAACGTCTGCGCGTCGAGATGCACGACGTAGCGCTCCGTTTCGGCGGGCGTCGCCGCCATGTAGCAGTCGGCCTGGCCCGGAACGGCGACACGCCACATCGCGCGCTGCGCGCTGAGGTCGACCAGTTCGCTCGCCTGCGGCCGTGGGTGGACGGGAGACGGTCGTCCCGCTTCGCGCAGGTCGCGCGCACGATCGAGACCGATACGAAGACGTGTCAGCATGGGCCCTCTCTTGCTCTCGTGATTTGTTCGAATGAGCCGGGGTGCGGGCGAAACCATCGTCGCGTGTCGGCAAACCGTGTGCCCGACGCCCCGGCGCGCCCGGTGTGCCCGGGAACCCGCGCAGTGTAGCGCCTTTCCGTTCGGGCACGAGTCGCTTCGTGCCAGGGATTCCTCCCGCGCTCGATCAATCGAACCCCATGAACGCCCATGCGCTTCGCCTGCCGCGCCGGCACCACCATCGATCATCGCCTCAATATTCGTCGCCGATTATTTGAATATCGAAACAATCAAAAAATAAAAACAACTCCACCCAGAATTCAACTAAATCAAATTCAAACAAAAATTATCGAATTCCATTAACGATAAATTAATTCGATTGGCGCCCTCAAACCCAAATAAATAGTCTGTGTTGTGCGCCGCAACACCGCGATTCAAAAATCAAAGAGGTAACGGAGGCGCAGCACGAATCATTTCATTCGTGCTTTGTCGCAAAGTTCCAGCTTGCCAGGCCCCGTTGATTTCCAGACGCTTGCGAATCAGCAATCCGGAAGGACAGACATGTCTTTCCGGACGTGGCCGACGTCGTCAGATCGCATCATTTCATTCAATTCCAAAGGAAAGTCATGAAGAAGATTGCAACCGTGCTGTTTTCAGCACTGATGCTCGCCTCCACGTGCGCGTCCGCACAGGCGCTTTGCAAAGCCGGCAAGATCGACAAGATCGAAACCGACACCACCGGCAACCTGCTGGTGACGATCAACGATGGCGTCTACTCGTTCAGTGCCAAGGAAGTTTATTCGATTATTTACCAGGCATATTCTGAAAACAGAAATCTTTTTATCTATGGAAATAATTGCGCGAATGGCTCACCGGCGACCCGCTTTGCGATTCGTTAATCGATCTTGAAGCGCTCGACGATTATCGATACGTGAAGCCCGGTGCTGGATTGACGGTCTGAATCCAGCACCACCGCGGGCTGGGGTGCCGATACTGCGCGACATCGCACCTGCATGCCCGCTACCTGTTCATCCATCTGCCATTCCCGTCCGGGTACCGACGAAGCCGGCCGGCTTGCCATTGCGATTCAGGCGTCGTCCGGCGTTTGTCGCCTCCATCGCATCATCGTGACGTTCACGCCGAGCCGGATGCCCGGTTCGTTGCGCCAGGCTCGCGCGTGATTCCATGTGCGGCTTGTGAAAGCGCATGCACGGCCGTAGCATCAGGCATCCCTGCGTCGGCGACCGTCGGGGCCCGGCCACGAGCAGACGCCCGGCTGTCGGATATCGCCATGCGCAGACCGTACCCATCCCCGTCGAAGGCGCCCAATGATCGACCACGTTTACATCTCAGTCACCGACATCGAAAAATCACTGGCCTTCTACGCTGAAGCCTTGAAGCCGCTCGGCTGGAGCATTTTCGGCAACTACGACTCCGCCTCGGGCCCGGAAAGCGTCCCCGATCTTTACGGCATCGGCGACGACGTGTACGGCAAGGGAGCGGGAGTCGGATCGAGCATCTGGCTGCGCAAACGTCATCCCGGCGAGACCGGGCTTTACGTCGGGATCGTCTGCGATACCAATGAACTGGTCGACGCTGCCTACGCCGCCGCGATCAAGGCCGGCGGGATTGACGAGGGGAAACCGGCGGATCGTACCTACTTCGCCCCCGGCTACTACGCCGCCAACGTAGCCGACTTCGACGGCAACCGCCTCGAATTCGTACACAAGGCGTGGAACCCGAAGCGACACGCATAGCACATCGATGCACGGGCGCCCTGGCTGTTCGGTCTGCGCCGCCCTCGCCGATGCGTGAATCGCATGCGGCATGGCCCACCACGCATCGGCTGAGAAGCGCGACCGCGCGGGCCGCCTCCCGGCGGTCCGCCACCGGCGACGTCACCGATCCAGCAAGCGCCCCAGCCGCATCATCGTGACGTTCACGCCGAGATGCCGCATCGACGGTTGCACGATCACGCAGTTGTCGTACGGCGTGACGATCACATGGTCGCCGTCGCGGGCAATTTCGGTGCCGGCCTTCCCGATCACCTCGAGCCCCGTGAACGGTTGCGAGAACCGGAAATCCATCGAACGCGCGACGACCGGCTCCGTGATCTCGACGAATTTCTGCCGCACCGGCACGGCCTGCGTGAGGAAGGCCGCGACGTCGTCGCGCGCAACCACGCCCGCATGCAGCAGGAAGCGCGCCGCGCTGTCGAGCGCGACGTCACGCGCGCTCGCGGCGAAGTGCTGGCCCGTCTCGATCAGCAGCGCATTCTTCGCGCTCGCCGCGTCGCCGAAGCCGCCGTAGTCGCGCAGCCGCGTGCCGTTCGCATGGCCGCGATCAATGATCACGTGCTCCGGCGTGCCGATTGCGGCCGCCAGCGCGATCGCCTTCTCGAGCGGCCCGGTCATCATCAGCGGCGCGGACGCTTCGTGCATCGAATGAATGTCGAGCAGCAGGTCGACCGTATCGAGCAGCGGACGCATCGCGCGCGCACGCGCGAGCTCGCGGCTGTCGCGCGTGCCGTCGAGCGCGGCCGGCGTCCACACGCGATTCATGTCCTCGTCGAGGTAGCGCGTCGCATCGGCGTTCTCCGCGCTGAAGTGCTCGTAGGCGCCCACGTTGCCGAAGCCGAGCGACAGCCGGCCCGCAACCGGCTGCAGGCCCGCGGCCAGCAACGTATCCACCGCGATCGCGCCGCTGACTTCGTTGCCGTGCGTCAGCGCGAGGATCATCACGTGCTTGCCGGGCCGGCCGCTGTCGAACGTATGCAGATAGTCGATGCCCGTATTGCCCGCGCGCCAGCGCGAGATGTCGGGGAAGGCCACTTCGATCGGATAGGCCGGCAAGGCGGCGCGGATGGCTTCAAGCGTGGTCATGTCGGAAAGGCTCAACAAGGTTCGGGAAAGGCACGGCCGGCGTGTGCCGGCTGCGCCGGAATCGGGTTTGCGGCCGGCGCGTCACGCCCCGGTCGCGCGTGTCGATGGCGCGGCGGCGGCCGCCGTGCCGCGCATCCGGCGGCCGAGCGAAATCACCGACGTGATCCCGAGCACGGCCGTCGCCATCACGTAGAAACTCGGCGCCAGCTTGTTGTGCGTCGCGTCGATCAGCCAGGTCACGATCAGCGGCGCGAAGCCGCCGAACAGCGTCACCGAGAAGTTGTACGACAGCGCGAGGCCCGTGCCGCGCGTGCTCGTCGGGAAGATGTCGGCGAGCAGCGCCGGCAGCGGCGCGAGGCTCACCGCGATCAGCAGGCCGACCAGCGCCTGGACCGCGAGCAGCGTCTCGACCGTCGGATAGCGGTTCAGCATGACGAACAGCGGCCACGTCGTCACGCCGACCAGGATCAGTGCGATCAGCATCACGCGGATGCGGCCGAAACGGTCCGACAGATGCCCGACGACCGGCGCGGCGACCATCAGCATCGCGCCCGTGACGACCGCGCCGAGATACGACGACGTGGCCGGGATATGCAGCTGCTTGACCGCGTACGTCGGCATGTACAGCTTGTGCACGTAGTTGAAGGCCGTGGCCGTCGCGACCACCCCCGCGCCGAGCAGCATGTTCGCGCGATCGCGCACGAACACGTCGCGCAGCGGCGACTTCGCGCGCCCTTGCTCGCCCAGCCGGCGGAAATCGGCCGGTTCGTCGATGTTGCGGCGAATGTAGAGCCCGACCGGGCCGATCAGCAACCCGACCGAAAACGCGACGCGCCAGCCCCACGTGTGCAGCTGGTCGGTCGTCAGCAGCAGGCTCAGCAGCGCCGATACGCCGGCCGCGAGCACCGTCGCGAGCCCCTGCGTCGACATCTGCCAGCTCGCGAAGAAGCCGCGGCGCTTCGCATCGGCCTGCTCGACCATGAACGCGGTCGCCGCGCCGAATTCGCCGCCCGTCGAGAAACCCTGCAGCATCCGCGCGACGATGATCAGCAACGGCGACGCGATGCCGATCTGCGCATACGTCGGCGCGAACGCGATCATCGCGGTGCCGAGCATCATCAGCCCGATCGACATCGTCAGCGATGCCTTGCGGCCTGCGCGGTCGGCGTAGCTGCCGAGCACGATCGAGCCGAGCGGACGCGTGACGAACGAAATGCCGAACGTGCCGACCGACAGCAGCAGCGAAGTCGCCGCGTCGTGCGTGGGGAAAAACAGCTGGCCGATGACGATCGCGAAGTAACCGTAGATCAGCAGATCGTAGAACTCCAGCGCGTTGCCGATGCTCGCGGCGCAGATCTCGCGCCACGGGTTATGCGGGGCCGGCGTCGCGCCGTGTGTAGTGCGGGTCATCCCTTTGCTCCTCCGGTAATGCTGGCCGTCAGGATTTTGAAAGACGGCGCGCGGCTTTGCCGGCGGCCGTTCGGGCCAGTCAAGCGCGGAGTGTAGGCAACGCGGGGCGGGCGTTCGTGCCGTTTCGGCACGCAATCGTGCCGATCGGCGCGCAGGCCGCGCGGGCGCTGCACGCGGAGGCTATGCGGCGCCGTCGTCGCGGGCCGGCGCGGTGCGCCAGATCGCGTCCAGTACCGGGTGCGGGTCGTTCCGTCGCCGGTACAGCGCAATGTCGAAGCCGATCTGCCAGTCGGCGCCCCCGACGATCGCGAGCTCGCCGCGCCGCACGTCGTCGGCGACGAGCCGCTGCGGCAGCCACGCCAGGCCGAGCCCGCGGCGCGCCATCGCGAGGATCGCTTCGTACGAGTCGGCCTGGTACACGGGCCGCAGCGTCGGGCGGCCGGGCATTTCGGCGAGATGGCGTGCCAGCACCGCGCGCAGGGTCAGCGTGCGCGCGAACGCGAGCCACGGCACCGGCGCCTGCCCGGCCGGCAGCCGGTAGCGCACGCTGCCGCGCGCATCGAACGCGCTGACCGGCACCAGCACTTCGCGCGCGACGGACAGCCAGTCGAAGCGGTCGCGGTCGATCAGCAGCCGCGTATGCGGGCTCGAATAGACGATCAGCATGTCGGCGTCGCCGGCCGTGAGCTGCAGGATCGCTTCCTCCGCGCTGCCGGTCGACACGGTCGCCGTAAAAAAACCGGCGCGCGCGACGGTCTCGTCGTACCAGTCGGGGAAGAAGGTGGCCGAGAGCGTGCGGCCGGTCGCGATTCGCAGGTTGTTCTCCAGCACCGGCGACGCTTCCTGGAGTTGCGTGCGGGCGCCGTGCAGGACGTCGAGCGCGTTCGATGCCGCATCGAGAAACACGGTACCCGCCGCCGTCAGTTCGAGCGGCTTCGTGCGCGCGATCAGGCGCGCGCCGACCCACTCCTCGAGCGACCGGATACGGCGGCCGAACGCCGGATGCGTGACGAACCGGTTCTCCGCCGCGCGGGTGAAGCTGCGCGTGCGCGCGAGTTCGACGAAGTCTTCGAGCCATTTCAGTTGCATGGCTGGGCTCCTGGGTGGGCGATGATGGGCCGGCCGGTGCGCGCGGGCCGCCTCCGGCGCGCGGCTGCCGCCATGGACGGCTGCGGATCACGCGGCGCGGCGCGGCGCCCGATCCTACAGCGTCTGCGGCGCATCGCGCAGCACGGCGCGCAGCGCGATATCGAAAGGCGTCGCGTGATCGATCCCGGCTGCACGCACGCGCGATGCGTCCAGATGGCAATCGTACGGACGCGGCGTCGCGTCGGTCGGCTGGTCGATCCGCGTGAGCGATGCTTCGATGCCGAGCGCGGCCGCGATCCGCTGCGCAATGTCGTACTTCGTCATCGGCTCCTCGCCCGACCAGTGACGGATGCCCGTGATCGACGCACCCGCGAGATGGCGCAATGTCAGGTCGCGGATGACGTCCGCGACGTCGGGCGTATAGGTCGGGTAACGGATCGCCCAGGCGTCCATGCCGACCGCGTCGGCGCCCGGCCGTGCGGACGCGGCGATCGCCGGCACGAGACTCGTGACGGCCGATTCGCTCCAGTCGACGATCGGGCCGTACAGCAGCGGCAGGCGCAGCACGCACGACAGCGGCGACGCGGCGAGGAGCGCCGCCTCGCCTTCCAGCTTCGTGCGGCCGTAGATGTTCAGCGGATTCGGGGTGGCATCCTCGCGGTACGGAGCGGCCTTGCCGTCGAAGACATAGTCGGTGGAGATGCCGAGCGTCCATGCGCCGTGGCGCGCGGCGAGCGCGCCGATGCGCGCTGGGGCGGTGACGTTGATTGCGCGTGCGCCGTCAGGATCGCGTTCGCAGACGTCCGGGCGGCGTTCAGCCGCGCAGATGATCACGGCGGCCGGCTGGCGGGTGGCGAAAAGGTGTTCGAGGGCCGGCTCGTCGAGGACGTCGAGTTCGGCGAGGTTTTCCGCCGGCAACGCAAGGCGTTTTGCGCCTGCGCCGTGCGGGTTGCGGATCGTCGCGACGAGGTTTAACGAAGACTCGCGGGACAGCGATGCGGCAACCGCGCGGCCGAGGAGGCCGGCGGCGCCGATGAGAAGGACGGTCGATTGCGGTACGGTAGCCATCTGTGAAAGGAGAACGGGGATTCCCCAATCTATACAAGAACAGGCATCCGATGTCGACTCCCCTGACACGTCGGCTGCATGCCCGCCTTCTCAGGAACCGTGGGCAAGGAGGCGATCGGCGCCGAACACCTGCGTGAACAGCAGCCACAGCAATATCGCATCGAGCGCAAGCATCGCCACCGTACCCAGCGCGACCGAAACACGGCTGTAGGTCTTCTTCGCCGGCCGCACGATTGCGTCCTCCGGCGCCACTCGACATTGCGCATCCACCTCCGCCGGCCAGCGAGGCAAACGGCTCATGCGCATGCCGAGCCAGCGGAACAGGCCGGCCGGTGTCGTGAGCGGCGCGAACAGCACCGCGAACGGGCCGAACATCTGCCATAGGCGATGCACGCCGTAAAGGAACGGTTCACGGCGGTTTTCGATCGGCAACAGATAATTCGGAGCAGGCACGCTCGCCGGCCCTTCCTCCATGTAGCGGCGGAAGTATTCCCAGTGCGCGAGCAAGGGCTCGTCCGGCCCGATACCCTTCGGGTGAACCGGCATGACCGCGCCCAGGTAGAGCGCATGCGTCACTTGCCCGTCCGCGTCCGGCAAATAACCGAGCACACCCCAGTTCAGTCCCCCCTTCTTCAGGCAAAACACCAGTTTGTCCCAATCGAGCGACCATACGCCGCCGGGGCCGTTATGCCGGAACACGTGCACCTTGCGTGTGGAGCGCACCAACCGGATCGGCTTGTAGGTGTAGCTCAACATGTCCTGCTTCCATTGATAGCCGATCATGAGGAGCAATGGGGCGCCGACTATCACAAGCAACGCCAGCAGCACCAGCGAAAGAGCAATCGAATCGAACCGGTTGGTAAAGACCGAGATCAATACCAGCATGTCGACAAACAGAAGTGGCGCCAGCAAAAGCGTGAACACCATCCCGCCGAAGCCGCGTCGCATGTATCGGCTATCGGCGACTTCCAGATAGGTTGCGTTGTACGACACGGCCATATCCAGCGACGTCGGCTGCCCCGTGATCCGTGCTGGCTTCGTCTTGCCGAGTTCGTACGCCAGCATTTCGCCCGTCGGCGCCCATGGTTCCTTCGGCAGCATTCCGAACTCGGCTTCGAGCCAGTAGCGCTTGCTGAACAGTTGGCCCCAATAGGCCTTTGCTGATGCGTCGTCGCTCATGTCGGTGCCCGCGTTTTTGTCTGCTTGATCGGTGACGCCGCTCGAAATTCAGGAGCTTCAAGTAAAGAGACGATCGATTTCGAACACGCGTGTAAACAGCAACCAGAACAACACGACGTCCAGCGCCAGCATCAGCACGACACCCATGGCAACGGACACGCTGTTGTCCGTCGCTTTCTTCTTGGGCGGCGCGGTTGCATCATCCGGGGACACCTGGCATTGCGCGACCACCTCCGCCGGCCAGCGCGGCAAACGGCTCATGCGCATGGCCACCCAGCGGAACAGGCCCGCCAGCGTCGTGATCGGTGCGAACAACACCGCGAACGGGCCGAACATCTGCCATAGGCGGTACACGCCGTAAAGGAACGGCTCGCGCCGGTTTTCGATCGGCAGCAGATAATCCGGAGCAGGCACACTCGCCGGCCCTTCCTCCATGTAGCGGCGGAAGTATTCCCAGTGTGCAAGCAACGGTTCGTCCGCTCGCATACCGCTCGGGTGAACCGGCATGACGTTGCCGAGATAAAAAGCATGCGTCGCCTGACCGTTCTCGTCCGGCAAATAGCCGAGCACACCCCAGTTCAGCCCGCTCTTCTTCAGGCAGAACACCAGCTTATCCCAATCCAGAGACCAGGTGCCGCCGGGGCCGGCGTGCTGGAAAACATGAACCGTGCGTGTCGAGCGCACCAGCCGAATCGGCTTGTAGGTGTAGCCCAACATGTCTTGCTTCCATTGATATCCCACCCATATCGACAAAGGGACGAACAATAGAAAAATCAGCAAGGAAGCCAAAACCAGAGGAAGTGTTATTTCATATTTCAAAAATCCATAAAAAGGGATAGCCAGGAAAGAAATAATTGGCAATTCAAACAATGAAAATATCAATCCACCGAAACCACGCCGGGCATACTGACTGTCGGCTACTTCCATGTAGGTTTCGTTGCGTATGACTACCATGTCCAGCGAAGCCGGTGGGCAATCTACTTTCGTTGGCTTTGCTTTATTGAGGACGTAAGCAAGCATCTCGGCTGTCGGGGCCCAAGGATCCCTCGGCGGCAAACCAATGACCACCTCCCGCCAGTAGCGCTTATCAAACAACTGGCCCCAGTAGGCCTTCATCGACGATTCATCGCTCATACAGCCTATCCCGTTGTTGCCTTCTGGAAGTTGTCTTGCTCCTCCGGGCCATCCTGATAGCTATTGGCCGGCCCCCACATGCAATTTCGCGTCCATGTCAAGGTGGGCGGATCCTTGAAAAGGTCGATCACCACGCTAAGCACCAGAACGATTGCTGTCGCAATCCATGCTGGCGGGCCTAATGCCTCCACCTCAGCGCCACTGATGATTGCAACGATCCAAACTCGCGTCAATGACACTGCAAGTGCGACCTCCAGGCCACCGCGTACCGCATACAAGGAAAGCATCCCGAACTCTTTGTTTTTGATTGCCTCCCAGGCGCTTACGGCATCTATACCCGCTGCAATCCACATCACGACAACACTCGCACCCGCGCCACCCACTTTTACATAGCGCAGAAACCCGCCCCCCAGACTCTTCGCCACCGGCCCGAGCAACGGCAATCGCCTCACCCCGGCCGACTTGATGCCTGTGCTGACCAGATCCAGCGTGCCTCCCACCAGGCCGACCGTCGCGGACCTGAATGCCCATCCCACACGCCCGTCCTCGCTCTTCAGCGCCGTCCCCATCGCGTCCTGGGCAGTCGCCCACCCCAGCGTCGAAAACACCAGCGACACCGACGCAAGCATGCCGGGCGACCGCGCATAGCGCAGCACCGTACCCATATAGCTGTTGACCGGTATCTTCGTGACCACCTCCGCGCCCGGCGCCTTCCCGAGCGACAGCACCCGGTCGGCCGCGAGCTTGCCCTGCGCGTCGGAAGGCAGCCGATACAACGCATCCTTGTCGGCCTCGCTGGCGTCCAGCAGCAGGTTCCACGACCTGACTTCCTCGTCGAGGCTGTAGCCGGCCTTCTTCGCCTCCTCTTCCAGGATGGCCATCCGCGCCTGCACGATCATCGCCCGATCGGCCTTGTCCGGACCGCTCGCGGCAGGCTGCAGGGTTTCCAGTGCCTGGTGCATCGCGCTGAACACGTCGCGCCGCGTGCCCACCACCTGCAACCGCTGGACCGGCATGCCTGCGTGCATCCCCAGTACCGTCTTCAGGTCCTCGGACGCCGGATCGCGTCCCTTGATCACGGCCACCATCCTCGGCCCGAGCTCCACGATCAGTTCCGGCAGCGTATTCTTGCTGTCGATGGTCTTGTACGCGTTTTCCCCCGCCATCTTGAGCTTGCTGATCACGGTCTTGTACAGCGAAAACAGCTTCGACCATTTACCGGGATTCGGCAGATGGTTGGCCGTATCGGCCGTCTTGCCGTCGTCCTTCTGCGCGCCCCCGCTGACCTGCGCAGCGTGGGCCTTCAGTTCGGAATGGTTGAAGAACAGCGATCGCCATATCAGGTTGTGAGCCGCCATGCCGCCCTTCAACCATTCGTCGTAGAGCTTCACGCACGGCCCGTAGCCGCCCGTCCCCATCACACACGCAGCAAACAGCGCGGTGAAGCCGACCCCGGTGTTGATGTCCTTCGCGTCGAAGTGGTAATCGAACACCGTCGTCATGCCGGCGCTTCGCATCCACGCCACGTGGGCTTCCGCCAGCGGCCGCATGATCCGGTTGTCGTATTCGTCGGACGCCTTCGCGTACTGCTGCCGATACGTGTTGCGCAGGTTGCGATTGATCAGCTTGTCGTACTTGCCCCACGCCTCATTGCGCGCGTGCTCGAGGTCCGCCGCCGTAAACTTCACTTTCCTGGCCTCGTCGAGCAGCGGCTGCATTTGCTTGCGATAACTTTCGAGCAGGAAAGCCGTCCCGCCGCTATTGACCAGCTGGTTGTAATCGTCCTGCGATTTCCGAACCCGGCTGTTGTACAGATTCATCTCGGCCTGACGTTCGACCGCGGCCTGCAGGTTCGTCAGGTTGGTATCCAGGTCGGTCGGCCGCTTCCACTGGTCCGAGAACCCTTCCCATCGCGCATTCATGTACGCCGGAATTTCCTGCGCGATGCCGGCCGGATCCTGAAGCGCCAGCACCAGCCCCTTCGCGGGCGCCAACCCGTCGCACACCGTCTTGAGCGTCGTGGCGGACAGGATGTCGCGACACAGGAACGGGCTCCATCGCAACGCGCTGACCTCGTCGACCAGCTTCATCGCATATTCGGCGACGATCATGTCGACCTGGTAGATCTGGAACGCGTGAGCGGGTTGCGGCGCCCGGGGCTTGCCGTCGTTGTACCAGGCGGCGATATCGACGAGACGCATGAACTTCTCCCGTTCGCTCGCGAGCAATTTCTCATTCTTGTCGCGAATCGCCTTGGTCCACCACGCATCGGAAAACCCGAACCAGACCTTTCCCGCGCTGTCGGGATCCTGGATCGTGACCACCGACGCATTGGCCAGCTTGATCGCATCCCGTTTGCAGCTCTCGTGGAAACGCTCGCCGCCCGGCGGCCTGTCGTCTACGAGCGGCACGATCGACAGGACTCCGGATTCATCGACGGCGTACGCTTCCCAGTAATGGTGCGTCTCGTAGAACAGGTACAGGTAGCCAGGGCGCAACGTGCGCCCCGTATAGAGGGTCTCGCTGACGTTCAGCGGCACCTCCGCGGGCCCCAGCAGCGCTGTCGCGTCGGGTGGCTGGTGGGGGACCTTGTAGCTCCCGAACGTCTTCGTCGGTGCGATGCCGTAGCGGATCGGCAGGATCGGCAGGCCTTTCTTTTCACAGAAGGGGCAGGGTGTCGTCATCAACTCGCTCCTTGCGTCGAGTGATCGGTATTCGCCGGTGCAACGCGTTTCGCATCGGCCGCTCGCTCGAGATCCCGAACGATGGCCTGCCAGTCATCATCGCTCCAGAGCGACGTGAGGCGCCGGTAACGGGTGGGGTGCCCCGCACACTGCTGCAACATGGCAATGACTTCGGGATGCGTATCGAATCCGGGATGCTTCAACATCCCGTGCCGCGCGAACGCGACGAGGTCGTCGCGTTCGCTCAGGCCACGCGCTTCGGCCTTGACGAGCCACGCTTCGACCTGCGGCCCGTACAGCACCGGCTCGGCGCGCCACGCGGGCTCGGTTTCGAGCACGGCGTGCACCGCCCCGATACGCCCGATACGGCGCCACATGGGCTCGCCCGGCGCGAAACGCACGTGATGCGATCCCTGCGACGGCGTCGACTGCGCAAACCACGCACCGCCCGACGGGAACGTCCACACGGATACCGGCCCGAACAGCACGGACCGCTGGCCGGCATCGAGCATCCAGCCCAGGTGCAGGAACACGACCGGATCGTAGAAGCGGAATACGCCGCGCGCCCCATCGGGAAAATGCGGCACGAGCAATTGCCGCAGATGCGCGCGCACATGGGCCGGCACCGCATCGGACTGCAGCAGCCCGACGCACGACGACGCGGCGATCGCCTCGTCGCGATCGGTCAGCAGGCGCAACGCCTGCGTGCGCTGCGCGTCGCTCAAGTCGCCCCAGGCCAGCAGGGACGGCAACTGCCGCGACTGCGCGTCGAACCCGGGCGGTGCCAGCGCACGCAACGGAAAGTCCTGCCACGCCACCATCGCGTCCTCGTCGCCCTGCAACGGGTCGAGCAGCAAGACATGGCGCGCATCGAGCGCGTGACCATCGAAGTCGATACGTTCCATCGTCAGCCCGCCGGCAGCATGACGATGCTGTCATGGCTCGCGGCCGCTCCCGACAGGCGCAACTGGCAATCCTTCGCGTTGCTGCTGCCGAGCGAGGTTTGCCCTCCTGCGCCGCGCGGCCCGGTCAGTTCGCGCTGCGCCGACTTGAATTCCACCCGCCCCGGCGCGCCGACCTCGATATTGCCGCCCTCCATCTTCAGGTACGCTTTCGCGGCGTTCAGCAGCAGACGCTTCGGCGCCTGCAGATTCGCCGCGCCCTGGCTGCTCGACAACACGACCGCCTGCTGCGCGGCCGCGCCGAGCGTGCCCGCATTCTGCGCCTGCAGGTTCACCGCGCCGGAGGCCGCGTGCAACGCGATGCCTTGCCCGGCGACGGGGCGCTCGTCCGCGGCGTTGCCCTGCGTATAGAACGCAATGCCGTGCGTCGCTGCCAGGGTCGTCTTGCCCTTGGCCGTCCATTGCAGATCCTGGCCGGCGCTCAGCACGGTCTCGGTTCCGGACACCCAGACCTGGCTGCCTGGCGTCACGGCGGCGAGACCGTCCGCGCCGTGCGCGACGACATGCGGACTGGACCATGCCGCGGCGCGACCGCCGCCACCGCCGGCCTGGGCGGACGTTCGACCGTCGCGCGTCGCGGCGAGCGCCTGCTCGCTCCGCCGCAACCCGGCCACGGCAGCCGATTGCGTCGACGCGCCTGCCCCCGTCGCGTGCCCCGTATCTTCCGGCCCGGCGCCGACGCTCGCGGCGGGCTGCATCGGCTCGGCGCCTTGCGCGCGCGCCGCCTCCGCGAGACCGTCGAGCAGTTGACGGTTCTGCGTCAGCACCTGGCCCGACGCGCTCGCATCCATCTGGCTGACGCCGCGCGCCGCGCTGACGAACATGCCCGAGCCACCGCGCAATGCGGCGGCAGCGTCGGTCGTCAACTCCATGCCATACCCGCGATCGGCCTGCCGCCGGTTGTCCTGTATCTGCTTGAGATGCCCAAGCGTCAACCCGCTGCGGTGATCCGTCGTATAAAGACGCGCGCTCGCCTCGCCGGCAGTGTCGTCGAGCAGGAACTGGCGATAACCGCCCGTTCCCTGCTGGCTCAGGTTCAGGTCCTGCGTCTTGATGCCCGTCAGTGCCGCGGGGTGGCCGTTGCCCGCGAACCACGCGGCCGCATTGCCGGTACTGCCGGCCGGACCGCCCGCTTGCGCATTGTGCTGCGCATCGGCATTGCCCTGGCCGTTGTACAGCGAGCCCACCACCACCGGACGGTCCGGTTGTCCCTCGAGCCATTCGACCCATACTTCCTGCCCGACGCGCGGCACGCTCACGCCGCCCCAATTGTCGCCGCCGACCGGCGTCAGCACGCGCGTCCATGTACCGGCATTCCGATCGGCAGGCGCGTTCGCCACGTGCGGATGATCCGCGAGACTCGCGGCCTTCTGCCCGCGCTGCGCATGGTGCTGGATCCGGACGCGGTGATCGCGATCGGTGTGAACCGGATCGCCCGCGCCCACGACGATCGCCGTTTGCGCGCCCTGTACGGCCACCACCGGGTGCGAGCGCGCGCCGTGACCGCCGTCGATCAGCGGCCGGTACGTCTGTCCGGCCGGCAATGCGACGAAGCTGTTCGCATAGACCGCTTCGTTGCCCACCAGCGGCGCGCCGTCGTGCGTCCCGCTGCCGAGCGAGGCGTGCAGCGCATCGGCGACACCGTATTCGTTCACGCCGGTATCCAGCATCGGCGGTATGTCGCCGAGCGTCTGCCCGATCGCGGCGTGAACGTCGGCATCGACATTCGCGCGCACGCTGTGCTGAACGCGCAGGCACACGAATGCATCCGACGCCTTCAGCGCCGGATGCCCGTCGACCGCGAAACGCATTCCCGGATGCAATGTCATGCAGGTGCTGCGTCCTTCGCTGCACGTCGCGGCGACGCGCTGCGCGTCGAGTTGCTGGCGCGCGCGCTGATCGCCGAGTGCCGCGGTCTGGTACGCGTAAGGGCCGGCGACGTCGCGGTCTTCGCCGGCCATCGCGACGCCGTCGGCCTGCGCGCCGGTCAACCGGTTCGACAGCGTACGGTGATCCCAGCTGGCGCGGGCAACCCGGCCGATACGCCAGCGACGTGCGGTCATGAAGTGCTGGATGCTGCCCGCGGGATCGCCGTCGCTCGCCTGGTGAAAGCCGATGACCTTCGGCTTGTCCGGCGTGAAGTGCTGGTTCGAATCGGCGAGCACGAGCGTGTGCTTGCCGAGGGTGGACGCGTGGGCGTCACCGGCATGCTCGAACCAGTAGAAGATGCCCTCCTCGGCCCACAGGCGCTTCAGGAAATCGAAATCGGATTCGCCGGCCTGAGTGGTCAGGCTCCGTTTGCGGTATCTGGAGGGATCGGTCAGGGCCCAGCGCCATGCGGGCACCACGCTGCCCGCATTGTGATAGCCGAAAATCTGCTCGCTGATGTCGAGCACGCTGGCATTCTGGAAATTGTAGTGATCGACGCGCTGACGGAGCACCGCGAGCCACGGCTCGACCTCGAGGCGAAAGCGGGCCAGCCCGCCGTTGTGGCCGATCCGCTCCGCCGCAATGATGTGACCGTGCACGGGGCGGCGGACGTCGCTGCCTTCCCGCGCCCGCCATTCGATCAGGATCGTCGCGCCGATCAGCCGCTCCAGCGGCAGCGCCGCGTTTCCCGACAATGCCGTCAACTGGAACCGGTAGCCGCCGTGATCGACCGCCTCCCACCCCAGCAGGCTCTCGGCGACCAGCGCGTCCGCGCCCAGCGGCGTGGTGACCCGGAGAAACCGGTCGTGCTGCGACCAGCCTCCGGCGAGTTTTTTCAGAACGTCCATATTCATCGACATGAATGGGTTCGTTTTAGGTACGACGCACGCGGTTCGCTCCGCCTCGTGTCGTGGCCAACGGACAACGGTTCATTCCCGCAAGCCGGTCACTGAGCGACGGCACATGGATTCCGGCCTTGCTGCGGCACTGCGATATGCACACCTCCACCGGCCTGCCTGAGCGCACAGAACGCCGCGCCATAAACCGGGCCGGAATCCCCGCCCGGAATGATCGAGACGGAGCAGGGCCGGCCGAGATCCAGCGGTCTGGGCGGCGTGCGAACGATTGCACCCTTCACCGTCTGCCCGTACACCAGACACTCGCCAGGCCTCCGGTAAACGGGTTCGGCCCCGGCCGGCATCTCGAACCACCGGGCAGTCACATCGGGACTCGCCGGTTCGGTTGGTCTGGCGACACCCACCGAGCGGATCCGGATGAGGCCTTCTGCCCGTGGCCCGTGCGTCACTCACAGGCAGGCGGCCGGGTTTCCGTCGACCTGCCTGATCTCCGGTTCGACGGGCGCCTCCGACGCTGCCATCGCGCGCGACAGCGCACGACAGCGACGCGAGCAGGCCCGGCGCGCTGCTTCGGAAGCGTGTCCGCATTCCCTGGATCCTCCCGGAACGGCACAAGTACGTGATCGAGCACTCGTGGTGGCCCGACATCACCATGATCGAAACCCGGCAACGGCGCTCGGCACGACCGTGGCCGCGTCATCATCCGCGGCCGGTACGCCACGACTCGGAGCCCGTTGCACCGCTCAGTGTCCTGCCGACGCGCACGGGTTCCCCTCCTGCCCCGGCGTCGCAATGCGGACACCGCCCCCCGCTTGCCTGATCACGCAAAACGCCGAGCTGTACACCGGGCCATAGTCCCCCCCCGGTACGATCGAGATGCTGTAGAACTTGTTGATGTCCAGCGCCCTCGGCGCCGCACGCACAACCGCACCGGCCACGGTCTGGCCATAGACGAGACACTCGCCTCGCTTCAGATAAACCGGCGGCGCACTCCCCGGAACCTCCAGCGCCCAATACGTGACAACGGGACTGACCGGGCCGGTCTGTCTCGTCACATCGACCCCGCGGATCTGGATCGGGTCGGAACCCGTGTCGTCACTTGCCGGCAGGCAAGCAGCCGGCTTTCCGTCGATCTGCCTGATGTCCAGGCGAATCGGACCGTGCGACGTGGCAACCGCACAGGCGGTAAAAACCAGGCTCGATATGCATGCCACCGCACTGCCCAACAAAATTTTCCTCATGCTTCGAATCCATTCATCGTGGCATTGAAGCCACTCGAGTTGATCAGGAATTCAAACATCACCACCGCGCGACGGCGCCTGTCTCGCTACTTCGGCAAATTGTCCGCATTCTTTGGATCCCGAAGCAATGGCGCGAGCACCCAGTTGAGTTCTTCCGGCGACCCGACGTATCCGCGGTGCCCGATCGCCTGGTATGTCTTGCGCACATGAATCGCGAAATAATCTGCGACCAGGTTTCCCTGCTGTTCCATGTTGTAGTCGTGAAAAACGTTCTGAGGCGTGATGGTGTACTGATAGGCACTCTCGCCGCGAATGGTGACGGTCAACCCGTGCCAGCGCACCGAATATCCGAGCTGGTATTGCCAGACGTGCGTCATCTCGTGCATGAACCATGACTTGTCGCCTTCCGCCACCGATTCGGCGGAGAAGTCCTCGAGAAAGTCCTCGTCGCGAAAATACATGTGCCCGTTAGGGGTGACTGCGGTTCTCTTGCGCTGCATGTCGAACCAGAAGTAACTCCCCCGGTGCACCCGCACCTTGTCGTAATCGATGCCGTCCTTGAAGACGGTCCGGGCCATCTCGATCTCGCCCGCCGTCAACGGCCGATCGTGTCCCTTGACCGTCACCGACTTCTCCGATTCGCCCAACTGAAACTGGTTCGTCTGCACGCCCTTGATCTTGACCTCGACCGGCGGTGGCGGCGTGCCCGACGTGCGCCCGCAGCAGTCCACCAGTTGGGTCGGCGTCAGCAGCGCGGACAGGATCCCCAGCGGGCTTGCCGATGCCACGCGCTCGGTCCTGCCCGCGTCGTCGGTCACGCCCGACGCCGTGGTGCCGTCGGCCAGCTTCAACTGATAGGCGACCTTCGACAGCGGCACGCCATCTTCGTTGACGAATCGCAGTTGCTCGTCGTAGAGAGAGAGCGGCACCGGTATCGGCAGGGCCGGCAGCACCGGCGACTGCGCACCCGGTCCCATGAACGGATGGGCGCCCGCCTTGACGGAAAACGATCCGGGCGTCTCGACCAGGATGTCCGCGCCCTTCAGCGTGATCCGGCTCGGCCCTTGCTGCAGCACGATCGCATCCTTCGCGAGCACGTCGATCCGGTCATCCGACGACGTGATGCGCACCGACTGGTCCGCGAGGATCTGCATCGACGACGCATGCGCCTCGACGCTGAGCGGCCCGTGGCCGGCCACGGCCTTGATCCCGCCCGCGGCCGCATACAGGCTCGCCGCATCGCCGGACGCGCCGGCGACCGTCGCGCCGGCGGCCAGGTGCGCATCGCCCTGTGCGGTCAGATGCACGTGCTGTTCCGCATAGGACACCGCGCTGTTGCCGGTACTCATCACGACGTTTTGCGGCGACTCCAGCACGACGGCCGGCACCGCGAACCGTTCGACCGGGTCCCCGCTGCCGCCTGCTCCGCCGGCGGCCGGTTTGGTCGCACTCTGCCCGTTCACCGCACCCGTGTACTTGCCGTCCTGGGCGGGATCGATCGCCTTCAGGAAATCCGACTGCGCGGCGTTCGCCGTCAGCCGGCCAGCGCCCGCGCGCGCAGCCGATTCGTCGAGCCCCTGTGCGGTTTTCACCGCCTGCTTCAACTGGGCAACGCTCTCTCCCAGGTCCATTTGCGTCGAAGCCGCTTCCGTGCGCGCGGTGCCCGACACCAGCACGCCTTCGCCCGCGCGCACGACGCCCCACCCTTCGGTCGCGAGATCGAATCCTTCGCCGCGATAGGCGCCGCGAACCGCGCCCTGCTGATCGACCAGATAGCCTTGCGCAAGCCGGCTGTTCGCGACGCTGTTGCCCAGTTCATGACGCAACTGGCCCGACGAATCGTCCATCACCCAGCGGCTGCCCGCTGTCCCGTCGAGCTTCTGTGTCTGCATGCCGGTCAGCACGCCCGCGTGATTCGCGCTGCTGCCTTCACCGGCCGCGAACGGGGGTTGCACGCGGCCGCCGTACAGCTGGCCCAGCACGACCGGCATGTCGATATTTCCCGAGTCGAAGCCGACCAGGACTTCCGCGCCGACGCGCGGCGTAAAGCTGTGGCCGAAGTTCGGGCCGGCCGATTGCTCGGCGATGCGCGCGACCACGCCGGATCGATGGTCGCCGGGCGCATGCCCCTGCGGGTTCGACCGGCTTGCCGTGTCGGTCAGTCCGCCGGGTAGCGGCGCCGTGCCGCGCATCCACGGAAACTGCACGCGCACCTGGTGGTCGCGCGTGCTGCTCACCCGGTTCGACGGTTCGCCGACGACGGTCGCGGTCTGCACGCCCTGCACGACCGGCCGGTCGCGATAGGGCGGCACGATCGGCACGCCGGGCGGCACCGCGGCAAAGCGGTTGCGATAGAGCCCCTGCTCCAGCTCGCCGTGTTCGAGCAGCTGCGCGATATCGGCGCCGAGATTGTTGACCGCCTCGTGCTCGAGCGTCAGCGGGACGAACGACACCGTTCCGTCCGGGTAGCCGGTCAGCGTGTGAACCTTGCCGATCTCCAGCGTGCGCGACGATCCGGCGCCATAGTGGATCCGCTTCGACAGGCGCAGCGCGTCGAGACGCTGCGACGCGTAGCGCTGCGCCTGGTCCGACGTTTCGAAGCGGCCGGCGCGCTGCGCGTCCAGCACTTCGCGTACGGGCATGACGGGCGCGTCGCGATCGGCCTCGGCCTGGGCATGCCCGGCGAGCGCGACGAGATTGCCGGCTTTCCAGCTCGCGGCGGTAACGTGATCCGGGACCATCTGGTGACGCGTCGTGAAATAGGTCATCACGCCGTCGGGGTCGCCCACGTCCTGCCGGTTGTAGGCGACGGTGCTGCCTTTGGGCTGTTCGGCGCGCCGGTCGAACACGACGACGGTATGGTCGCCGGACGGCTTCTCGCCCGCGTCCTGCGCGTGCTCGATGCGAAACGACAGGCCGGCCTCGGACAACTGGCGCGTCACGAAGTCGAAGTCGGTTTCGCGATACTGGCCACGCAGATCGAACGTACGCAACGGCTCCTTCAGTTCATAGCGTCGACGCGCCTCCGGATAGTCGCCGAACACGCGCTCGCAAATACCTTCGGTATCGAGGCCGACGAAATACAGGCAATTGCGGCGCAGCCGGAGCAATTCGAGCCAGGAGGCCATCGTCAGCCGATAGCGCGTGATCTCGCCGTCGCTGTCGCTGTACGCGGCCCGCACGACGTACCCGTTCCAGCAGCGCTCTCCCGCGCCGGTCGCGAGGCGCAGGCGGATCGCCGTGCCGAGCAGCGGATTCAGGTCGAGGAACGACGCGCTCGACAGCACGTCGATCTCGAACCGGAAGGACTCGTCCATCGCTTCCCGGCCGTGAAACCGCTCGACCGCGAATGCGCCCGGCATCGCCGTATCGACCTGGATCTGGCGAGTCGCTTGCGAATAGCCCTTCAATGCAGCAGCAATGTCCATTCCGTCCTCTTGCGTCACACCGGCCGCGATGCCCGTTGCCGGTCACGCGGATTCGCTCAGTTGATCGCGTCGGTCTTCTTTCTGGCAGCCCGCGCATTCGCCTCGTCGACCAGTTCCTGGATCGAGCTGTACGTAGGATTCCTGACGCCGGATTTTTCCTGCTTGCCCTTGCCGCGCAGGAACATCCATTCCGGCCACTGCCGGATGTGATCGAAGGCACCCACCACGAACTCGCCGCACGGCGGAACGTGCAGTTCCTCGGCGGACTTTTCGCCGGCGAGATACGCGTCCGACTCCGGCCCGAACACGCGGTCCTGGCAGGACTCGTGCCAGAAAACCATGACGCGGCTGCGATCCGGGTCGGGAAAATCGTCGAACACGAAGCCGTCCTTCCGGTCGGAAACGGCAATGGTGCGCAGATTTCCCTGCGCATCGCGAATGCCGACCTTCCAGTGCGGATCGTCGTTCCGGTCGTACTCCTGCCACGGGTTGATCGCTTCCTGGAGCACCTCGCGGCTGCCATCGCGCTTCTCCAGCTCGAACACCACCGTGCTCTTCGGGAACGCCTCCGAATGGCCCAGCTTCGGGTTGCCCTTTATCTTGACGATGCCGTTCGCGGGCACACGCACCTCGAGCCCTTCCTTCGCATGGAGCGGCTCGACACCGTCGGGCTGGTCGAACAATGCGACCACCGGGCCGACATAGCCCTCCGGAATCACGTAGATCAATGGCATGCGCCGACTCCTATCAAGTCCGAACACGATTGCCGCGAGCAGCACGACAGCGAGCAACACGACGTAGCGCCACCTCACGCGACGCCCCGATGGCGGTGGCACTACTTCTTCCATAGCTTGGGATCCAGGTCTTCGCTATCGGGCGCGCGGCCCTCGTTGGGGTTTCGATGAAGGTGATAGTCATTCCAGGCCTGAACGGTCGTGTCACGGGTGGCCGGCGGTCGCTTGAAGCTGTCCTGCAGACGTTGCCAGACAGCCCCCACGTCCTCGTAGGCGGAAATATGCAAAGGCTTGCCCAGGCCGCCGCTCACGCCGTCGCCGATCTTGCTGATCGGATCGGCCGGCCACGCGACGACGTCCATGCCCGGCAGGATGACCGGCGGCCCGTCGCCCGGCACGCCGGACCATGCCGACGGATCCGGGTCACTCATGCGGCGGGCGGGCGTGCCCGGCGCGGTCTTGATGTCGCCGATCGCCGGATAGTCGTCGCGCCGGTCGGGCGTACCGCCGAGAGCCTGCGTGAAGATCCACAGTTTCGATCCGAAGTTGCCGTCGAGCGTCAGTTCCACCCGCAATACGTTGGCAAACATGATGCGCCTGTTGTCGCCGGCGAGATGGGTGGCGGGCGTGCCGATCCGCACGTGGGTACCGAGGAACAGCTTGTTGCCCGCGGGATCCTCGATGAACGATTCGCAGTTGGGGAACCCGTCGCCATAGACCAGCATGCAGATGTCCATCCAGCGGCGCACGCGCTCGACCCTGATCCACAGATGCCCGCGCGCATCGAGCGTCGGAACGACGGTGGTGTGAAGCGTATTCCAGTCCAGCCGCGATCCCAGGAACGCAAAATTCTTGCCCCCGTACCACGACGTCACTTCGGCAATCTGCTCCCCCGCATGCCCCTGCTCGAACGCGTTCGCATCGGCGGTTCCATCGGGCTGATATTTCTTCTCCGTATAGGGCTCCGGGCCGTCGGAGGCCCACCACGGCCCCGAGGACGTGTTGGACGCCGCGTACTTCGAGCGCCTCAGCCGGTCCTGGAACTTGTCCTTGCTGCCTGCCGCCAGATTGCACGAGTACAGTTGCCACACGCGTGACGTCACCTTGCCGGTCTGGCGAGCCAGGTAGCTCGGGTGAAAGCTCTCCCCCAGCGAAAAGCCGCGCGTGTCGCCGTGAAAGCGGAAGCCCAACCGCTCGAACTTCTTGTTCGGATGAAACGAACGGATATTGACCGTGTACTCCACGAGCCTGACCAGATCGACCGCGACCGCATGCCCGTCCTGTTGCGCCATCGGCGTGCTGTCGGTCTGGGTCAGCACCTTCGGGACGGCGACCGTATCAGCTCCAGCCATGATCGATGTCCTCGTTGCCGGTGTATTCGACCCGGATCGGTTTCGCCGCGGCCTTCGTCGAATAGGTCGCCGTCCGGCCGTCGCCGGCGCTGCTGCGTGCAGCCAGCGCATCGCCATTCGGGCCGACCATCCGGTAAGGCAGCCCCTTCACCGCGCTGCCCGTCTGCGCGTCGCGCAGCCAGTAGTACTCGTTGTAAAGCCCATGATCGCCCCACGCGCCCTTCGCCTTGTCCAGGTCGGTCGGCCCCTGGAACTGATGGTCGGCCGCGTGAACCGTCAGGTTGCCCGGACACTCGAACGTGACGTTGCCGCCTTCGATCAGCAGCGACGCGCCGCCGCTCACGGCGAGCCGCAATGCCTGCCCGGCGGCCAGTTCGACGTCGCTCTTCGTCGCGGCCACCGTCAGGTCGTCCTTCGCGCGCAGTGCCAGCGTGCCGTGCTGCGCCTGCAGATCCAGGTTGTCCTTGCCCGAGACCAGGCTGAGGCCGGCGTCGCTCGCCGCGCCCGTCCCGTTCGCGCCGGCCAGCCAGCCGATGCCCTGGCCGCTGTGAACCCGCAACGACCGGCTGACCGCCAGGTTGGTGTCGCCGCCGCTGCCGACCGTCAGCGTTTCACCGGCGGCCCACTGCAGCGCCTGGCCCGCGAACAGCCCCTGGCCGCCGCGGGCGGCGATGCCAAGCAACGCGTCGCCCGTATGCGGCAGCGCGTTGCCGGTGCCGCGGCGCGCGGCATCGGCCGTGGCCTGCTCGAACCCGTTCGCGCTCACCGTGGTCGCCAGGCTGCGCGACAGCGCGTCGAGCGGTGCGGCCTCGCCGTCGAGCGACGACCGGCCCGCCTTGCGCACGCCACGCTGCGCGGCAAGCGGCAACGTGCGGTGCGTGTCGGCGGCCTTGTCGAAGGTGCGCGCCAGCGCCACCTGTTGCGCCAGCAACGACTTCAGCGCGGCGACGTCACCGGCGGGTTGCGCAGGATCCGGCGCATAGCTCGAGATCAGGACGCCGCGCGTCGCACGCACGGCGCCATAGGCGTCGGAACGCAGCTCGACACCCTGGCCGCGAAAACTGCCGAGATAGTTGTCGGCCTGGTGACGCAGATGGCCAAGATTGAGCTGGGTCGCGGCGTGCGTCGTCGCCATCTGCAGGCGCCCCATGCCGTCGCTGTCGTCCATCACCAGCTGATTGTGGCCCTGCGTGTCGAATCCCTGGCTCTTGAAGCCGGACAACGCGCCGGCATGGTTGTGCCGCTGCGCGCCCGCGCCGCCGCCGTGCCATGCCGGGCTGTAACCGCCGACCTGATTGCCCTGCGCGCTCGGCACGTGATCGGCCGCCTTTGCGTAGATCGACTCGTCGAGCGGCTGGCCCGTCTCGCCGCCCGGCGTCGGCGATTCGCCACCTTCGCCACGGCCGTTGAACAAGCCGCCGAGGATCACCGGCCGATGCACGAGACCATTCATGAACTGCACCAGCACTTCGTGGCCGATCCGCTGCGTCTGCTGCAACCCGTGGCCGTCGCCGGCCAGACGCTGCATCGCGCGTGTCGCGACCCTTCCGGTGTCGCCGTCCGCCTGCCAGTGGTAGCGCAGCTTCAACCGGCCCTGCGCGTCCGTATGAACGGGGCCGGCGGCGCCCGGCTGCGTCTCGCCCTGCGGGCCGACCACGATCGCGGATTGCGCGCCCAGCGCCGTCGGCACCGGATTCAGCCGCTGGCCCGTCCCGTCCTCGAGCGTGGGGCGCCAGACCTGCTCGCGCGGCACCCCCGTGAAACGGTTCGCGTAACCGCCGATACCCGCTTCCTTCAGCACGCGCGGATCGAGATCGTCCTGCGGCAGCGTGCCGAGCGTCTGCTGAAGCGCGTCCATCATGGTACGCGGCAGGTTGTTGATGCCGACGTGAGTCACTTCGGTGACGAGAAAGGTGTCCGGCGTTTCCGCTGAGCCGCGCATCTGCGTCCACGGCGCGTTCGCCACGCGCAGCGCCCGTCCGGCCCGCGCCGTGTGCAGCGTGCTGCAGCCCGCCCAGCAGCGCGCCTCGGACAGGATCGCGTCGGCCTGCCGGCGCGCCGTGTACTCGGCCGCGCGCAGCGTCGTGAACGCTTCCGGCCCGACGTCGTCGTACAGCTCGCGAAAGCCGGCCGGGCTGCCCAGGCTCGCCGTTGCCGTCACCGACTGGTTGCCGCGATAGTCGCTGCTGATCAGCGTCAGCCGGTCGGCCGTCAGCGAGACGACCTGGCCCATGCCCAGAATCACGTCGCCCGTGCCGACCGCCATGCCGTTCAAGCGAAGCGGCAGGCCGCCGAGACGCCGCGAGGTGTCATCCTCGGGAAGTTGTGCGCTGTCGTCGAAGACGAGCATCGTATGGCCCGCCGGCGCGTCGTCGTCCTCGACGAAGCAGAAGCCGAGCCCGGCCTCCGCCAGCACGTGACGGACGAAGTCGAGGTGCGTGTGGGTTCGGTACTGCACGCGGTATTCGCACGGCCCGAGCGCATCGATACGCTGGCTGGCATCGGCGGTGCAACGCCAGCTGGCGCTACCGCGGTAGGCCGCGAACACCGTGTCGAGCACCTCGGCGACAGTCCGGTTCACGAACGTACGCTGATCGCGGCCATGCGCGAGCGCCTCCAGCCACGGCACCAATTGCAGATGATAGCGAGCCAGCGTGCCGTCATAGCCGACACATCCGGCTTCGGCCACGAGGCCGCTGCGGATCGTGGCCGATCCGTTCGCCAGCGTGGTGGTGAGGGTCACGCGCTGCCCGACCATCGCATCGAGGTCGAGCCCGGGATCGGTGGCGAGCGCGTAGACGTCCCAGCGATAGATGTCCGAAAGCGCTTCGCGGCCACTCCAGCGCTCGATCTGCAAGGACGAGATCGAACCCGGCCCGTCAAGTACGTGAAGACGATTCAAAGCGCTGAATAGAGACGACAGTTGCGAATTGACATCCATGCGGGTCTCTCTCACCTGTTACGTTTTTCTATTAAGTGTGCCGCGGCGCAAAAACTTATTCTCTCGAAACTGCGACAACGAATACCAATGAACCTGGCCCGGCATTCGTTTTTAAAATGACATAAAAATGTAAAATCATTCTGCGCCAAATGATGCAACCCTATTTTATGGCGCCATGGCAATTAGAATATCATCAGCTTGATAGCAAGTGCCAACCCCGGATTGGAACTCGGATAGAATGGCACACCAACCCTGATTTGCCTTTCTCCCTCGATCCGGCGTGTGCCGGACGTATTCAGCGGTGGGAGCCGCCACAAAACAGCATTAATTACCGACCACCATCCATCGGTCGTCGTAAACCTCGAATTAAATACCGATCGCTCGAAGCGGCATATTCAAAAACAGCAGGAGGCCTCAATATGACGCGCCCGTTTATTGTTCTTGGGGACAAACACAGCCACGGCGGCGTCGTGACCAGTGCGTCAGGCATTGCCAAAATCGACGGCAAGGGAATTGCCCGTCGCGACGACACGGTTACCTGCCCGCTTCATGGCGTCAATTTCATCGCTGAAGGCGACGACACCGCGATTATCGAAAGTCGCGCCGTCGCCCGGGATGGCCACAAGACGCAGTGCGGCGCGATCCTGATCGCCAGCCAGTCGAATACCGGCAGCGAATGAGCACGGCGCCCGACTCTCCGGCTGATCGCCCGGGCGGGCGATCGCCGGTTCGCGCGGCCGTCCGGGTGGCCGCCGCGTTCGTCTCCGTCTGGCTGATGGCCGGTGCGTACTGGAAAGCGACCGGCCACGTGCCGAGCCTGAAGGAACTGTTCATGGGCGGCGTCGGGGTGCCGCTATTGCTCGTCATCGGGGTGGCCAGCCTCCGCAGGGGCTTCGCACCCGTGCCGAGCCCGGCACCGAGGCCCGGACCGCAAGCTTCCGGCGTGCCGGCCGAAGCGGCTGCCGAGGATCCGTCGCTCACGTGGACGATGGCGCTGCTCGACGCCAGCCTGCGCCTGCCGGCGGGCATGCATGCCGAGGACGTGCTCGCGCTTGCCCGCGACGGGCGGGTCGTCGGCCTGCACCCGACGCTGCAGCGACCTGACGGCACGAAGGTGTTCGCGGCCACGGCCGCGTCGATCTGGAGCGACGCCCCTGACGACGGCATGCTGTCGCTCGACGTCATGCCAAGCGACAACGACGAGCAGCGCCGCGCGATGATGCTGGTAGCCGAAGCGATCGACGAGCTGATGGCACGCCATGCCACCACGCCCGTCACGCCGCCCGGCGTGACGTCGCAGGGCGCGGTACCGCCATTTGCGCTGCACCTTCTGCTGCCCGAGCGCTGGCGCGCCGATGCGCCGGCACTCACGGCCTGGCTCGACCGGCATCTCGAACGCGGTCGCTGGCGGCCGACCGTCGAGCCGGCACAAGTCACCTTCATTGCGCATCCGGTTGAAGCACTCGCCGCGCTCGATGCGCTGAACGTCGCGCTTCACCGGTCGCACGCGACGACCCGACATCTCGTACTGGCGTGCGATTCGACGTTAAGCCAGCCGACGGTGACCGCACTCGCCCATGCCGACCGGCTGTTCGCGCACAATCGCCCCGACGGCCAGGTACTCGGCGAAGGCGCGTGCGCACTCCTGCTCGCGCTGCCGATGTCGGCCGGCACGCCGGGCGCGCCGCTGATTCATCGGCTCGTGACCGCCGAACAGCGCTCGTCGACTGGGCAGCCCGACGGCGAGACAGTGGCCGGGCTGCTTCGGCAGGCCGTCGCCCGCATGTCGGACGCCGAACCGGCCATGACCGGCTGCGCACTGGTGAGCGACGCGGACCAACGCAGCAGCCGTCGCACGGAGATCGGCGATGCGGCGCAGCGCACGTGGCCCGACGACCCCGACGTCCGGCTGCGTTGCCGTCACCTTGGCATCGCGAATGGCGATGGCGGCGGCGCGCTGGCGCTCGGCCTGATCGCCGCCGCCAGTGCTCACGCAGTCGATGCGCAACGGCCAACGCTGGCCGTTTCGATCAGCGATCCGCTGATGCGCGGCGCGATCGTCGTCAGCCATGACATCGCACCCGACGCGGCCGGCGGCTCGGCTCATGCGTGACGGAAGACCGCCTTCTTCATGCGTGGCGGCACCGGCGCAGGTACACAGGTGCGCTCAAGTCAGGAATCCGTTGCCGGCGCGGCGCGGGCAGCGCAGCAACATGTCACCGGTACGGCTCGAGAAGACGATCAACTGGGTGAAGCTGCTCGTCGTCACGTGCAGGCGCAGGAGCCTGTCCACGACCTGCGCAAATGCATGAATGCCGGTACCCGTGCCGACGAATGCGTCTTCGTCGACGGTCAGGTGAAGCTCGATACCGCGGACGATACCCGCGAAGTTTCGCTCGGTGACCCACGCCGTCACTGCCTTCTGCGCAAGCTTCACGACGCCGTCGATCAGCCGGACCGATGAGGTCGACCGTTGCAGATCATGCAGCGCGAGCAAGTCGCGGAGAGGGCCCGCGCCACCCGTCAACGACACGGCATTGAGTGACAGTTGCGAAATCAGTCGCCACTGCGCCCCGCGTTCCTGCCGGGGATGCAACGACCGGGTCGGCCGGTGCAGCAACGTAATCCGCCGCGCAAGGCTGCCGCCTTCCATCATCAGGTCTCCCATCGGCGATCCGTAACCCAGCCGCTCGGGCAGATCGCCATTGCTGCAGGTGAGCCTGATGTCGAGTGCCGGTGGCGGCGCCCGGCGCTCGACGTCACCGCTCACGAACGTCAGCGTCGCGTCCTCGCCGGGACTGCCCGGCGTCGCCCGGCGATTAAGGACGGCTTGCCAGTAGAGTGCCTCCGCCCCCGCATGCCGCCCATGGCGCAGCGAATGCAGCGGGTCGAGCACCACGGCCTGGTTGCCTTGGGGCGACGCCTTCACCTGCGCGACCGAGTCCACCGAATAGATCGTGCACGCATGGGCACTCTGCTCATCCGCCTCCAGCGCGTATGCGTCGGCAGCGTCCGACGTGCTCGATCGCTCGCCCAGTTTGCCCACCGCCTCGAACAGGTTGACGACGGGCGTACAGCCCGGCACCAGGTGACTCGCGTCGAGCGCCGCCAGTACCTGCGCGGCGGCGGATTCGGCCGGAATGTCCTTCAACACGACATGAATGCCGAACTGCCTGCCGCCCAGTCGGCCGGCCTGACGCAGATCGCAGTCGAAGAAGCCGAATTTTTCCGGGTACGCGAAAAACTCCGTCAGCAGCAGGTAGGCCGGGTCCGCCGATTCGGGATACGGGACGAGACTGTCCGCACGGCCCAAGCCTGCCGCAGTGCAAGGCGTACCGTCGAGTTCGATCCACCGGCCGCCGTGAGCCGGCTCGACATAGGCGCGCAACGCCTTCATCGACAGCGCGTCGCGAAGCGCCGCGGTCAAGCCGGGCGCGCCTTGCGTGTAGAGCCGTATCGAATCCACGTTCAGCTCGGCGATCGACAGATGGGCGGATTGAATCGCGAACGTCAGCGAGATCAGCGCCGTCGCACCGGCAGGCAGGCGCAACGTGCGCGGCACGTCGGCTATGGAGCGGAACTTCGCCCCCGTCAGCTGCAACGGCGAAAGCGTGACGTCATACGCAGTCCGGAACAATATCTTGGATCCGTTGAGCGGCCGGCTGTAAAGCTGCGTACCGCGCGGCACTGTGACGGCGGCGGACATCTGTGCCGCCCGGCCGCTATCCATCTCGAAGTGCGCGATCGAACATGACGGAAACGCGCGCAAGTAGTGCGGGTACAGCGTCTCGAACAATGCCTCGGTAAACCGCGGATAGTCGTCGTCGATATGGCGGGCCGTACGTGCCGCCATCAACGCAAACGACTCGACCAGACGCTCGACGTGAAGGTCCATGCTGCCGCTGTCCATCCCGCCGGTCAGCGACAGCCGGCTTGCAATCTTCGGATAGCGCGCGGCGAACTCGCGCACGTATTGCCGCAGGAAGGTTAGTTCCCGTTCGTAGTAGGACAGCAAGTCTTCCGGACTCATACGTCGTCGTTCTCCGTCGGCAATGTCCTGAAGCAGACGATTTATGCGAGACGCCGCGGTCGTGCGCCCGGTCGCTGCCGATACGCATTGCAAGCAGCAATGCGTGTGCGCTGCGGCCTCGCGCGCGTCACCGGAATCGTCCGAATGCGAGGGCAGAACATGGGCAGCACATTGAAACGCGATGCGAAAACACCTGAGTCAACGCGGCGTGAACAGCGTCACTGTGCACGCGCAATCATGTCCGGAACCTGTTCGTTTGGCAACGCAGCACCCACGCCACACGTCACGCCCCGCCCACAAAAACAAAACCCGGCGCACTTTCGTGCACCGGGCTCCGAGCCGAACGGAAACGCCGCCCCACCTTACTTCCGGTCGAGCGAATACCGCCCCGGCCCGGTCAGTGCGAGCAACAGCAACCCGCCGATGATGCTCACGTTCTTGTAGAAGTTGATCATCGCCATGTATTGCTCCATCCCCTGCAGCGCCCAGTAGCGATGGCCGATCAGCGCGGTCGCGAGCGTATAGGCGGCGAACACCAGTGCGAGCGGACGCGTATAGAAGCCGGCCGCGATCAGCAGGCCGCCGACCAGCTCGACCGCCACCGCGATCACCGCGGCCAGTTCGGGCGCCGGGTTCCCCGTCGACGCCATGTACGCGACGGTGCCCGAGAAGCCGTTCAGCTTCTGCCAGCCGAACAGCACGAACAGGATCATCAACAGCACGCGAGCCGCCAGCAGCAGCTCGTCCTTCTTCGACTCCAGCGAAACGTAACGCATAGCAATATCACCCTTGAATTGACGGTTTGATGCATCCGGTGCCGGGAGGCGCCGAATCACTCCTCGCACGATCGGACAGCAGGCCGGAGGGCTCGCCGCCGAAGAATCCGTCGGGTTGCGCCGTTCCCGGCGCGCTTCCGATCGGTTCTGGCGAAGCACGGGTGCAGTCTACTGTCTCGCCAGGAATCATCAATCCGCCAAAGAAGGATTCGCTGTCCCGTTCAAGTGGACAATCGAAGGTAAACACGCCGACAGGCAAAGGTCGGCAGGCAGTGCAAATCAACCCGCTCAATGTTTCCGGAACACGGAAACGCTCTGCTTCTTTCAGGCCACCGTATTCAATCGATATTTTCGGCTTCAATTGACACAAATCGGTCACAACCGCGCATATCGAACCTGTCATTAAACGGCGGGTTCAATATCGATTCACAAAGGCCGACTTGATTCCCGCAACTCGACCCGCATTGCAATCGACCGGGCATTCTGTTTCATAAAAAATCTCATGGCCCGGAAACGAACATCCGCAATGCGAAAACGTTTCGCGGGCAGGCGGACTGGAATCGCCGGTGACGCATGTCGTCCGTCAGACAAGGATTTCAGCCCGTCATCGACCGGGAAACACCCTTTCCACACACCGTCGATCGATCCGATGTTTAGCAGAATCAGCGCAAAACCTCGACCAATCCTTCTCGCCCTTTGCCAGTTTTCAACACCGTGAAAAATGCTTGAATAAATACAGCCAAAACGGTGTGTTTACGGCAAAAAATCGCAGACCTTTAGCCCTCACTCAAACACCCCGTTCCCGCCTGCATTTTTCTCAACATGCATTACAAAAAATTACCAAGCAATACCGATTTAAATATACGATAGCGCACGTCCTTACGTTTTCCCGACACTCCCGTGAACCCCGGGAACGCGTCGCGCCGGACGCGCCCTGCCTTCGAAGCGCCGCAGGCCGACCCGGCAGCCGCTCGTCACGGGATCGTTATTCAACCGGAGACCACCCATGGCAACGAACACGCCCGTGACCAGCGGCGCGAACACGAACAGCCTGTTGCAACAGGCGGCGCAATCGATCATCAACGGCTCGACCGGTAATCCGTCGATGGACGTCGGCACGCTCGTCAAGACGCTGGTGAACGCGAAAACCGCCGGCCGGGCCGCCGCGCTCGCCGCGTCGCAGACCACCGGCACGACGCAGATTTCCGCATTCGGCGCGCTGTCGTCGGCGCTGGGTGCGCTCGAGGCGGGCCTCGCCTCGCTGTCGAATGGCGGGCTGCAGTCGACGTTCACCGCGGTCGCGAGCGGCAAGGGCCTGACCGCGACGGCGGGCGCGGGCGCGGTGGCCGGCACCTACACGATCGGCGTCACGCAGACCGCGACCGCGCAGGCACTGGCTTCGTCGGGCTTCGACGGGAGCAAGGCGCTCGGCACCGGCACGCTGACGCTGTCGCTCGGCAGCCAGTCGTTCAAGGTCGACGTCACCGGCACGAACAACACGCTGTCGGGCATCGCGGCCGCGATCAACTCCGCGGCGAACAACCCGGGGATCAGCGCGACCGTGATCAACGGCACCGACGGCGCGCACCTCGTGCTCGCGTCGACGAAAACGGGCTCGGCGAACGCGATCAGCGTCGCGGTCGGCAACGTGGCCAACGACAACGGGCTGTCGAACCTCGGCGTCACGTCGACGGCCGACACGACGGGCGGCGCGTCGAAGATCGAATCGGCGAACAGCGCGGCCGCGTGGCGGCAAAGCGCCGTCGCGCAGGACGCGAAGTTCACGCTCAACGGCATCGCGTCGACCAGCGCGAGCAACACGGTGTCGGGCGTGCTGAGCGGCGTCACGCTGAACCTGTCGGCGGCCGCGGTCAGCGCGACCGACACGCAGACGCTGACGGTCAGCACCGATACGAAGTCGCAGGCGGCCACGATCACGAACTTCGTGAACCTGTACAACACCGTCGTCAAGACGATGGGCGCGCTGTCGAGCTACACGGAAGGGGCGAGTTCACAGGGTGCGCTGATCGGCGATTCGACGCTGAACACGATCCGCAACTCGCTCGCGTCGATCGTCGCGCGCGGTGTCGTGAACGAGAACGGCAACGGACACACGAACCTGATGGCGATCGGCATCTCGCTCGAGAAGGACGGCACGCTGAAGGCCGACAGCGCGAAGCTCGACAGTGCGCTGTCCAACAACCCGTCAGGGGTCGCGCGCCTGTTCAACTCGACGAACGGGATGGGCAAGCAACTGACCGACCAGATCGCGCCCTTCACGAAGAAAGGCGGGATGATCGAAGTGCGCACGAACGCGCTGAGCGCCAACCTGAAGCGTGTCACGCAGCAGCAGACGGATCTGGCCGACTACGCCGCGCAGTTGACCAAGCAGTATCAGGCGCAGTTCACGGCGCTCAACACGCTGATGGCCAAGATGAATTCCAACACGCAATACCTGACGCGGCTGTTCGGCGGCGCCAACAGCAGCGGCACGCTGGCGAACAAGTAATGCGCGCCCGGGCCGCCGGATGATCGCGGCGGCGGCTGCCGGTCAATGGATCGACCGGCTCGCGCCGCCGCGCACGGCGTCCCGCCTGGGCACATCACGCAGACGCCGGCGGTGCGCAAGCATGCGCCGGGCGCCCTTCCGCGGTTCGCTCCGTCACGGCAGGCCGTGCCGTCAGCCGAGACCTTCGACGCGATCGGCAAACAAATCGATCGCACGCGACACCTGACGCCCGAAATAGCCTGGCCGTTCGCGCTCGTATGCGCGCAGCAGCGACGTGCATTCACGCTCCGCCCAGCGCCACACGGGGCCCTGTTTCGCGAAGACCGGATGACCGTGCAGTTCGGCCGGTACCGCGTGCTCGTCGTCCCAGCCCCAGAAATACGCCTGGTACGCACGTGCGTACGGCATCCCCAGATGGCTCGCCACGGTCTCGTCGTGGCGCAGCGTGAAATCGACGATTTCCTTGCGCGCACGGCCGCCGATATCGGCATGACGCGCCTCGATCCAGCAGTGATACCTCGCGAGCTGCGACAGGTGCCGCGCGGTGCGGCGCCGCTCGCGCGTCGTGCACAGCGCATACAGGTTGCCGCCGCCGAAATCCAGCACCTCCCCACCCGCGAACGGCCGGTACGGCTTGCCGGTCAGCAGCGTCAGCACCTGCGCGCCGACGATCGCGTAGTCGGCACATCGCATGTAGCCGCTGCGCGTCGTCGCTTCCGACACGCTCCGGTGGACGACCTCATCGATCACGGCATGCAGCATGGGATCTACCGGTGCCGCCAGGATCGGTGGCTGGCTTGTCGTCGTGACGTGTTGCATGGGAAGCGGATGCGGATTCAACGGTTCGTCGGGAAAAGCGCTCGGCGGCGCGATATTACGAATCGTTACAAGAAACGATGAGGGGGGATGATCAGATTTGTGTGCTTTTGTCGCCCGATGTGAACATGCACCGGTCAGCCGGTGGCGGCAGATCGCGGGACGCAACGCGTCGGACGGACGAGCGGCGGCGGCGCGGTTGGGGCTTGGCTTGGCTTGGCTTGGCTTGGCTTGGCTTGGCTTGGCTTGGCTTGGCTTGGCTCGGCACCGGCGCTTGAGGCTTGAGGCTTGAGGCTCGGCGCTCGCGGCTCACAGCTCGCGGCTCGCGGCTCGCGGCTCGCCGACGGGATAGTGCGATGAAATGGATGAAGGTGGGACCGCGCGTCGGTGCCGTATCGACAGCCCATCGTCATTCATGACGACGGGCAACGCTGACCGTCGACGAATGCAGCGGCCCCGCCGCGACAGGTACCCTTGCCGCCCTCGACAGCATAGAAACGCCGATGGATTCGCCGCGCCATACGTTGGGGCCGAGCACGCGCCGGGTTCACATCATCGGCGATCGCGGATACGCCACCAACACCGCTTGTCGCGACGCGTACACAACGCAACGCATCGCGACAAACCGACCGTGCTTGCAGCCACCGTGCGCCGCCCTGCGCCTCCCGACGCCCGCACGCGCAAGCATCCGCCTGCACGGCACGCGATGCCGTCGCGCACCGCAGAACACGGACGGCACACCACATACCCTATCGCGCAGCGATCCGACGACGGAAATGCTCGGTGCCGGCCACGATCTTGTCGAGCACCGCATCGAGTGCCCAGAATCGTTCACGCACGTCGTAGTCGATCGCACGGCAGCGGATCGACGCGAAGGTGCCGATCCGCTGGTGATAGAGCTTCGCGAGCGCCGGGTACCCGAGCGCCTCCGACACAGCCGAGACGACCAGGAACGTCGAAAGCTCGTCGGCCAGTTCGGGATGCGCATCCCCTTGCGTGCGCAACCACCGGTACAGATCCGGATGAAAGTTGGTGAACACGCCGTTGAAGCCGGCGGAACCCGCCTTCATCGCATCCCGCGCGATCGCGGCATTCGCGTTGAGGATCTTCAGCGGCGAGCCCTCGGCGAGCGCGACCCGCCGCTTCACCGTTTCCAGGTCGCAGCTCACGTCCTTGAGCATCACGAACCGGCCCGTGTCGATGCACGCGCGCAGTTCGTCATCCGACAGCAGCCGCCGGTAAGGCGCCGGACATTCGTACAGCCCGAGCGGCAGGTCCGACGGCAATCGCGCAAGCAGCCGGTGAAGGTGGTCGAGCAACGCGGCACTGCCCTGGCGCTGCGGATCGAGGCGGTTGGTCACGAGCACGACGCCCTGCGCGCCCGATTCGGCCGCCGCGCACAGCTCCGTGGCCTGCGCGTCGAGATCGTCGCTGATGTGCCCGGACGCGACGACGGGCACGCGCCCGGCTACCCGCTCGACCACGAAGCGCGCGAGCTCCGCGCGTTCGGCCAGACTCAGGAACTGCATCTCGCTCGATTGCGCGACCGCGAACAATGCATCCGCGCCGTGCGCGAGATACCACTCGATCAGCCGCTCGAGCCCTGCGTAGTCGATCACGCCGGCATCGTCGAACGGCGTCAGCATCACCGGGACGATCCCTTCGATGGTCACGTTCGCTTGCTGCTGTTGCATCTGTTTCTCCTTGCTTCAGTGAATGCGGGGGGTAGGCTCACGCGGGCAACGGCCCGGGCGCGGCGTTCGCGGCCTGCTCGGGAATCGGCTTGCGCACCAGCAGCAGATAGGCGATCGCACCCGCGAACGCGATCGCCGCCGCGGTCAGCAGCGCCGGCACGAACGACCATTTCTGCGCAATGATGCCCGTCAGGATCGGCGCAAGCGCACCGCCGACGAAGCCGCCGAAATTCTGGATCGCGCCGAGCGACGCGACGCGGCTCGGCGGCGCGGCCGCCGTCGCGAGCGCCCACGAGCAGGCCGACGCCGCGTTCGCGAGAAAGATCACGACCGAGATGCAGGCGAGCGCCACCGTGTTGCTCTGCACGAGCGCGGCCGGGATCGTGAAGACGACCATCCCGAGCATCGCGACCACCACCGCATTGCGCCGGCTCACGACCGGCGAACGGCTGCGGCGCGTAATCAGGTCCGACACCCAGCCGGCCACCAGCGAGCCGACGAACCCGCACAGGAACGGCACCGACGCGGCGAAGCCCGTCCGGATCAGGCTCATGTGGCGTTCCATCGTCAGGTAGCCCGGCAGCCAGGTCAGGTAGACCCAGTTCAGGTACACGGATCCGAAATAACCGATCAGCATCCCCCAGGTCGTGCCGTGCGAGAACAGGCTGCGCCATTCGACGAACGTCAGTTTCGGTGTCGCGGCCACGCTTTGCGCGTCGGCATCGAGGTAGTTGCGCTCGGCGGCGGACAGTTGCGCGCGCACCGGATCGCGATACAGCGCGAACCAGACGACGGCGACGACGAGGCCGAGCGCCCCCGTCGCGATGAACGCCCAGCGCCAGTCGAACGACGCGACGAGGATCGACAGCAGCAACGGCGCGAGCGCGGTACCGAGCGGCGACGCGGCGTTGAAGATCCCGGTCGGCGTGCCGCGCGCGCGCAGCGGAAACCAGTTGCTCACCACCCGCGCGGCCGACGGGAACTGCGGCGCCTCGCCGATGCCGAGCACGATGCGCGCGACGATGAACCAGCCGAAAGTCGACACGATGCCGCCCGCCGCCTGCGCGAACGACCAGACGATCAGCCCGACGCCGAGCAGCCGGCGCGGCCCGATGCGGTCGACGAGCCCGCCGACCGGAAACTGGCACAGCGCATAGCTCCACGAGAAGGCCGACAGCAGCAGCCCCATCTGCGCGAGCGACAAGCCGAGATCGCCGCGGATCGCCGCACTCGCGACGGCCAGCGTGCCGCGATCGAGGTAGTTGACGATGCCGCTCGCCATCAACAGCGCGAGCGCGATGCGTTGCCCGCGCCGGATACGCGGCGGTGCGGGCGGGACGGTCGGGGTTTCGTTCATTGCGGTTGTCTCCATGTCACTGGTATCGGCCGGTTCCGGCCTGTCCGTCTGATGCGGCATTCAGGGTTCGAGGCGCGCCACTTCGTCGCGCGTCGGAATCGAGGTCTGCGCGCCGTGGCGCGTCACGCTGATCGCGGCGGCGCGCTGGCCGAAGCCGATCGCGTCGTCCATCGACGCGCCGCCCGCGCGGGCGGCCGCGAATCCGCCGACGAACGTGTCGCCGGCCGCGGTCGTATCGACGGCGGCCACCGTCATCGCCCGCAGGCGGCCGTTACCGGCGCCGCCGCGCCAGCAGACGCCGCGCGCGCCGAGCGTCACCAGCACGTTGCCGACGCCCTTCGCGCACAGCGCATCGGCGGCGCGCACGGCCGATGCGTCGTCGCCGACGGCGATGCCGGTCAGCGATTCGGCTTCGGTTTCGTTGACGACGAGGTAGTCGACCCGTGCCAGCAGCGCGTCGAACAGCGGCTGCGCGGGCGCGGGGTTGAGCAGCACCGGCGTGTGGTGCGCGGATGCACAGGCGATGGCGCGCGCGACGGCGGCAACCGGCACTTCGAGCTGGCACACGAGCAGCGCGGCCTCGGCGATCGCATCGCGCGCCGCGTCGATCCGGTCGGCGTCGAGGCGCGCATTCGCGCCGGGCACGACGACGATGCTGTTCGCGCCGCCCGTGTCGACCGTGATCGTGGCCACCCCGGTCGCCGTGCCGCCGATCCGGCCCAGGTGCGTCACGTCGATGCGTTCGGCCGCCAGCGCATCGTGCAGGCGCGCACCGAACGCGTCGTCGCCGACGCAGCCGATCATCGCGACCGACGCGCCCAGCCGCGCGGCCGCGACCGCCTGGTTCGCCCCCTTGCCGCCATGAACGGTCTGGAAGTCCGTGCCGAGCAGCGTCTCGCCCGGCACCGGCAGGCGCGGCGCGCGCGTCACGAGGTCGATGTTCACGCTGCCGACGACGGCGATGCGCGGTGAAAGGATATCGCTCATTTTGCAATGTAATCGCTTACATTCGCAGCGGACAAAATGGCCGAATCGGCCGTCGTCGATGAAAATCTCACGATATGGATAGAATATGTGTCTGACATAATGCGGAAGCACGCCAAGATAGCGCTTACATTCTCACAGGGTCGAGCGGGAATGCAAGCGGCGCCACCACGAATCGAGGGTAAACAATGACGCATTTGACAACGCGGGGCGCCGTCACTGCCGCCCCGCCGGGAGCCGGCCGATGAGCACGCCTCCGTCCCGTGCCGGCGCGCCCCGGGCGCGCCGCGGCAGCGGCCGCTCGGTGCTCGGCGATGTCGCGAAGCTGGCCGGCGTATCGACCGCGACCGTCTCGCGTGTGTACAACGATCCCGGCAAGGTGTCGGCCGACGTGCAGCAGCGCGTGCGCGACGCGGCGCGCGCGCTGAACTGGATTCCGAATGCGGCGGGCCGCGCGCTCGCGTCCACGCGCACCCACATCACGGGCGCGATCATTCCGACACTCGACGACCAGGTGTTCGCGTCGCAGGTCGCGGGCATGCAGACGGTCATGGCCGAGCACGGCATCACGCTGTTCCTCGGTTGCTCGAATTACGATCCCGCGCAGGCGCTGGCCCAGGTGCGCGCGATGCTGTCGCGCGGCGTGGAGGCCGTGTCGCTGGTCGGCGAAGCGTATCCGCCGGAACTGTTCGAACTCCTTGCGATGCACCGCGTGCCGTACGTCGTCACTTATGCGTATCGCGACGACAGCCCGCACTGCTGCATCGGCTTCGACAACCGCGCGGCATTCGCGCGGCTCACCACCCACCTGCTCGATCTCGGCCATCGCGATTTCGCGATCATCATGCAGCCGTCGGCCGACAACGACCGCGTGCAGGCCCGCCTGCGCGGCATTCACGACACGCTCGCCGCGCGCGGGCTCGCGGTGCGTCCCGTCCATCAGCACGAGGGCGCGGCCACGATCGCCTTCGGGCGGGCGAGCCTGCGCGCGATCGCGAACAGCGATGCGGCGACGCGGCCGACAGCCGTGATCTGCGGGAACGACGCGCTCGCGCTGGGCGCGCTGCTCGAGGCGCAGGCGCTCGGCATCGACGTGCCCGCGCAATTGTCGATCACCGGGTTCGACGACGTCGCGCTCGCGCGCGAAATCCAGCCGCCGCTGACGACGATGTGGGTCGACACCGACGCGATCGGGCGCCAGGCCGCACAGGCCTTGCTCGATGCGCTCGAGAACGGCGCGACGGGGCCCGGTCATGCCGTCCTGCCCGAATTGCGTACGCGGGGATCGGCTGCGCCACCGGCGCACGCGCGCGCAGCGGGAAAGAAATGAAGCCGTGGCAGGCGGCTTCGGCTGCCCGGCCCACTCGTCACTGCATCACGTCGACCGGCAGCGTCTTGTCGAGATTGTCGTGCCACGCCTGGATCGTCTTCGGCACGGTTTTCTTCCACGCGGGCACGTTCGAGTAATAGCGCATCCGGACGTTGCTCTGCGCGTCGAACACGAGCAGCCCGATCCACAGATCGTTGCCGCGGCGCATCACGATCGCGGCGTTCGTCGTCGCGATGCCGCGCACCCAGTACGACGTCACGTGCGCGTTCAGCCCGTCGAGGTCCTTTTCGTCGGTGCTGTAATTGGCGGTGTCGACGAGCGTCTGGTAATCGGCGCCGAGCAGCTTGTGCGCGGTCGCGTTCTGCGTCGGGTCGGCGACGACCTCGAGGCTCAGCAGGTCGGCCGCCGGCGCGGCCTGGAACTGCGACGCAGTCAAGTACTCGCCGCCGTAGAAGACACCCATGCCGGCCCCGCAGTCGGAATCCGCGCCGTGTTGCGTGATGCCGACGCGTCCGCCCTTCCGTTCGAACTCGAGCCGGCACTTGTCCTTGCGGTAGGTGCCGACGTCGCCGTGCAGCACGATGTCGCCGTCGAGCCCGCCCGTATTCGCGCCATTGTTGCCGGCCAGCTCGAAATGCAGTCGCGGCGGCGTGCCGGTGAACGTCAGCACGCCACCGAACGACGGGTTGGCGCTCTTCATGTACCACGTCTGCTGCCAGCGATCGGCGGCCAGCGGCCTGCCGTTCAGGCTCGCGAGCCGTTCGCGGTAGCGGTCGCCGAGGCACGATTCGTCGGCGCCGCACCGGTCGCGCTGCTTGAGCCACTTCAGTTGCGCGGCCTTCAGCGCGGCCGTATCGCCGCCTTTCGCGAGCGCCTGCTTCCACGCCGCCGCGAGGTCGCCGTCGAGCTTCGACAGCGCGGCATCCGCGCAGATCGTCTTCTCGGTTGACGAAGCGGCCTTTGCGCAGTCGAAGCCGGCCGCGTGCGCGGCGGTCGGCAACAGCGTCAGCAGCGCGGCCGCCGCGACGGATCGCACACGCATGTGCAATGCATCGCCGGCGGAAATCGCGGTTTTCACGCGAGCATTCAATTGGTTCTGGAGGATCATCGGCTTGGATCGTCGCTGGATCGCGCGCCTGTAGAAGCTACCTGCACGCGGCATTCGGGGTAAAAACGCCCGGCCCGGCATGGAGCGCATGCCGTGGCTCGCCGAAGCCTAACCCGAATGCGCGACGCCGATCAATCGACGTTCGATGTCGGCGCAACCGTCGCGCAATGCGGCTTGCATGGCGGCATCGACTGAAATGATCGATGCGCACGCAACGATCAATCGAGCCCGCGGCTCGCGTGGTGCCCCTTGCACAGGCCGCACAGCGTGATCGCGTTGTGGCGCCTGCCGGCCTTCCGGATCTGCGGGCCGACGCAATACAGCGGTCAGCCGTCGAACGGCACCAGCTCGTAACTCGTGCTCCGGCCGCCGGACGACGAGCGTTGCAGCACGCCGCGCTCGACGAGTTCAGTGATGTCACGCAGCGCCGTATCCTGCGAGCACTTCGCGAGCGCCGCCCACTTGGTGCTCGTCAACTTCCCCTCGAAGCCGTCGAGCAGGCGATTCATGACCTTGGCCTGACGCTCGTTCATCGCGACGCCGGCACATCGTTGCCAGAAGCGCGCCTTGACCAGAACGGCATCGAGCGTCGCATGCGCGTGATCGATGGCCCGGCCGAGCGCGGTCAGAAACCACGCGAGCCATTCCGTGACATCGAGCGAACCGCGCTGCGTACGCTCCAGCACGTCGTAATACGCGTTGCGCTCGCGCTGGATTTGCGCCGACAGGCTATAGAAGCGTTGCGGACTGCGGTCGGCACGCGCCAGGACCAGATCCCCGAGCGCGCGCGCGATGCGGCCGTTGCCGTCGTCGAACGGATGGAGCGTGACGAACCACAGGTGGGCCAGACCGGCCCGGATCAGCAGGGGCTCGACCGGCGCGGCATTGAGCCAGGCGAGAAAGCGCCCGGTTTCGTCGGCGAGGCGCGCGGCGGGCGGCGCCTCGAAATGCACGCGCTGCCGGCCGATCGGCCCCGACACGACCTGCATCGGCCCGGTCGCATCCGTGCGCCAGCCACCGACCGTGATCCGCGACATCCCCGAGTAGCCGGTCGGGAACAGCGCCGCATGCCACCCGAACAGACGGGCTTCGGTGACCGGCGCCGCCGCATGGGTGGTCGCGTCCAGCACCATGTCGACGACGCCCTCGACGTGGCGGTCGACCGGCGCCAGCGCGCCGATATCGACCCCGAGCCGACGTGCGATCGACGACCGCACCGATGCCACGTTCAGGCTTTCGCCCTCGATCGCGCTGGTCTTGACGACATCCTCCGTCAGCGCGGCCAGGCTGGCCTCGTCGCGCAGCGCCAGGCCGACGTCCGCCAGCCGCCCGGCCAGCATGCCTTGCGCACGGCTGACGTCGGCGAGTGGCGTTGCCAGTGCAGGCAGGTCGAAGCGCCATGCGGGCCAGTCGGCCGACGCCCAGATGAAGGTGTAATCTCCGCTCATGATGCGGAGATTATCCCACCGATTCACCGCATGGCTCAACATTCTCCGCAAATCATGCGGAGAATAAAGCCTCCATTCCCCGCAAACCGGCCCGCTACCGCGCCCGGCCCGCCCCGCCCTTCGCCGCGGGCGCAGCCTCCCCGAGCCGTTCCGCGAGAAACCCGATGAACGTGCGCAGCGTGACGAATCCTTCCCGATGCTGCGGGAACACCGCGTTGAGCGTGATCGGCGACGGCGCATACGCGTCGAGCACCGGCACGAGCGCGCCGCTGTCGAGCGCCGCGCCGACGATGAAGTGCGGCAGCAGCGCGATGCCGAGCCCCGCGATCGCCGCGTCGCGCACCACTTCGCCGTTATTCGCGACGAGCGGCCCCTGCACGTCGAACGTGCGCGCCGCGCCGTCGACGCGGAATTCCCAGCCGATGCGCCGCTCGCGCCCGTACAGCAGGCACGTGTGGCCGGCGAGATCCGCCGGCGTCTGCGGCGTGCCCTGCCGCTTCAGATAGGCGGGGCTCGCGCACGCGACCATCCGCCACGCGCCCAGCGGGCGGGCGATCAACGTCGAATCCTCGAGCGAGCCGATCCGCAGCACGAGATCGAAGCCCTCGCCGATCAGGTCGACGCGCCGGTCGGTCAGGTCGAGGTTCAGCCGCACGGCCGGGTGCGCGGACAGGAATTCGGCGATCAGCGGCGACACGTGCGTGATCCCGAACGACAGCGGCGCGCTGATTTTGAGCGACCCGTGCAACTCGGTGCTGCGCACCGACATCGCCTGCTCGGCGTCGGCGATTTCCGCGAGGATCCGCTGCGCGCGCGCATAGAACTCCTGCCCCGATTCGGTCACCGCGAGGTTGCGCGTGTTCCGGTGCAACAGCCGCACGCCGAGCGACGCCTCCAGCGCCATCGTGCGCCGGCTGACGAACTGCTTGGACAGCATCAGTTGATCGGCCGCCGCCGTGAAGCTGCCCGCATCGACCGTCGCGACGAAGATCCTCAGGTCGTTGATTTCCATATTGTCCACTCCATAGCGACAGTCATTATCTCTACAGCCATTTATTTGTCAAATCGATTGACCTAAGATTCACCTCAACGAACGGCCGGTCCCACTTCCGAGGTCCGGCGTCTTGAGGAACAAAAATCATGATCGAAATCCGTGCAGCAAACCAACGTGGCCGTGCGGAGCATGGCTGGCTCAGCTCCCGTCATTCGTTTTCGTTCGCGAATTACTACGATCCGAAGCAAGTCGGCTTCTCCGACCTGCTGGTGATCAATGACGACCGCGTCGCGCCGGGCCGCGGCTTCGGCACGCACCCGCACCGCGACATGGAGATCCTGTCGTACGTGCTCGACGGCGCGCTGGAACACAAGGACTCGATGGGTACCGGCTCGGTGATCGTGCCGGGCGACGTGCAGCTGATGAGCGCGGGCACGGGCGTGCGCCACAGCGAGTTCAACCACTCGCCGGAACTGCCGGTCCACTTCCTGCAGATCTGGGTGGGGCCGGCCGAGAAGGGTGCCGAGCCGCGCTATCAGCAGACGAATGTCACCGCAGACGACAAGCGCGGCAAGCTCGCCCTCGTCGTATCGCCGGACGGCGACGCCGGTTCGCTGAAGATCCGGCAGGACACGCGGATTTACGCGGGCTTGTTCGACGGCGCCGAACGCGCGACGCTGGAACTGGCGCCGGACCGCTTTGCGTACGTGCACGTGGCACGCGGCAGCGTGTCGGTCAACGGCGTGACGCTCGGCGAAGGCGACGGCGTGCGCATCCGCGACGAACGGACGCTGACGTTCGCCGACGGGAAGGATGCCGAAGTGCTGGTGTTCGACCTGCGTCCGGTCGAAGTAACGGCCGAGTGGGCATAAAGCCCGTTCGGGAAACCGGGCCCCGCTGAACGCGGGGCCCTTTTAATCGGAGATTCGCAACATGGCCAAGGTACTCGTTCTTTATTACTCGTCCTACGGGCACGTCGAAACGATGGCGCAGCACATCGCGGAAGGCGCGAAATCGGTGCCCGGCGTCGAGGTCACGCTCAAGCGCGTGCCGGAAACGATTCCCGTCGACCAGGCCCGGGCGATCGGCGTGAAGGTCGACCAGGCTGCGCCGGTCGCGACCGTGGACGAACTCCCCGGCTACGATGCGATCATCTTCGGCACGCCGACCCGTTTCGGCAACATGGCCGGCCAGATGCGCACGTTCCTCGACCAGACCGGCGGCCTGTGGATGAAGGGCGCGCTCGTCGGCAAGATCGGCAGCGTGTTCGCGTCGACCGGCACGCAGCACGGCGGCCAGGAAACGACGATCACGTCGTTCCACACGACGCTCCTGCACCACGGGATGGTGATCGTGGGCGTGCCGTATGCGTGCAGCGGCCTCGTCAACATGAACGAAATCACCGGCGGCACGCCGTACGGCGCCACCACGCTCGCGGGCGCGGACGGCAGCCGCCAGCCGAGCGCGAACGAGCTCGACATCGCGCGCTATCAAGGCAAGCACGTCGCGGAACTCGCCAGCAAGCTCGCGTCGTAACAGGCCGCCTTCGCGGCCCCGCACACGCGCACACGGCGCCGGTCGACCCGGCGCCGTATGCGCTGTGCCCAGGCCCGGCCGTTACTGGCCCGACGCCGGAGCGGCGGGCGCCGCCTTCGTCGCGGGCGCCTTCTGCGCGGCGTTCTGCGGGTAGTTGCTCTGGTCGTTGGTCAGCCGGTAGCCGCTGCCCGTGCCGATCGCCTTCAGGTCCGACGCGTGACGCGCCCGGGCGGCCTTGCGGGCCGCCTTCTTCTGCGCCTTGTCGATCTGCTTCTGCGTCGGCGCGGACGCCGGATCCTGCGCATATGCCGCCGGCGCGGCTGCCAACAGCAGACCGAACGACGCCGTTACTGCCACTGCCACCGAAACCACGCGAGACTTCTTCATGGCCGGACCTCCTTGTCGATTGTTGATTGTGGATAGAACACCGGCGCGCACACGACCGCTTGCGACAACGGCGCCGATGCAACGTTAGCCGAACAGTATGTACTTGTCCTTGTGCGTTCCTGAATTCTCCCGATAACGGCAACGATACGTGGGCACCGCGTACGCCGTCGTTCCGGCGCGTCGCCCGCGCCATCAGGGAAACCGATAACCAGGCCTGGCCCGGCCGGCGCTCAGATCCAGCGCGACAGCACCGGCAGCAGGACCGGCACGACGAAGGCGGTGAGCACGCCGTTCAATCCCATCCCGAGCCCGGCGAACGCGCCGGCCTCCTCGCTGACCTGGAACGCGCGCGCGGTGCCGATCCCGTGCGACGCGACGCCGAGCGCGAACCCGCGCACGGCCGGTTCGTCGACGCGCAGTGCGTTGAGGATCCCGCGCGCGCACACGGCCCCGAAGATCCCGGTCGAGATCACGAGCACCGCGGTGAGCGACGGAATCCCGCCGATTTCCGCCGCGACGGCCATCGCGATCGGCGTCGTCGCCGATTTCGGCGCGAGCGACGCGATCGTCTGGTGCGACGCCCCGAACAGCGCCGCGATGCCCACCGCCGACACGATCGCGGTCAGCGAGCCCGCGAGCAGGCCGACCAGCAGCGGCACCGCGGCGCGGCGCAGCTTCGACCACTGGCGGTACAGCGGCAGCGCGAGCGCGACGGTCGCGGGGCCGAGCAGGAAGTGGACGAACTGCGCGCCTTCGAAATACGTCGGGTACGGCGTGTGCGTGATCGTCAGCAGCACGACGATCAGCGCAACCGCGATCAGCACCGGGTTCGCGAGCGGGTTGAAGCGCGCCCGCGCATAGACGGCCTGCGCGAACAGATACGCGATCAGCGTGATGGTCAGGCCCAGCAGCGGGCTCGCGGCGAGATAGACCCAGATCGCGCCGAGTTTCGGGAAGGCCGTCATTGCGTGCCCTCCACCGCATCGCCCGCGCGCCGCTGGCGCCGCAGCAGTGCACGCGTCACGAGCGCCGTCACGGCGATCGCGAGCGTGGTGCTGACGGCCAGCGCGACGACGACCGCGAGCGCATCGCCGCGCACGCGATCGGCCGACACCATGATGCCGACGCCGGCCGGCACGAACAGCAGCGACAGGTGGCGCAACAGCTCGAGCGCGGTTGGCTCGATCGTGTCGGCCACTTGCGGGCGCAGCATCACGAAGCCGAACAGCAGCAGCATGCCGATCACGGGGCCCGGCACCGGCAGGCCGAACAGGTAGGACACGCCTTCCCCGAGACACTGGAAGGTCAGCAAGACCGCGAACGCCTGCAGCATGAAACGCTTCTCCCGAACGAGGCCGCGCTGTCGTACGGCCGCGCGACCGATGGCCGGCGGCTTGCGGCGCCGGCGTGGACGATACGCGCGATCGTACCAACAATGCCCGCGGCGCGGGGCCCAGCGGGCGCCGGGGCCAACGATGCGGGTGGTCGCGGGCACGCCGTGAAGCACCACGCGAAGCCGACGATGCGGCGCGATTCGCGACGGAGCTCGTGCTGCCGAACCGGGACGAAAAATCGCGGGCGATCGGGGCGTGCGGGACGTGCGGGTTGCAGGCCGACACGTTCGCCCGGTTCACGCGCCGCACGCAACAAAGGCGGGCATGCGCCCGCCTCGTCGTCATATGCACTTACGCTGCCCGGCCTCACGGGCAGCGCGAGTGCGAACCCGTCGCTTACTTCAGTCGCGTCGCGAGTTCATTCGCCATCGCCTTCGTCGCGGCCTTCGTCGGCGCGTCGCCGGCCAGCGCGTTCAGCAAACCGAAATCATGGATCGTGCCGTCGTAGCGCGTGGTCGTCGCATCGACGCCGGCCGCGTCGAGCTTGCGGCCGTACGCTTCGCCCTCGTCACGCAGCACGTCGAACTGCGCGACCTGGATCAGCGCGGGCGGCAGGCCCTTCAACTGCGCGGTGCTTGCGCGCAGCGGCGACGCGTAGATCTCGTTGCGTTGCGCTTCGTTCTTCGTATAGGCATCCCAGAACCACTTCATCATCGGCCGCGTCAGGAAGTGCCCTTGCTGATACGCGTTGTACGAACCCGTGTTGAAGTTGTGGTCCGTGACCGGCCACATCAGCCCCTGGAAGCGGATCGCGGGGCCACCCTTGTCCTTCGCCATCAGCGCCACCACGGCCGCCATGTTCCCGCCGACGCTGTTGCCGACCACCGCGAGGCGGCTGCCGTCGACGCCGATCTCCGCGCCGTGCGCGGCCACCCACTTCGTCGCCGCATACGCCTGGTTGATCGCGACCGGGTAATGCGCTTCCGGCGACGGCGTGTAGTTCACGAACACCGCGACGGCCCCCGATTGCACGACGAGATCGCGAACGAGGCGTTCATGCGTCGGAAAATCGCCGAGCACCCAGCCGCCGCCGTGGATGAACACGAACACCGGCAACGTGCCCGTCGCACCTTGCGGGCGGACGATCGTGACCGGCACGGACAGGCCGTCCTGTTCGATCGTGCGGTTCGACACGTCGATCCCGGACAGATCGACCTTCGTGCCGTTCTGCGCGTCGACCAGCACCTGGCGCGCCTTCGCGGGGCTCAGCGTTTCGAGGCCCGGGCCCTTCTGGCCGTTCAGCGCGGCGAGGAAAGTGCTCGTCGCCGTATCGGGACGGACGGTATCGGCACCGGCGGCGAATGCGGTGGTCGAGGCGGACAGTACAGCGGCGACGGCGGCAGCGATCAGCAGCGGCTTGACGATCTTCATGATGGTGTTCCTTGGCTTCAGGCGGTAAATGACGATGGATGATTCGCAGTGCGACTGATCAGGCAAGCGTGAGCGTGACGTCGATGTTGCCGCGCGTCGCGTTCGAATACGGGCACACGACGTGCGCGCGGTCGATCAGCGTTTGCGCGATGTCGCGATCGAGGCCCGGCAGCGAGATCGTCAGTTCGACTTCGATGCCGAAGCCGTTCGGGATCGCGCCGATGCCGACGCTGCCTTCGATGGAAGCGTCCGCGGGCATCGCGATCTTGTCGCGGGCCGCGACGAACTTCATCGCGCCGATGAAGCACGCGCTGTAGCCGGCGGCGAACAGTTGCTCGGGGTTCGCGCCTGCGCCGCCCGCGCCGCCGAGCTCGCGCGGCGTGGTCAGTTTCAGGTCGAGGTTGCTCTCGGGCACCGTGGCACGGCCGTCACGGCCGCCGGTGGCTTTTGCATGGGCGCGGTACAGCACTTTTTCGATCGACATGACAGACTCCTTTTCAGCAAATGAATGAAACAGCCTTCGAACCGGGGACCGCGTGCCGACAGCCTTGCTGCCCGCATCGCGTTTATTTATCTACTCATAGATAGATAAACATCCCCAAAAATGCAGATGGTCGAGCCATCTGCGCCAGAACTCTATCTACCTATAGATAGACAGTGAGATTCAATAAAAAGGCGGCGAACCGCCTCACTGCATGCGCGCTCCGTCAGGACCGCTTTTTCCAGACGGCCTCGACATCTTCGAGGCGCGCCCGTGTATGAAACAGCCGGCTGGCCAGCACGCTGCCCTGGAACGCCGCGTACAACGTGCGCGCGGCCGTCTCGGGCTCGCCGCTGAACTGCAGCGTGCCTTCCCGCGCACCCTGCTTCAACAATTCCGCCAGCCAGCTTTCGTTGGCCTTGAAGAACGCCTGCACCGCCTGTCGCACATTCTCCGGCAACGTTTCAATGTCGGCCGCGAGCATCCCGCACAGGCAGATCAGGTTGCCGTCGCCGAGCGTCCGGCCGAACATCTTCGTGTACAGGCTCAGCTTCACGTCGGCCGGCAACGCCGGATCGATCGCCCGCATGGCCGAGAGGACTTCGTCGCTATACGCCGCCACCGCTTCCAGCACGAGGTCGTCCTTCGACGGGAAGTAGTAGTGGATGCTCGACGTCTTCACGCCCACCAGGTCGGACAGGTCTCGATAGCTGAAGCCGTTGTAACCGCGCAGCATCATCAGCGTGGTCGCATGGTCGAGAATCTGTTCGCGGACGGTCGGTTTCGTTTCCATGGAGCGAACTTTATCTACTCATAGATAGACAGTCAAGGACTTTTTTAAGGGCGCAATGCGTAGTGCACCGAACGCCTTGTCCATGCTCGCCGGCCAATGGCCGCCGGATGCCCGCATCCGGTTCGGTGCGGCGCATTGCGCCCGAACCGGGCGGGCGTCAAGCCGGACCCGCGATCCTCACTGCGGCTTCAACATCCGCTGAATGATCGTCCGCAACATCGCCCGATGCGCGCGCGGCTTGAACCCCGGTTCGAACACCACGCGCCCAACCGCGCCTTCCGCGAGCGCGAGCAGCCACGTCGCGACAAGATCGGGCTTCAGGCTTGCGTCGATCTTCCCTTGCGCCACACCGCGCTTGATCAGCGCGACCATCCGCCCTTTCACCTGCGCCTCGTTCGCCGCGAACAGCGCGGCGACGTCCGGATTGCGCGTCGCCTCCGCCGCGGTCTCGACGCAGATGCGCGCATAGACGGGATCGCTCGACAGTTCCATCAACGTCAGTGCGATCTCCTCGATCGCGGCCAGCGCGTCGTCGGCGTCCGCGTACCGCGCGAACAGTTCGGCCATCTCGCGCTGGTCGTCCTGCGCGACTGCCTCGATGATCGCCGCCTTCGTCGGGAAATAGTGGAACAGGTTGCCGGGGCTCATGCCGGCTGCCTTGCAGATCGCGGCCGTGGACGTCGCATGGAAGCCGTCGCGCGCAAAACAGTCGATCGCGGCATCCAGGATCTGGCGCCGCTTCGCTTCCACTCTTTCAGGATCGATCTTTCTCAACAGGCACTCCGTACTCGACGATGACTCGACGATGACTCGAATCTTTATTAGACTGATTAATCGATCTATTATCGTGGCGACGTCCTGCAGGCGTCAAGGCAGCGTGCCCCCGCACATGCCGCCTGCGGCATCCGCTCACGCCACCGTACCGAGGGCCTCTTGAAACGAATCGTCATTGCCGGCATCGCGCTCGCCCTGTTCGTGCTCGTCGCGGCCGGTGCGCTCGTGCTGCGCGGCCTCGCCGACTTCGAGCTGAAGGGCGCGAATGTATCGTCGCTCACGTTCCGCGCCAACGGCGCCGGCCTCGTCGGCACGCTCGCGCTGCCGGCCCATGCGCCCGGCGCGCCGATCGTACTGCTCGTGCACGGTGACGGGCCGCGCACCCGCTTCTCCGACGACGCGATGCTGCCGCTCGTCAACAGCCTCCTCGACGCCGGCATCGGCGTGTTCGCATGGGACAAGCAGGGCACCGGCCGCAGCGGCGGCGACTGGCTCGCGCAATCGATGCAGGATCGTGCAAACGAAACGCTCGCCGCGATGGCGCGCGTGCGCGCCGTCGTCGGCCCCGCGCACAAGATCGGCCTGCTCGGCTTCTCGCAAGGCGGCTGGGTCGTGCCGCGCGTCGCGAATGCGGTGCGGCCGGCGTTCTCGGTGATCGTCGGCGGCGCCGTCAGCTGGCGGCGGCAAGGCACCTACCTGACGCGGCAGCAGCTCCAGGCAACGGGCCTGCAGCCGGATCGAATCGATGCGACACTGGCCGCCGAGCGACGCGACAACGACGAAATCTTCGGCCGGACGGACATACCCGCCGATCCGCGCCGGCGCCCCGACATCGAGCCGCGCCGCTTCGGCTTCATCGCACGCAACTACCTGGAGGATTCGTCGCAGGCGCTCGCGGCGATGCAGGGGCCCGTGCTGGCCGTGTGGGGCGCGCAGGATCGCAATGTCGATCCGGTCGACGAGGCGACTGCCTACACGCATGCCTTCGCGAACCGGCCCGACCGGCGCGTGGTGGTCGTGCCCGGTGCGACGCATGGGTTGCTGCGCGCCGGCTGGTTCGACTACCAGCTCGAGTCCGACTGGCCGACGTGGAAGACATGGCTGTACATGGCGCTCGGCCGCCATGCGTATGCGCCCGACACGCTCGCCCCGATCGAGGCGTGGATCCGGTCGCAGTGAACACGTGTGCAGTACCGCGGCGCCGCGAAGGCGCCGCACCTGAAACAGGCAATACGGCCGCGCCGGCAGGCGTGGCCGCATCAAGGAGAGGTTTCAATGTTTTCGTGGTTTGAACGGCGCCTGCCGACTTTCCCGCTCGAAGATCCCGTCACGCCGCCGAGGGGATTCTTCTCGTTCGTCTGGGCGTGCACGAAAGGCGCGCGCAGCTGGATCCTGCTGATCGCGTTGACGTCGGCCGCGCTGGCCGCGTACGAAGCCGCGCTGTTCGCGATGATGGGCCGCGTGGTCGACTGGCTCGCGTCCGCGACGCCGGCGGATTTCGGCAGCCGGCACTTCGGCACGCTCACCGCTTTCGCGGCGATCCTCGCCGGCAGCGCATTGCTGATCGCGCTGCATACGATGGTCAAGCACCAGGTGCTCGCGATCAACTTCCCGATGCGGCTGCGCTGGCTGTTTCACCGGCTGATGCTCGACCAGAGCCTGTCGTTCTACGCGAACGAATTCGCGGGCCGCGTGACGACCAAGATCATGCAGACCGCGCTCGCGGTGCGCGATGCGCTGTTCATGTCGGTCGACGTCGTGATCGGCGTCGCCGCGTACCTGATCGGCATCCTCGCGCTCGCGGCCAGCTTCGACTGGCGGCTGATGATCCCGCTCGCGCTGTGGGCGCTCGGCTACGGCGCGGCATGTGCGTTCTTCGTGCCGCGCCTGGGCGCCGTCGGCAGCCGCCAGGCCGATGCGCGCGCGCTGATGACGGGCCGCATCACCGACGCGTATTCGAACATCACGACCGTGAAGCTCTTCTCGCACACGCGACGGGAAGCCGACCACGCGCGGCGCGCGATGGAAGCGTTCAAGGCGACCGGCGACGCGCAGATGCGCCTCGTCAGCGCGTTCGAGATCGTCAATCACCTGCTGTCGACGCTGCTGCTGGTCGGCTCGACCGGCCTCGCGCTGTATCTGTGGATGCACGGCGAGGCGAGCGCGGGCGTCGTCGCGGCGGTGATCGCGATGGCGCTGCGCCTGTCGAGTTATTCGCACTGGATCATGTGGGAAATGACCGAGCTGTTCGAGAACGTCGGCACGATCCAGGACGGCATCAATACGCTGACGAAGGTGCGCAGCGTGGTCGACGCGCCCGATGCGAAGCCGCTCGCGGTGCAGCGCGGCGGGATCGTGTTCGACAACGTGCAGTTCGCGCACGAGGACAACGACCGTGCCGTGTTCGACGGGTTGAACCTGACGATCCGGCCCGGCGAGCGGATCGGCCTGATCGGCCGCTCGGGTGCCGGCAAGTCGACGCTCGTGAACCTGCTGCTGCGCTTCTACGACGTGGGCGGCGGCACGATCCGGATCGACGGGCAGGACATCGCGCACGTCACGCAGGACAGCTTGCGCGGCGCGATCGGGATGGTCACGCAGGATACGTCGCTGCTGCACCGGACGATGCGCGAGAACATCCTGTACGGGCGCCCCGACGCGACCGAGCGCGAGATGCACGATGCCGCCGTGCGCGCGGAGGCGTCCGAATTCATCGACCGGCTGCGCGACCGCCACGGCCGCAGCGGCTACGACGTCGAGGTCGGCGAACGCGGCGTGAAGCTGTCGGGCGGCCAGCGGCAGCGCGTCGCGATCGCGCGCGTGATGCTCAAGGACGCGCCGATCCTCGTGCTCGACGAAGCGACCAGTGCGCTCGATTCCGAGGTCGAAGTCGCGATCCAGCGCAGCCTCGACGGCCTGATGAGCGGCAAGACGGTGATCGCGATCGCGCACCGGCTGTCGACCATCGCGGCGATGGACCGGCTGATCGTGCTCGACGAAGGGCGCATCGTCGAGGAAGGCACGCACCAGCAACTGCTGCAGGCCGGCGGCATCTATGCGGCGCTGTGGGCGCACCAGAGCGGCGGGTTCCTCGGCGAAACGGCGGAGGTGGAGAAGGCGGAGCAGTAGGCGGGACCGCTGTGGCAACATGGCGCACGGCGATCGCCGGCCGGTTCGGCCACGGTCGCATTCCCGCCGGCGGGATGTCAGCCCCCGGCTTCCCTCCGCCCGACGCAAACCCGAGGAGCCCCGCATGACCACGCGACCGGATATCGCCACCGCGCTCGACGCGCCCGATTCGGTGCTCGAGGAAGACGAGCAGCGATTCGTGCAGCGGATTCGTCAGCACGGGTGGTTTCGCACGGAAGTGTTTGCGGAAGGGGACGCACCCGGGTTTTCTTTCACGACCGGGCTGTGGGTCAACCACGGTTTTCCGGAACTCATCGTGTTCTCGATGCCGGCGCGCATCGTCCATGACGTGCTGTGGGACGTCTACCGGATGGTCGCAGCCGGCACACCGCCGCCGGTCGGCGAGGTCACGGATTCCGTCTTCGGCAACGCGAACGCGCTGCTGATGCCGGTCGAGAAGGCGCACTACGAAGCCCATCTCGGCTGGAACCGCTGGTTCTACGGCAACGATGCGTTCCCGTGCGTCCAGTTGCTGTGGCCCGACCGCGACGGAGTTTTCCCGTGGCAGCCGGAAGCGGACGACGCGTTGAACGCCGCGCAGCCGCGCCTGTTCGGAGCCGGCAACCAACACCACTGACCCGCGCGCAGGATCGCGCGCACAGTGAACGCCCTGCAGCCGACGTCGCGATGCGCATGTGCGCATCGTTCATCCAGCGTATGACGCATAACGTCTCCATGCACCGGCCACCGGCCGGTTGCGCGCGCATCCATCTCCGCGCCGCCTCATAACGATCCGACAATTTATTGGTTCCCTCGACGATGTGCTGTCCGTATCGTTCACCGACTCGTCAGACCAATCGACCAACGGGGAATCCAACAATGAATCCAGTCCGTTCATTCGCACTGCTCGCGCTGCCGGCCGCGCTCTTCGCCGCCGGCGCCCACGCGCAAAGCAGCGTCACGCTGTACGGCATCGCCGATGCGGGCATCGCCTATGTCCACAACGCGCAGAACGCGAACGGCAGCAACGCGTCGAGCCTCGTCAAGTTCAGCAGCGGCAACCTGTCGGGCAGCCGCTGGGGGCTGCGCGGCACCGAGGATCTCGGCGGCGGCCTGGCCGCGCTGTTCCAGCTCGAGAACGGCTTCAACATCGGCACGGGCGCACTCGGCCAGGGCGGACGCGAATTCGGCCGCAAGGCCGTCGTCGGCCTCGCAAGCAGCACGTACGGTACCGTCACGCTCGGCCGCCAGTACGATCCGGTCGTCGACCTCGTGCAGGGCCTCACGCAGGACAACTACTTCGGCGGCGTGTTCGCGACGCCGGGCGACCTCGACAACTACGACAACAGCCTGCGCGTCAGCAACTCTGTGAAATACACGAGCCCGCTGATCTCGGGCTTCCAGTTCGAGGGCCTGTACGGCTTCGGCGGCGTCGCGGGCGCCACCGGCAGCGGCCGCACGTACAGCTTCGGCGCAAGCTACGCGAACGGCCCGCTGTCGCTCGGCGCCGGCTTCTTCTACGCGAACGGCGGCTCCTCGGTCACGAACGGCGTGCGCACGTGGTCGAGCAGCTCGGACACGCTGTTCAACACCGTGATCAACCAGGGTTTCTCGAGCGCGAAGTCGATCCAGATCGTGCGTGTGGCCGGCCAGTACGTGGCCGGGCCCGCCACCTTCGGCCTCGCGTATTCGAATACGCAGTACGGCGCGGACACGCTGTCGGCGTTCAGCCAGAACGCGAAGTTCAACAACGGCTCCGCGTTCTTCAACTGGCAGTTCTCGCCGGCGCTGCGCGCGGGTGTCGGCTACAACTACACGTCGCTGACGGGCCCGTCTTCCGCGCACTACAACCAGGTCAACCTCGGCGCGGACTACGCGCTGTCGAAGCGCACCGACCTGTATGCGCTGTTCGGCTACCAGAAGGCGAGCGGCAACACGCTCAACGCGAACGGTGCGGTCGTGAAGGCCGCCGCGTCGGTCGGCTCGTACGGCGTGAACTCCGGCACCGATACGCAGGAACTCGCGATCGTCGGGATTCGCCACAAGTTCTGATCGCGTCGCCGCCAGGCGACGACAGCGACGGACGACAGCCGGCAGGCGCGCACCGCGGTGCGCGCCTGCGGCGTTTACACTGTCCGCGTTCAAGTTCCGCACGACACAAGGAGGCCGGCATGCTGACCGTATGGGGGCGCCGCAATGCATTCAACGTCCAGAAGGTGATGTGGCTCGTCGACGAGCTCGCGCTTGAGCATCGGCACGTGCCGGCCGGCGGGCAGTTCGGCGTGCTCGACACGCCCGGTTTTCTCGCGATGAACCCGCACGGGCGCGTGCCCGTGATCGACGATGGCGGCACGGTCGTCTGGGAATCGCACAGCATCCTGCGCTACCTCGCCGCGCGTTACGGGCGCCCCGGTTTCTGGCACGACGGTCCGGCCGAACAGTCGCGCGCCGACCGCTGGATGGACTGGTCGCAAACCACGCTGCAGCCGACGTTCCTGAACGGCGTGTTCCGGGGCTTCTACCGGACGCCGCCCGAGCAGCGCGACACGGCGCGCGTCGAGCAAAGCATCGCGCAGTGCGCGCAATACTTCCGGACGCTCGATGCGGTGCTGGCCGGGCAACCGTTTCTCGCGGGCGACACGCTCACGCTCGCCGACATCGCGGCCGGCACGCATCTGTATCGCTATTTCGAGCTCGACATCGCCCGGCCGGACCTGCCGCACGTGCAAGCGTGGTACGAACGGCTGAAAGCGCGGCCCGCATATCGCACGCACGTGATGATTCCGTTCGACGACCTGCGCGGCAAGCTCGACTGAGCGGGCGCCGCGCCAACGGCGGGGCGGCTTGTTGGATGGTTGTAAGAACAACGGTGTAGGGTGCCAACCTGTACGCCCGCCGGATTCGCATGCGTCGTCGCGACCAGGATCGTCGCCAGGCGGGTCATCGCTGACCAACCACGCAGGCAACGTGATGAGCGCTCAGGACGTCCCGGTCGACTTCGCTTCTCGGCAGGACACGGCGGCAGCCGTCCATCGAAACGCCGGCCTCGACGCGTTGCGCGCGTGCCTGACGTTGCTGGTGGTCTTTCACCACTGCGCGATCACATACGGCGCGCTCGGCGGGTGGTACTACCACGAGGTGGCTGCCCGCCCGTCCGTGGAATCCGCACTGCTGACGCTCTTCTGCGCGATCAACCAGGCCTTTTTCATGGGCCTGTTCTTTTTCCTGGCCGGCTATTACACGTCGCCATCCATCGATCGAAAGGGCGCCGCCCGTTTCCTCGCCGACCGGTTCATCAGGCTCGGCCTGCCTCTGCTGGTGTACGGCTTCGTGATCGGCCCGGCAACGATCGCCCTGGCGCAATCGGGCGCAGGCCACCCGTTCGCGGATACGCTGGGCCGCCTGTGGCGGAAAGGCACGTTCGAGAACGGCCCGATGTGGTTCGCCGAGGCGCTGCTGATGTTCAGCGCAGCTGCAGCACTCTGGCACATCGCCTTCCGGCGCACCGTGGCGCGCGATACGAACCGCCCCGACCGGAACCCCTTTCCGTCCGACAGGACGTTGGCCGCCGCGGCGTTGCTCACGGGTATCGCGGCACTGGCGTTGCGGTCCCGATGGCCGGTAGGTATCAACGTATGGGGGCTACAGCTCGGCTACTTCGCGAGCTACGTCGTGTTGTACGCAGCCGGGTACCGGACCGCGCGCTTGCACTGGATCGAGCATCTGCCGGCACGGCAGGTCAGACTGTGGTGGCGCATCGCTCTGCTGGCACTCCCTGTCCTGCCGGTCGCTTACCTGCTCGCCAAGCACGTTCCTGCATTGCGCGGCCACCCGCAGGAGGTGATCTACGCATTCTGGGAGCCGCTGGTCGCGTGGGGAACGAGCCTGTTTCTTGCCAGCCGTTTCCAGCGGCGCTTCGATCGACTGACGGGCGCATGGCAGTCGCTGTCCCGGCGCGCGTACACGATCTACATCATCCATCCCCCGGTGCTGGTGGGTATCGCCCTCGTATGGCGAACCGTGCCGGTGTCGCCGTTCCTGAAATTCGCCGTGACCGGCGGTGTCGCTTGCGTCACGTGCTACCTGATTGCCGGCCTCCTGCTCCGGGTGCCGAGACTCGCGTCGATCCTGTAAGCGCCCCCATGCCTGACGCAGCTGGAAGAAGGCGCACGATCGAGCCGGAAATGCGAGCCTAATGTCGCCGCATGCCCCCCGCCCCGCCCATGCCGCCGAACCCATGCATTCCTCCGAATTCGCGATGCGCGCCGACCGGGAACGCGCCATGGTGAAAACCGGCACCGGTCGGCACGCCGAAGCGGCGATGTTCCATCCCGTTGACGTGAACGACCGGATCGAAATGGTGGAAATGGTGGAAGTGGTGGAAACGATCGATGAAGACGAAGCCCACGCCCGCGCCGATGAAAAGCGGCGGCCCCCAGTACCCCAGGTCGGCATACGGGTAGTCCACCGCCGGATACCATAAAACACTACCATCGGGACTCTGCACGAACTGCCATGTGCCGTCGTCCTGCAGGCACGCACGCCCCACGATTTGCTGGTCCGTGCCGTCGATGTTCGCTCGCGCGACGACTGCACGGCAGCTGGCCGTGTCGTCCGCCAGATCGTCGTACGTTTGCGCGAAGACCGCCGCGGAACAGCCGAGACAGACGATACCTATCCCGGATCGAAACAAGTTGCACATGATCGGCTCCTGCCTGATTGCCCCCGACCACTCGATCGCATGGCGCCGCTGACGGCGCCCGACACATCGGATTGCTCACGCACGATTCACCACGCGGCGGTAACGCGCCGCCGCTACGTACAGGGTCTCCTGCCGGCTAAACGATGCGGCGCACCTGCTTATTCCAGGGGTCTGGTGCGATTGATCAACGCGGGAACCTTCGACAGTCGATGCCGCGGCTGGCGGCTGGCGGCTGGCGGCTGGCGCCGGCCTAGCGCCTCGCGAAGCGGTAGGCCGCTGCCGCCGTGATCCCGAATACCAGATGGGCCACCAGCGTGATCGCACCACGAACCGGAACGAACCACGGGAAGATCGCTGTGAAGGCGTACAGGTTGACGCCGTACAGGATGAGGCCGAACGCGCCGCCTGCAAGTAGCGCGGCCGCGAACGACAAGGTGCGGATCGTTTTCACCAGCACGGCCGCATAGACCAGCGACAGCACCATATGCACGAGGGTCGCCACCGCCATGACCAGCGGATCGAAGCCGGCGGACGCGTCGAGCACGCGGCGCCCCATCACGATGGCGGCCGTGAGGCGTGCGTCGCGCAGCAGGTTCCCGATCGCATCATCGCCGGCGATCGGCCAGAGCAGCAGTTCGACGACGGTCGAGCCGACCGCCGCGGCGAACGCCGCCCAGAGAATCGGGACGACACTGGCGCGTTTCAATTGGCGCCCCCGGCGCAACCGGCCGAGGAATCGAAGCAGCGTGTGCCGCCCCCGCTCCGGCGCCGGTCAGGCAGCATGTGCCCGCGATGCCGAACCGGGCAGCCACGCCACATCACGACGCCCGTTCGCAATCCGTCCAGTAAGCGAACGGATCGCGATGTTTCGGATAGTTTTCGTCCAGCCATTTCAGCAACGTCGCCCGTGCGTTGTCCATGTCGGCTTTCAGCGACGAGGTCGTCAATTCATGCACTTCGACGGACTTCTCGCGATCGACCACGAAGCAGTTCCAGTCGGGGCCGTCGAGATCCGGATCGTCGGACGCCTTCGACGACTTGCCCCAGCCGAACCCCTTGCGTGCGTCGATGTAGTACCGCGGATGCACTTTCAGGTACGACATCTCGCCGCCCTGCAGGCTGCTCTCCGCGCGCAGCACGTCGTGCCCGTCGACGATCTGCGTGACTTCCGGAAGCCGGCGCGCTCGCCATCCGGCGGGCAGCGTCGCGATGGCCTTGACGCTGTCGTACATCCCCCAATCCAGCCCCCACGCTTCGGCCATGCGCTTCATGAATGCGTCCGCATTCGGATAACCGCGCAGCTGAATCCGGGTCGACAGCGTGACTTCGATCCCGCCGCGCACGCCCGTGCCGGCGGATGCCTCGTTTGCGTTCGCTTCGAACGGGTTGCCGGGACGCGATGCGCGCGTCTCGTCCGTGGGCGCCATGCCCGAAAACAGCTGGTCGAGCGCTGCACGCGCTTTCGACGATTTGTCCGGCCTGTTCATTGTTGACCTCGCTTGCACCCGCACGGATGCATACATTTTCGATTTTCGTTCATCTCTCCACCTCATCGTTTTTCGCGGACGCATTGTCGTCGATCCGGCGCCGCCGGCCTAGTGCCTCGAATCGCACACCGCGTCCTTCGCAGCAGCCGGCCCGCCGTGGCGGGTCGCCACGACCATTTCCATTTCGCTCAGTTGCCTGCCGCCACCGCCGCCCGCATCCGCTCCATCAACGCCAGCACCTCCGGCCGATTCTCCCCCTTCGCGTGCACGAAGTAATACCGGAGCACCGAATCGACCTCGCGGCGGCTCACGCGCACGAGTTCGCTGCGCTTGAGATAGGCGTCGGCAAGCGGTACGCGCGCCAGCGCCACCCCGAGCCCGGCCTCGGCCGCGGCCAGCACGAGGTTGTAATCCTCGAACCGGCGATCCTGCGCGCGCGGCTTGAACGGCACGCCCAACGCATCGAACCACGTGCGCCAGCCGGTCACATCGGAATCGTGCAGCAACGGCATGTCGAGCAACGCGGCATCGCCGCGCCGGCGGCGCTCTGCAGCCAGTTGCGCGGCGAGCCGCGGATGCGCGACCGGATAGAGCCGCTCCGGCATGAACGCACGGGTTTCGAGCTGGCGCCAGTTGCCGCGCCCGTACCGGATCGACAGGTCCGCTTCGCCGCCGGCGATATCCACGTTGCGAAGATCGATGCCGAGTTCGATCTGCAACGCGGGCGCCTCGCTCTCGAGCGCATGCTGCCGCTCGAACAGCCATAGCTGCGCGAATGCCGGCACCACGCTCATCCTGACCAGTCGCGGCGCGCGCGGCGAACGCCACTGATCGGCCGCACTGTCGATGATCGCGAACGCCTGTTCGATCCGGCCGACGAAGCGCTGCCCGTCCGGCGTCAGGCGCACGCCGCGCGCATGACGTTCGAACAACTTCAGGCCGAGCCAGTTTTCAACGGCGGCCACCCGCCGGCTGATCGCGCCGTGCGTCACGCCGGAGACGTCGGCGGCGGCCAGGAACGAACCCTCGCGCGCGACCGTGCACACCGTCTCCAGGCTCGCGAGCGGCGGCCGCGAACCCGGCGCCGGCGTTGGCGCCGCGGCGGGCAACGCCGGCGCGCCACGCTTCGCGCGGGGCGAAGCGCCGACCGGCCGCCGGCTCGAGCTGTGAATCATCTTCATATCCGGATGCTGATCTGTGCGCTAGCTTAACATCTCGCGACGCCGCATCATCGCCGCATGAACACACTCTCCACACCGTCGTCGCGCGCTGCGCGGCAGCCGCTGGTCGCGGCCGGCGCGGTCGCCTTCACGATCGTTTCGTGGGCGTCCGCTTTCCCGTTCATCCGGATCGGCCTGCATGGCCTGACCCCGCTTCAGCTCGCGGCGGCACGCTTCGCCACCGCGGCCGTGCTGATCGTCGCGTGGCTGGTGGCGCGACGGCCGCGCGTGCCGACCCGGAGCGATGCGCTGCGCTTCCTGCTGTGCGGCTTTCTCGGCATCGCGCTGTACAACGCGCTGCTCAATACCGGCGAGCAGACCGTGTCGGCCGGTGCGGCAAGCTTCATCGTGAACACCCTGCCGATCTTCACGGCCCTGCTGGCTGCCGTGTTTCTCGGCGAGCGCTTCAATCGCTGGGGCTGGCTCGGCTCGCTCGTCAGCCTCGCCGGCATCGCGGTAATCGCGCGCGGGCAGCCGGGCGGCCTCGTCCTCGGCGCGGGCAGCACGCTGATTCTCGGCGCGGCCCTGTGTTCGGCCAGCTATTTCGTGCTGCAGCGGCGGCTGATTCCGGTATACGGCGCGCTGGCCTGCACCGCTTACACGCTGCTGGCCGGCGCGCTGCTGCTCACGCCGTGGCTGCCCGGCGCGCTCGGGGCGCTGGAGAGCGGATCGCGCGACACGACGCTGGCCGTCCTGATGCTCGGCATTTTCCCGGCCGCGCTGGGTTACGCGACCTGGACCTTCGCACTCGGCTACTTCGGCGCGGCACGCGCCGCCAACTTCCTCTATCTGACGCCGGCGGTCGCGACGGCCCTGTCGATGGCGCTGACGGGCGAGCGGCCCGGAATCGAGACGGTGTGCGGCGGCCTGCTGGCGATCGCCGGCGTGATCTTCGTGGCGTTGCGCGGACGCGCTTAGGCGCAATGCCGCATCGGGCCGGCACAGTCGGCCCGACGATCCGCAAGCGAACCGGTCGGATGAACCCCAGCATCTGCAAAGCCGATCGGATGGCGCGGGCTGTCGACTCGCGCCAGTTCGCCAGCGCCGCCGGGGCTCGACCGTTAGTTGCATAAATAGGGCATCGATCCCGATGAAACCCGGCAGCTCAACCGGATGCGCAATCACAACGTTCCAAACTGTGCAGACAAATCGACCGAACAGTTCCGGATTGACCGCGCATCAGTGTCCATGGCTTCGCCCCGGCCGCCGGCCGAATAATGGATGCAGCCGTAAGGCCGTCGACAGCGAATCGCAATCCATCGCGTGCCGCGGCGCACGATTTCCGGCATCCGGCGCCTTCGGATTTCGGGCGCCGGCCTTGCCGCGCCGGCCCCGTGACGCGATTCGCTGCAGCGCGCAAAATCGGCTTCATATATATTCATACGAATTGCGCGCTGTCAGGCCCCGGGCCGCTCATCCGGGCATCACGCCGACGGGCAGGACACGATGCAAGTGAAACCCATGACGGGTATGGAGACTCATCCGATCGCCCCGGCCTCGCCGTCGGACGGTCGAGACGTCCAATAGAAAGATCATTCAAATCGGAGATGGCAGATGGAACGAAGCACTGTCGGCATGCGCTGCAAACCCCTGATCACCGTCGCACTGGCTGCCGCCGCATTCGCGGCCGCGTCGGGCGCGATGGCCGACCAGGTCGTCAAGATCGGCAGCGTCGAACCGACGACGGGTGGCATCTCGCACCTCGGCAAGGACAACGAGAACGGCGCGCGCCTCGCGGTCGAGGAAATCAACGCGAAGGGCCTGACGATCGGCGGCAAGAAGATCACGCTGCAACTCGATGCGCAGGATGACGCGGCCGACCCGCGCCAGGCCACGCAGGTTGCGCAGAAGCTCGTCGACGACAAGGTCGTCGCCGTGATCGGCCACCTGAACTCGGGCACGTCGATCCCGGCGTCGAAGATCTACAGCGACGCGGGCATCGTGCAGATCTCGCCGTCGGCCACGAACCCGACCTACACGCAGCAGGGCTTCAAGACGACGTACCGCGTGGTCGCGACCGACGCGCAGCAAGGCCCGGCGCTCGCGAGCTACGCGCAGGCGAAAGGCGTGAAGAGCGTCGCGGTGATCGACGATTCGACCGCGTACGGCCAGGGCCTCGCGAACGAGTTCGAGAAGAAGGCGAAGGCGCTCGGCCTGAAGGTGCTGTCGCACGACGCGACCAACGACAAGGCCGTCGACTTCCGCGCGATCCTGACGAAGGTCAAGGGCGAGAACCCGGACGCGATCATGTACGGCGGCATGGACGCCACCGGCGGCCCGCTCGCGAAGCAGGCGAAGCAGCTCGGCCTGCGCGCAAAGATCCTGTCGGGCGACGGCGTGTGCACCGACTCGCTGGCCGAACTGGCCGGCGCGGCGGCCGACAACGTGCTGTGCTCGCAGGCAGGCGCCGCGCTCGAGAAGATGCCGGGCGGCGCGGACTTCCTCGCGAAGTACCAGAAGCGCTTCAACCAGGGCATCAAGTTCGATGCGCCGTTCGCGTATGACGCGGTCTACATCGCTGTGGACGCGATGAAGCGCGCGAACTCGACCGACCCGGCGAAGATCCTCGCGGCGATGCCGGCGACGAAGTACGACGGCGTGATCGGCACGACGACCTTCGATGCGAAGGGCGACCTGACGCACGGGATCATCTCGATCTACGGCTACAAGAGCGGCAAGAAGACCTTCCTCGACCAGGTGAAGATGTAACCCGCCGCGGCGCCGGCACGACGGGAACGCCACCCGTCGGCGCCGGCGCCGCGCGGGCCGATTTCTGATTCACGGAGACGAAGCATCATGTGCGCAATGGCGTATGCGGAATTCCAACAGGAGTTGAGAAAGGCACAGTTGACGGCGCGCGAGTTCGCCCGCCTGATCCGGATGAACGAAAGTTCGATCACGAACTATTCGAGCAAGGGCACCGTCCCGTCCCACCTCGCGGTCATCGCGAAACTGATCGGCACGCTGGCCGCGCACGAGATCGATTTCCGGCGCGTGATCCGGCAGATGCGGATCGAACCGAAACGGCCGCGCGGCGGCGGCGTATTTCCTGCGGCGGACAAGCCGCGTTCCAGAAAAACGACGAAGACCGACGCCTGAGCGCGGGCATGCGTCGACAGCGGCTCAACGCTTGCCGCTTGTCGCTCAACGCCGGAACGGAAGTCGTCTCACGGGCACCGCGCCATGCGACGCCCGATCATCCTCCCGCCGCCCGCACGTGATCGAGCAGCGCCTGCAACGGATGGCGCACCTGCTTCGAAGACATTCGCTTCACCTGGCTGCGGCATGAATAGCCGGTCGCCAGCGCCTCGCCCTCCCCATCCGCCGCATCGACGTGCGCCGCCCACGACTGCGCATAGATCGTCTTCGACGTCTCGAGATTGCGCGCTTCGTGCCCGTAGGTGCCCGACATCCCGCAGCACCCGGTTGCCTGCACCTGCAAACGCAGCCCGCGTCGCGCGAATACCTGTGCCCATTGCTTGCCGCTGTCGGGCGCATTGGTCTTCTCGGTGCAGTGCGGCAGCAACCGGTACGAACCGGCGACGCGCGGCACGCCGCCCGCAGCCGCTTCCGGCAGCGCTTGCAACAACCATTCCTGCGGCAACGCCACCTTCGGCACATCGGCGACCCCCGTCACCTTCAGGTATTCCTGCCGATACGTGAGCGTCATCGCCGGATCGAGGCCGACCAGCGCGACACCCGAGCGCGCCAGCGCCGCCAGTTGCCCTGCATTGCGGATCGCCGCCTTCTCGAACGCGCGCAAGAAGCCTTGCACGTGCAGCGCCTTGCCGTTCGGCGCGAGCGGCGCGAGCCACACCTGAAAACCCGTGCGCGCCGCCAGCTCGATCAGTGTCGCCAGCTGCTCGGTATCGAAATAGCGCGTGAACGTGTCCTGCACGATGACGACGCTGCGTGCGCGCTGCGCGTCGCTCAGCGCGGCGAGCGCCTGCGGGTCGGCCGGCTTCACGCGCCATTCGCGGATCACGGCCGCGAGATCGAAGCGGCTCAGGAGCGGGCTGTCGACCATGCCGACGTGCCGCTCGAGCAGCGTGCGCACCCAGCCGGCGCGCATCAGCCCGTTGTACAGGGCGGGCACGCGCGCCATCCACGGCATCGTGAATTCGAGCGAGCCGATCAGGTAGTCGCGCACCGGCCGCAGGTAGCGCTGGTGATACAGCTCGAGAAACCGCGAGCGGAATTCGGGCACGTTGACCTTGACCGGGCACTGCCCGGCGCACGATTTGCACGCGAGGCAGCCGGCCATTGCGTCGTACACCTCGTGCGAGAAATCGGCCTCGCCGTTGCGCGCCGCGCGGCTGTTGCGCCAGCGCCCGGCCAGGCCGCGCAGGAACGGCTGCCGTGCGCGCGCCGCCGCGACGACGTCGACGCCGGCCTGCCCTTGCAGGCGCAGCCATTCGCGCATCAGCGACGCACGCCCCTTCGGCGACTGCACGCGTTCGCGCGTCGCCTTCCACGACGGGCACATCGCGTCGTCCGGATCGAAGTTGTAGCACGCGCCGTTGCCGTTGCAGTGCATCGCCGTGCCGTAGCTCTGCCACACGCGCTCGTCGATCTGCCGGTCGTGGTCGCCGCGCGTCGGCACTTCGTCGATCTTCAGCAGCCGCATCGTGTGATCCGGCGGCGTCGCGATCTTGCCCGGGTTGAACTGGTTGTGCGGATCGAACGCGGCCTTCAGCTGCTGCAGCGACGGATACAGCTCGCCGAAAAACGCCGGCGCATATTCGGAGCGCACGCCCTTGCCGTGCTCGCCCCACAGCAGGCCGCCGTGGCGCTGCGTGAGCTCGGCCACCGCATCCGACACGGGCCGCACCAGCGCCGCCTGCTTCGGGTCCTTCATGTCGAGCGCCGGGCGCACGTGCAGCACGCCCGCGTCGACGTGGCCGAACATCCCGTACTGCAGCCCGTGGCCATCGAGCAGCGCGCGGAATTCGGCGATGTACGCGGCGAGGTTCTCGGGCGGCACCGCGGTGTCCTCGACGAACGGCTGCGGGCGGGCCTCGCCCTGCACGTTGCCGAGCAGGCCGACCGCGCGCTTGCGCATCGCATACACGCGCTTCACCGCGTCGTCGCCGGCCGCGAGCGTGTGGCCCAGGCGCTCCACGCCGGTATCGGTGCGCAGATGGTCGACGAACGCACGCACGCGTGCGTCGACGTCGTCCGCGTCGTCGCCGCTGAATTCGATCAGGTTGATGCCGAGCGTCGGACGCGCGTCGTCCTGCGGGAAATACTCGGCGACGCTGCTCCACACGAAGTCCTTCATCGCGAGCATCAGCACCTTCGAGTCGACCGTCTCGATCGACAGCGGCTCGTGCGCGAGCAGGGCGCGCGCGTCGCGCAGCGCATCCATGAAGCCCGCGTAGCGCACGTTGACCAGCACCGAATACTTCGGGATCGGCAGCACGTTGAGTTTCGCCTCGACGACGAAGCCGAGCGAACCTTCGGCGCCGCACAGCACGCTGTTCAGGTTGAAGCGGCCGTCGGGTTCGCGCAGGTGCGCGAGGTCGTAGCCGGTCAGGCAGCGGTTGAGCTTCGGAAACTTCGCTTCGATCAGCGCGGCCTTGTCGTCGCTGATGCGTCGCGCGGTGCGGTACACCTTGCCGATGCGGTCCTGCCGCGCACAGCGGCGCTCCAGTTCTTCGTCATCGAGTGCGTCGCTGTGCAGCCGCTCGCCGCCCATCAGCACGAAATCCAGTTCGAGCACGTGATCGCGCGTCTTGCCGTACGTGCAGCTGCCCTGCCCGCTCGCGTCGGTGTTGATCATCCCGCCGACGGTCGCGCGGTTCGACGTCGACAGTTCCGGCGCGAAAAACAGCCCGTGCGGCTTCAGCGCCGCATTGAGCTGATCCTTGACGACGCCCGCCTGCACGCGCACCCAGCGGCGCTCGACGTCGATTTCGAGGATCCGGTTCATGTTCCGCGACAGGTCGACGGCCACGCCGTCGGTCAACGACTGCCCGTTGGTGCCCGTGCCGCCGCCGCGCGCGGCCACCGCGACGTCGCGATGCGCGGGCTCGGCGAGCAGCCGTGCCAGCAGCTGGACGTCGTCGGCATGCGCGGGGCAGATCACCGCTTGCGGCAGGCGCTGGTAGATCGAGTTGTCGGTGGCCTGCACCGTCCGGTTCGCATGGTCCGCGCGGATCTCCCCGGCGAATCCGGCGGCCCGCAGCGCGGCGAGAAAGTCACGGTACGCATTCGCGGGCGGGCTGGCGGGACGGGGCAACGAGGCGATCGACATGGGGCAAAAGCGCAGTGTGGGTGGAGCCGGCCGGTTCGCGCGCTCCGAAACATGATTTTTTGGCAAGTTTCCGCGCGACCGGGAATTCCAGTATCTTTGGAATTTCCGTGATAAACAAACGAATTCTCACCCGGCGAATATTGCATAAAACTCATGAATTACCGTCGCCTCACCCCGTCCATGTCGCTGCTGCTCGTGTTCGAGGCCGCCGCGCGGCATGAAAGCTACACGCGCGCGGCCGAGGAGCTGTCGCTGAGCCAGAGCGCGATCAGCCGGCAAGTCCAGACGCTCGAGGATCAACTCGGCGTGCCGCTGTTCCGGCGCGAGGGCCGCTCCGTGAAGCTGACCGAGGTCGGGCGCCGCTACTTCGCCGAGCTGAGCGGCGCACTGGGGCGCATCCGCGGCGCGACGCTGCAGGCGATGTCCCACCAGGCGGGCGCCGGCACGCTGCGGCTCGCCACCTTGCCGACGTTCGGCTCGAAATGGCTGTTGCCGCACCTGCACGACTTCTACACCGCGCATCCGGGCGTGACCGTGCACCTCCATTCGCGGATCGGCGCCATCGATTTCCTCAACGACGACCTCGATGCGGCCATCACCGTCGGCGCGGGCGACTGGCCGGGCCTGCACGCGCACCGGTTGTACAACGAGTTCCTGATCGCGATCGCGCCGCCGGACACCGGCAGCCGCCGCAAGGCCGACGCGCGTTCGCCGGCGTGGGCCGCGAAACAGACGCTGCTCGGCGTGACGAGCAACCAGCAGGCGTGGGCCGAGTGGTTTTCGCACTATCGGCTCGACCATCGGCAGATGCGCATCGGCCCGAGCTTCGAGCTGACGTCGCACCTGATCCAGGCCGTGCGGGCCGGGATGGGAATCGGGCTGGTGCCGAAGGTGCTGGTGGAAGACGAGCTGGGCCGCAACGAACTCGTGTCGATCGGCGACGCGATCACCAGCCAGCGCAGTTACTACCTCGTCTATCCGCCGGGGAACGAGACACTGCCGTCGCTCGTCGCGTTCCGCGAATGGCTGCTGAAATCGTGCTGAAACTCGGCCGCCGGCGGGCTGCCCGCGTTCAGGTACGCCATTCGCCGAGAATCTGCTCGGCCAGGTAGTCGCACGGCGGGCGCGCGGACTGCGCGCTGCGCGCGAGCACGACCTCGAGTTCGCCCAGCGGCGGCAGCCCGTGGCTTTCCGACAGCTGCACGAGATGATCGGGAATGCAGCAGCGCGCCAGCGGCGCGACCGCGAGCCCGGCCTCCACCATGCTGAGGAGGCCGAGGTGGCTCGGGCTCTCGTAGGACATCCGGTACGGGATCTTCCGCCGGTTCAGCGCCTTGACCGCCTGATCGCGCGCCATGCTGCCGCCGTGCGTGAAAAAGGCTACCGGCAGCGGCCGCTCCTCCCATACGTTGCGTTTCGGCGACCCGGCCCACACGAGCGGTTCGAGCCGGATCAGCTCGCCGGTCACGCCCTTGATCCGCGTGAGGCACGCGAGGTCGACCGTGTTGTCCTTCAGCATCGGCACGAGCGCGCTGCTCGGCTGGCCGATCACGCGCACTTCCACACGCGGGTGCATCGCGGCGAACTTGCCGAGCACCTGCGGCAGCAGCGACGAAATGTAGTCGTCGGGCACGCCGATCGTCACGCGGCCGCGAATCTCCGGGCGCACGACCGACGCCCAGGCCTCGTCGCGCATCGCCAGCATCCGGCGGCCGTATTCCGCAAGCATCGTGCCTTCGCCGGTCGGCGTCACGTTGCGGGTGTCGCGGATGAAGAGGGGCTTGCCGAGCGCATCTTCGAGCGCCTTGATCTGCATGCTCACCGCCGACGGCGACCGGTGCACGGCCTGCGCGCCCTGAGCGAACGATCCGGATTCGGCGACGGCCACCACCATCGCGAGCACATCGAGGTCGAGCTTTTTCATCGTATTCAGAAAAACTGATCAATCGATTCAGTTTATCCCGTTTTACTGTTCACCTCCACGATCGGACAATGACTCCCGTCAGCACTCACTCGTTGCAGGAATCGTCAGACATGCATACGTCCGGATCGCTCTACGGGTTTCTCGTCATCGGCGGCATGCTCGCGGTCACGCCCGGGCCGAACATGGTCTACGTGATGTCGCGCTCGATCGCGCAGGGCCGCACGGCGGGGCTCATTTCACTCGGCGGCGTGATGATCGGGTACCTGTTCTACATGTTCGGCGCGGCGTTCGGCATCACGACGCTGTTCATGAGCGTGCCCTATGCGGGCAGCGGGCTGGCCGTGGTCGGTGCGGCGTACCTGCTGTATCTGGCATGGCAGGCCGTCAGGCCCGGCGGCCGCTCGCCGTTCGAGGTGCGGGCGTTGCCCAGCGAGCGGCCGCTGCGGCTGCTCGCGATGGGCGCGACGACCAGCGTGCTGAACCCGAAGCTCGCGATGCTGTTCATTTCGTTGCTGCCGCAGTTCATCGACTACCGGAACGGCAGCGTGCTCGGCCAGTCGCTGTTTCTCGGTTCGCTGCTGATCGCCGCATTCGCCTGCGCGAACGGGACGGTGGCGATCTGTTCCAGCAGCATCGCGAAGTTCCTGCACGGACGCCCGACGCTGCTGCTCGCCCAGCGCTGGGCGATGGGGCTCATCCTCGGCGGGCTTGGTGTGCAGATGGTGGTCGATGCGTCGAGGATGGCAGGTGTGGCGTGATCCGCGAATCATACGATCGGGCGAATGCGTTCAGCGCAGTGACCGGAAGCTCGCACGCAGTTCTTCCGACAGCGCATTCGGCTGCTCCCAGGCCGCGAAATGCCCGCCACTGGGCAACCGGTTGTAGTGAATCAGTTTCGGATACGCGGCCTGCGCCCAACGCTTCGGCGCGGCGTAAATTTCATCCGGAAACACGCTCACGGCCACCGGAATGGTCACATGCTTCGGCGCAAAGAATTCGAGCTTGCTCTCCCAGTACAGGCGCGCCGACGAGACGCCCGTGCGGGTCAGCCAGTAGAGCGTGACGTTGTCGAGCACGTCGTCGCGCGTCAGTCCCTCGGTATGGCCATCGAAAACGCGCGCGATGAGCGCGAGGCCGCTCGCGTCGTGGTCAAGCATCCATGCGGCGAGCCCGACCGGTGAATCCTCGATGCCGTACAGCGTCTGCGGGCGGTTCGCCATTTCCTGCGCATAACCGAGGCCGTGCCTGTAGAAACGATCGAGCTGCTCGTACGCGTGCCGTTCGTCCGGCGGCAAACCGGCGGGCGCGGGCTCACCGGACTTGAGTGCCTTCGCGATGTCGTCCGGCACCGTGGCCGGCATGTTCGTGTGAATCGCGACGAGCTCCGGCGGCGCGATCAGCGCCATCTGCTCGGTCACGGCATTACCCCAGTCGCCACCCTGCGCCACGTAACGCCGGTATCCGAGGCGTTTCATCAGGACGATCCACGCACGCGCAATGCGCACGGGATCCCAGCCGGTCGCAGCGGGCTTGCCCGAGAACCCGTAGCCCGGCAACGATGGAATCACCACGTCGAACGCGTCCGATGCCGTGCCGCCATGGGCCGTCGGATCGGTCAGCGGCCCGATGATCTTCAGTTGCTCGATGATCGAGCCGGGCCATCCGTGCGTGACGATGACGGGCAACGCATCCGGATGTTTCGAGCGAACGTGGATGAAATGAATGTCGAGCCCGTCGATCCGGGTGACGAACTGCGGAAGTGCGTTCAGCGTCGCTTCGACCTTGCGCCAGTCGTAGTCGGTCGCCCAATAGCGCGCGAGTTTCTGCATCGTCGCGAGAGGCACGCCCTGCGATGCGTCGGCGACCGCTTCCCGTTCGGGCCAGCGCGTTGCGTTGATCCGCCGCCGCAGCTCGGCAAGTTGCACGTCCGGCGCATGCACCCGCAGCGGGCGCACGGCGGACGCGTCGCCGCCGGCCGGTCGGGCAACGCCCACGACGGCCCGGCTCGTTTCGGTTTCGGTTTCGGCAAACGTGAGGCGGCTCAACGAACCTGCCACCGCGGCGGTCGCGGCTACGCCCATGAAATGACGCCGCGACGGCGTCCGCAAAGAAGTATCAGTCGACATACACGCTCCTGTTGGTCGGATGAACGACATCTGCACTACTGATTACTGGTCGTTCGCAAGAACTTCGCACCGGCACCGGGAACGGGCGCCAGTGCGCCCGCTTCACGCGAGATAGCCGGAAACGCCGTCCCAGAAGAGTTTCAGCGCGGTCACCGCCAGCAACCCGTAGCAGATCCGATAGATCAGGCGCTGGTCCAGCCTGCCGTGCAGCCGCCAGCCCAATACCACGCCGGCCGGAACGGCGAGCAGGCAGACCGCCATCAATGCCCAGACGTTCATGGTCGGCCGCACGATCAGCATCCACGGCACCGCCTTGAGCGCGTTGCCCACGGTAAAGAAAAGACTCGTCGTTCCCGCGTACATCTCCTTGCCGAGACCGAGCGGCAGCAGGTACATCGCGAGCGGCGGCCCGCCCGAATGCGCGACCATCGTCGTGACGCCCGACGCGAGACCGGCGGTCACGGCCTTCGGTCGCGAACGCGGACGGACCGTCAGCTGCGCGCCGCCGGCCACCCACAGGCCGACGAATATCAGCGTGACCGCCGCCATCAGGAGTTCGATGGCCCGATGGTCGAGAAACCGAAATGCCAGATAGCCGCATCCGATACCCATCACCAGCCCGGGCAGCAGCAGAACGAGATCCGGCTTCGACCATGTCGAAGGCTTCCAGTACCGCAGCGCGAACAGATCCATCGCGATGAACAGCGGAGCGAGCAGACCGCCGGCGGTCACCGGGTCCATCACGAGCGACAGCAGCGGTATGCCGATGATCGCGAATCCACCGCCGAATGCGCCGCGCATGAACGCGATCACGAACACGCCCGCGAACGCGATCAGGATGGTGGTCAGCGTCAGTTGCAGCCCCACCGCGACCGGTGCGGCCGTCATGACCGACTCACCGACACGGAACGCCACACGGCGGGCTGCCGCGAGCCGGCCCGTAGCTGCGTCGCCGCCATGCGAGCGATCAGGGTTGAACGCGTTCCATGCATACTGCCTCTCCAATGGGTATGCCGGGGCGATGCAGTGCGCCGGTCAGGTGCGCTGCCTGCCGCCCGAGTCGTACAAGCGTTGCAGCCCCGGTACAATCGACTCGACGAAATCAGAATGCACCGCCGCATATCTCAGTTCAATAAAAACATTGACCTCGGTGCAATAATCATTGTTATCGGTGCAATCCATGTCCAAATCCGAGTATCTGCAACTGGCCGACGCGATTGCCGCGCAAATCGCCGACGGCACACTGGCGCCCGGCGATCGCCTGCCTCCCCAGCGTCTTTTCGCCGACCAGCATGCAATCGCCGCATCGACGGCGGGCCGGGTCTACACGGAGCTCTTGCGACGCGGGCTGGTGGTAGGTGAAGTCGGCCGCGGCACCTTCGTGTCGGGCGAGACGCGGCGCGGGGCGGCGGCGCCCGGGGAGCCGCGTGGCGTACGGATCGATCTCGAGTTCAACTATCCGAGCGTCCCCGATCAAACGGCGTTGATTGCACGAAGCCTGAGCGGATTGCACCGACCGGCGGAACTCGATGCCGCGCTGCGCGAGGCCACCAGTATCGGCACCGCGACCATCAGAAACGTAGCCGCCGCCTATCTGTCGCAACCGGAATGGTCGCCGTCGCCGGACCAGCTCGTGTTTACCGGCAACGGGCGGCAAAGCATTGCCGCAGCCGTGGCCGCGGTCGTTCCGACCGGCGGGCGCTGCGGCGTGGAAGCGCTGACCTACCCGTTCATCAAGGGCATCGCCGCCAAACTGGGCATCTCGCTGGTACCGCTGGCGATGGACGACGACGGCGTGCGTCCCGACGCAGTGCAAAAGGCGCACCGTGAAGCCAGGCTGTCGGCAATCTATATCCAGCCGGCCATCCAGAACCCGCTGGGCATGACGATGAGCACCGCGCGTCGCGCCGAACTGTTACGCGTGGTCGAAAAGCTCGACATTCCCGTCATCGAGGACAACGTGTACGGCTTCCTCGGCGACGAACCGCCACTGGCCGCGCTCGCTCCGGACACCTGCATCGTGATTGACAGCCTGTCCAAGAAGGTCACGCCCGGCATGACCCTGGGATTCATCGTGCCGCCGCCGCGGCTACGCGAAAGCGTCATGGCATCGGTACGCTCGGGCGGGTGGACCGCCTCGGGATTCGCGTTCGCGGCCGCGCAGCGGTTGATGCGCGACGGCACCGTGGCCGAGCTCGCGCAACTCAAGCGCATCGATGCGAGCGAGCGCCAGGCGCTGGCAATCGATCGTCTCGCGGGTTTCGATATCCGGACCAACGGCAAGTGCTACCACCTGTGGCTGACCTTGCCGGCACACTGGCGCTCACAGGCGTTGGTCGCGGCCGCGGCCAGGCGCGACATCGGGCTGACGCCGTCGACCACGTTTGCCGTCTCGTCCGGCCATGCACCGAACGCGGTAAGGCTCGCACTGGCCGCGCCGACCATGGACCAGCTCGACGCCGGGCTGCGGACACTGACCGCGATACTGAACGGCCGCGAAGAAGATTTCGACTTGACCGAATAAGCACCGTCCAGCCGACCGGCGCGCCGAAGTCCGACGGCGCGCCCCGTCACTTCGTCAGCAACTCGGCCTCCAGCTCGCGCAACCGCTCCGGAAACCGGACGCGCAGCACCAGGAACCACCCGAGCCCGATCGCCAGCAGCGCGACGAACACATAAGGCAGCCACGCATACACGCCCTCCGGCACCGGATAAACGCTGCCGGCCAGCGGAATCGCGAGCAGCACGACCGCAATGACGCTGATCGCCACATGCCGCGCGCGAAGCCGGCGCTGGCGGCGCAGATAGAGCGGCGCGCCGATCGCCACCAGCACGTATGCAAGCAGCCAGCCGTACGTGGCAATCGAGCTGAGATAGCCATACGAATCGAGTAGCGCGGTGCCGCGCGCGGTGAATACCAGCGCGGTGACCAGCGCCAGCACCGCGATCAGCGCCACCGCGACGTGCGGCGTCGCATTGCGCTTGTGTGCGTGGCCCGTCGACGCATGCAGCATGCCCTGCCGCCCGAACGTATAGACGATCCGCGCCGCCGCATTGATCGACGAGAAGAACGCCGCGAAGAAGCTAAACGCCACGCCTGCGTCAATCAGCACGCCGACCCAGCCGGCGCCGAGCCGATGCGCGAGCACCGCGAGCGGGCCGTCGACCCGGTCGAGCGGCGGCGTCTGCCCGTGGAACGCGCTCACCATCCCGTACGCGCCGATCACGAACAGGATCGCCGGCCCGACAACGCTGATCAGCACCGCGCGCGGAATCGCGCGGAACGGGTCGCGCGCTTCCGCGCCGAGCACGGTCGCACTCTCGAACCCCGTGAAGCTGAAGAACGCGAGCACCATCCCGAGCTGCAGCTGGGTCGGCTTCACGCCTTCGAGCGTCAGTTGCGCGCGATCGACCGGATGCCCGCCGAACGCGATCGTCCCGATCACGACGACGGCGATCAGCAACAGCGTGGCGAGTTCGACGAACAGCGTGAAACGCGTGGACAGCCGGATGTCGCGAAACGCGATGTACCACGCGGCGAACGCGGTGACGACCGTGAGCCCGAGCACCGCGCCGAGCGGCGTCGCGCCGCCGAGCAGCCCGGTCTCGCGGCCCAGCACGAGAAACGTGTTGATCGTCCCCTGCAGGATGCCCGCGGCGGCCACCGCATAGGCAATCAGCAGCGACCAGCCGCAGATCGCGCCCCAGACCGGCCCGATGCCGGCCGACACGTATGCATACAGCGCCCCCGGCGACGCCGAATCGCGCGCGAACACCGAGATGCTCCACGACGCAAACAGCAGCGCGACGATCGCGAACAGGTACGCGAGCCACGTGCCGTTGCCGGCCGTCGCGAACACGGCGGGGATCAGCACGCCGATCCCGCCGGACACGCCGACGAGGCCGATCGACTGCGCAATCAGTTCGGGCAGGCTCAGGTAGTTGCGCCGCAGGCCGCCCGCCGGCGGTGCGGCATGCTGCGCGGGCAGTGCCTGCGCGGGGCTTGCTGGATGACTCATCGATTGACCTCGTCAGGAATGAAGCGGCGCCGCGTGCGTGCCGTCCGCGGCGGTGGTGGTGGTGATGGTGAGGGTGGTGACGGCGGCCGGCGCGAGCCGGTCAGTTCCAGGAATGGCGCGCGGGCTTCACGCCGTTGAGGTAGTAGTTGCCGATCGCGTGATACTTCCAGCGCACCGGGTCGTGCAGCGTATGCACCCGCGCGTTGCGCCAGTGGCGGTCGAAGTTGTATTTCGCCAGCGTCGACTTGCTGCCGCCGAGCTCGAACAGCTTGCTCGCGGCAAGCAGCGCCACCTCGGTCGTCGCGATCTTCGCCTCGCCCACCGCGATCGCGGCCTGCGCAACCGTTTCCTCGCCCGGCTCGCGCTTCGCCGCGTCGACGAAGCGGCCCGAGCGCGCGAGCAGCGCTTCGGCCGCGTGCACGCGGTACGCGATGTCGCCGATCTGCGCGACCGTCAGCGGGTCCTCGCTCGCGCGCTCGACGCCGCTGTCGATCCACGGGCGCGCATGCTGCTGCACGAACGCGATCGTGTCCTGCAGCGCGGCGCGCGCGATCCCGAGGTCGATCGCGGCGGTCGTGATCTGCGCGAACGGGCCCGCGAAGGTCGGGCGATCGTACGAACGCTGCGTGTGGAAGATTTCGAACGGGCTCACGCGCACGTTCTCGACGATCACCGTGCCGCTCGCGGTCGTGCGCTGCCCGAAGCCGCTCCAGTCATCCACGACGGTCAGCCCCGGCGCACCCTGCCGCACGAAGGCGAGCACGGCCTGGTCCGACTCGTCGAGCGCGAGTACCGGAATCCAGTGCGCGAACAGCGTGCCGGTCGAATAGAACTTGCGGCCGTTCAGCACGAACGCGTCGCCGTCGCGATGCACGCGCGTCCGGATATCGAGCACGTTCTTGCCGCCGGCTTCGGAAAACGCGTTCCCGTAGCGTGTGCCCTTCAGGACGAGATCGAAGAAGAAGCGCTTCTGCGCATCGCTGCCCTCGAGGCGGATGTCCTCGATCAGGCAATAGTGGTTCTGCGGGATCTGGCCGAGTGACGGGTCCGCCTCTGAAACGATCGCGATCACTTCCGCGAGCGTCACGTTCGACACCTCCGCGCCGCCGTATTCGCGCGGCACGGTGATGCCCCACAGCCCGCTCGACGAGAACAGTTCGATCTCGTCGAACGGCAGCTTCCGCTCGCGGTCGCGCAGCGCGGCGTGCTCGGCCAGCCGTGCCGCGACCTGACGCGCGACGTCGAGTGCCTCGGCATCCGAGCCGATGACGGGAACGGGCGTGGCGCCCGCTTGCGGTTGCACGTTTTCTTCGATGATTTCCGTAGACATGTCGATTCCGGCAAAGCTCATGAACCGGCCGGCAGCGCCGGGAAGCATCCGCCGACCTCCTGTTTCGATATCCGAAACGTCAAACCGGGTCGACCCGCGAGAACCGCCGGTGTCGCCCCTTCGATCGGCCGGTGCGCGGCACGTGTACGTGCCCGCCGCGCACCGGCCCCCGCGTCACGCGGCAACCGCCTGCCGTTGAGCCTCGAGTTCGCGCACGAGCGGCAGCACGCGCTGGCCGAAGTATTCGACCTCCTCGATGAAATGCAGGAACCCCGCAAGCACGAGATCGACGCCGATCGCCTTCAGCGCGACGATCCGTTCGGCGATCTGCTGCGGCGTACCGATCAGGTTCGTGCGGAAGCCGTCGTTGTACTGCACGAGATCCTCGAACGTCGATTTCGCCCAGTTGCCCTCCCCCTCCGGCGACGCCTTGCCGGCCTGCTTCACCGCATCGCCGAACGCGTGCACGGCCTCGACGTGCGCGTGCCGGATGATGTCGTCGAGCACGGCCTGCGCCTCTTCCTCCGTATCGCGCGCGATCACGAACGCGTTGACGCCGATGCGCACGCGATGGTTGTTCGCCGCCGCCTTCGCACGGATGTCGTCGATCTGCGCCTTCAGGTTCTCCGGCGTATTGCCGTTCGTGAAATACCAGTCCGACACGCTCGCCGCGTTGTCGCGCGCCGCGCGCGAGCTGCCGCCCTGAAAGATCTCCGGATGCGGCTTCTGCACCGGCTTCGGGCTCAGCGTGTAGTCGTTGAAGCGGTAGAAATCACCCTTGAACGTGAAGTTGTCCTGCGTCCAGATGCCTTTCAGCGCCTGGATGAATTCCTTCGAGCGCCGGTAGCGTTCGTCGTGCTCGAGCCACGGCTCGCCGATCGCGGTGAATTCGCCCTTGAACCAGCCGCTCACGACGTTGATCGCGATGCGTCCGTTCGAGATGTGATCGATCGTCGCGAGCTGCTTCGCGACCACGGCCGGGTGCCACGGCCCGGGCAGGATCGCGGCGAGCACCTTGAGCTTCGTCGTCGCGTGCAGCAGCGCCTGGCTGAACGACACCGACTCGTGCTGGTATTCGGCGCCGTAGCCGGCCGTGAAGCGGATCTGGCTCAGCGCGTACTCGAAGCCGGCCGCCTCGGCCGTGCGTGCGAGCTGCTGGTTGTATTCGAGGCTCCAGTCGGTGCGTTGCTCGATCGTGCTGACGACGAGGCCGCCGCTGACGTTCGGCACCCAGTAGGCGAACTTGACGCCGTCGGCGGAAGAGTCGGAATGGCTCATGAGTGTGTCCTGGTCGGAAGGGAAAACGCTGGCGGCCTAGGCGGCCGCGACGGAAAGCGCATGCGGGCGCAGCTGCGGCACCGCGCGATCGACGGCGAGCGCGATGCGCGCACGCAGCGCCGGGCTCGCGATCTGGTACTGGTCGAAATCGCTTTCGGACGCATACACGCCGATCGGCAGCGTGCGTGCCTGGAAGAAGCTGAACAGCGGCCGGAGCTGATGGTCGATCACGAGCGCATGACGCTCGCTGCCGCCGGTGGCGGCGAGCAGCACGGGTACGTCGACCAGCGCCTCGTGATGCACAAGGTCGAACAGGTGCTTGAAGAGGCCCGTGTACGACGCGCGATACACGGGGCTCGCGACGACGAGCGCATCGGCCGTCTCGATCGCACGGATCTGCGCGTCGAGGTCGGCCGGCACCTGCGCGCGCGTCAGCGCGCCGGCCAGCCGGCTGCCGATCTCGCCGAGTTCGATCAGCCGCGTGTCGATCGGCAGCGCGGCGCCGAGTGCCGCGACGATCGCGTCGGTCAGCGCCAGCGTGCGCGACGGCCGTTGCAGGCCGCCCGATATCGCGACCACGTTGATTGCATTGCTCATCGGTTGCATTCCCATTGTCGAATCGGGTGCCGATGCACCCGCCACGTCATGGGTCAGCAAGGAGCGTGCCATTTCGACGAAGGCGATGAAAAATCGATCGTCTGCATGACGAAATGCATCGCGATCGACGGCCTGTCGTGGCACACCCGCCGATCGACACACGTTGATAAGCGTGCCAGCCACGGCATCACAACCATATTCCGCAGCACGATGAACTGGGGGAAACAGCGCTGCTGATGCACTGCTGCGTAATCAGCAGCGCGGTGCGCGGCGGACGCATTTTTCCGCTTCCGCACGGATTCCGGCAGGCGCGCAGCGTCCAGCGCAGCAATCCGGCATTGGTTATCAGAAATCGATGTTTCCCGCGTTGCGCAAAACGTTGAACACTCTGCTGATCACGCAGCACCCGGTCGGTAACGCCCGATGCAGCCTGGCCGTTTTCGTGCAGCGACCCGACGCATTCATCGCCATGACATCCATTTCCGTATCGCCCCGCGCGGAAAGCCTGCGCGTCGTCGCGCCGTCCCGCGACGAACTGGCCCCTCCCGACGCGTTGCAAACCGCCGGGCGCCTGGCGGCCGGCTTTGCACGAACTGCGGCCGAACGCGACCAGCAGGGCGGCACGCCGAAGGCCGAGCGCGACCAGTTGCGCGACAGCGGCCTCCTCGCGTTGAGCATCCCCGCCGCCTACGGCGGCCTCGGCGCAAGCTGGCGCACGACGTTCGACGCGGTCCGCGTGCTCGCGGCCGCCGACAGTTCGCTCGCGCACGTGTTCGGCTTCCATCACCTGATGCTCGCGACCGTGCGGCTGTTCGGCACGCCCGCGCAGTGGGAATCGTGGTTCGAGCGAACCGCGCGCCAGCAGTGGTTCTGGGGCAATGCGCTGAATCCGCTCGACGAACGCACGGTCAGCCGTTCGCGCGGCGCATGGCACGAGTTCAGCGGCCAGAAGAGCTTTTGTTCGGGGGCACTCGATTCGCAGATGCTGATCGCGTCCGCGCACGACGCGCAGACGCGCGCGTTCCTGATCGCGGCCGTGCCGACGCAGCGCAGCGGCATCTCGATCGCCGACGACTGGAACAACATCGGCCAGCGCCAGACCGACAGCGGCACGGTCACGTTCGAGAAAGTGCGCGTCGAGGAACACGAACTGCTGACGGACCCCGGCCCGCTGTCGACGCCGTTCGCGTGCCTGCGCCCGCTCGTCGCGCAGCTCGTGCTGACGAACGTGTATCTCGGCATCGCCGAAGCCGCGTTCAGCGACGCGCGGCACTACACGCTGCACGAAGCGCGGCCGTGGCCCGGCGCGCAAGTCGCGAGCACCGGCGACGATCCATACATCCTCGGCCAGTACGGCGAATTCTGGGTCGGGCTCGAAGCCGCGCGCGTGCTCGCCGACCGCGCGGCGGATCGCCTCGACGCCGCGTGGGCGCGCGATGCGGCGCTCACGCATGCGGAGCGCGGCGAGGTCGCGCTCGCCACGGCCGCTGCAAAGGTGTCGGCCACCCGCACCGGGCTCGATCTCTGCACGCGCATGTTCGACGTCGCCGGCGCGCGCGCGACGCATGGCGCGCTGCGGCTCGACCGGCACTGGCGCAACCTGCGCACCCATACGCTCCACGATCCGCTCGCGTACAAGATTCGCGAGATCGGCGAATGGGCGCTCAAGCGAACCTGGCCGACGCCGGGCTTCTACTCGTGAACCGCTCCCCTTCCGATGCGTGGCCCGACGCCGCGCCCGTGCTCACGCTGCCCGACCGGCCCGCGCTGGCGACGTCCATTCGCGCCCGCGCGCAGGTGTTCGTCGATCCGCGCTCGGTCGCGCTCCTCGAACGGATTCGCCTGGTCGCGCCGAGCGACGCGAACGTGCTGATCGTCGGCGAAACCGGCACCGGCAAGGAACTGATCGCGCGGCACGTGCACGGCCTCAGTCGCCGCAGCAACGGGCCGTTCGTCGCGGTGAACTGCGGCGCCTTCTCCGAGACGCTCGTCGAAAGCGAACTGTTCGGTCACGAGAAGGGCGCGTTTACGGGCGCGTTCAGCGCGAAGCCCGGCTGGTTCGAAGCCGCGAACGGCGGCACGCTGTTTCTCGACGAGATCGGTGACCTGCCGCTGTCGATGCAGGTCAAGCTGCTGCGCGTGCTGCAGGAGCGCGAGGTCGTGCGGCTCGGCTCGCGCACGGGCGTGCCGATCGACGTGCGCGTGGTCGCCGCGACCAATGTCGATCTGCAGCAGGCCGTCGCGCACGGGCAGTTTCGCGGCGACCTGTTCTACCGGCTCAACGTCGTGCAGCTCGCGGTCCCGACGTTGCGCGAGCGCCCCGGCGACATCCTGCCGCTCGCGCGCCACTTCTTCGACGACTACCGGAGCCGCCTCGGCTACGGGCCGCGCAGCATCGACCCGCGCGCCGAGCGCCGGCTGCAGGCATACGGCTGGCCCGGCAATATCCGCGAACTCGAGAACGTGATCCATCACGCGCTGCTCGTGAGCCGCCACGACGCACTGCAGGAGGCCGACCTGCATCTCGCGTCGCCCGACGCGACGGCCGCCGCCGAGCATGCACAGGCGCAGGAACCCGACCCGGCAACCGGCGCACAGGCTGCACTCGAACGCGCGCTGCGTGCGCTGTTCGACGAGGATCACGGCAACCTGTTCGAGCGCATCGAGGACACCGTGATGCGCGTCGCGTTCGAATTCAGCCACCGCAACCAGATCCAGGCCGCACGGCTGCTCGGCATCAGCCGCAACGTGCTGCGCGCCAGGCTGATTCGCGCGAAGGAGATCGCGGCAATGAAGTAGCCGCGCATGGGAGCACGCCGCCGCCCCGCTCCGGCGCGTTTCGCGCCGCGATCCGTGCGGCAGGGTTCGAACCTGATGTATCGTGGCGCGATGCGCGCGCCTCGTTCCCCTCCCGCATCCGGTCGTCCGTTGCATGATCGCCCGGGCCCGGCGACAGGGCGCACGCACGATCCTCCGCAACACGAAAGGCCGTCCGGCGCCCGTGCGGGCCCGGCCGTGCCTCGTTCACCCGTCCGGAACCCGTCGCCATGAAAAAGCTTGTCAACCGCCCGTCCGATGTCGTCCGAGAAATGCTGGAAGGCATCGCGCGGCAGTCGCCGCATGTCGCGATCCTCGGCGACGAGCACGTGCTCGTCCGCCAGCCGCTGCCCGAGCCGGCGCAGCGCCCCGTCGCCGTCCTCTCCGGCGGCGGCAGCGGCCACGAGCCCGCGCACGGCGGTTATGTCGGCGAAGGGATGCTGAGCGCGGCCGTCTGCGGCGAAGTGTTCACGTCGCCGTCCACCGACGCGGTGCTCGCCGCGATCCGCGCCAGCGCGGGCCCGAACGGCGCACTGCTGATCGTGAAGAACTACACGGGCGACCGGCTCAATTTCGGGCTCGCCGCCGAGCTCGCGCGCGCGGAAGGCATTCCGGTCGAGACGGTGATCGTCGCCGACGACGTCTCGCTGCGCGGCCGCGTCGAGCGCGGCCAGCGGCGCGGGATCGCCGGCACCGTGCTGATCCACAAGCTCGCCGGCGCGGCTGCCGCGCGCGGGCTGCCGCTCGCACGGGTTGCGGCCATCGCGCGCGACGCGGCGGCCGAGCTGGGCACGATGGGCGTCGCGCTCGACGGCTGCACGATCCCCGGCGCCGACAAGTCGGGCTTCAGCCTTGGCGATCACGAGATCGAACTCGGCCTCGGCATCCACGGCGAGAAAGGCGTCGAACGCCGCGCGCCGCTGCCGGCCGATGCGCTGGCCGACACGCTGCTGTCGAGCATCGTCGCCGATCTCGTGCTCGACCGCGGCGAACGCGTCGCGCTGTTCGTCAACGGCCTCGGCGCGACGCCGGACATGGAACTCGCCATCGTGCTGCGCGCCGCGCACGACAACCTGACGCGGCGCGGCATCGTCGTCTCACGCGCGTGGGCCGGCACGTTCCTGTCGGCATTGAACATGCCCGGCTGCTCGATTTCCGTGCTGCGGCTGAACGACGAACGCGCGGTGCTGCTCGACGCGCCGACGCAGGCGCGCGCATGGCCGGGCGGCGGCGCGGTCAATACGCAGATCCGCGTGGCCGAGGCCGCTGCGCAAGAAGCGCCGCTGCCGCCGCTCGATGCGACCGGCCGCGCGTGGGCAGCGCGCCTGCAACCGGCACTGCATGCGGTCGCGCAGACGCTGATCGATCATGAGCAGACGCTGACGGACCTCGATGCGGCCGCCGGCGACGGCGATCTCGGTGCGAGCATGCTGCGCGCCGCACAGGCGATCCTCGCGCTGCCGGAAACCGCGTACGGCTCGCCGGCCGGCGTGCTCGCGGCGCTCGGCGCCGCGTTGCGCCGCGCCATCGCCGGCAGTTCGGGGCCGTTCTACGCGACCGCGCTGCTGCGCGCATCCCGCCGGCTGGCCGATGTCGCCGAGCCGTCGGCACGCGACTGGGCCGCGGCGTTCCACGGCGCGGTGGACTCGATCAGCGAACTGGGCGGCGCGCACGCCGGCGACCGGACGATGCTCGATGCGCTGGTGCCGGCCGTCGCGGCATTCGAACGGGCGCTCGACAACGATCGCGATCCCGCGGGCGCATGGGCGGCGGCGGTCGAAGCCGCCGAGCAGGGTGCGCAGGAAACCGCGCAGATGACGCCGCGCGCGGGGCGTGCGAGTTATCTCGGCGAGCGTGCGATCGGCACGCCGGATGGCGGTGCGGTGGCGGTGTCGTACTGGTTGCGCGCATTGCAGCCGCACGTGCGATAAGCGGTGGCGGCAGGCTGATGCGGGCCGCCCGCATCAACCTGCCGCACGCGTCCCGGTTCGCCCCGGCAGCAGCGCGGCGCCGATTGCGGCCATGCCGAAACTCGCGAGCCAGCACCAGTAGCCGATTGCATCGAGATGAACCGGCTCGACCCCGCCGGCTTCATTGACGACGATCCGATGCTGCGTCAGGAAGCTCGACCCGAACAGCAGCGCGAGCACGGCCAGGGTGACCGCCTGCGTGCGCCGGCGCTTCGCGATCAGCCACCAGGCCGCGAACACGAGCGGGTTCGCGAGCCACGCGAAGATGCCGAAGAAAAGGCCCATCCAGCCGGTCAGCAGCACCTGCCAGCCGTCGGCCCAGGAATGCGGATCGGGTGCGCCCGTGCGGAACGGCACGGTGAACATGGCGACCAGATAGAGCACGACGCTGATCGCGAGCAGCACGGTCGTGGCGCGGCCCATCGGCGGTCGGACGGTCGCAGTGGCGGGAGTCGATGTGTTCATGGTCGTGCCGGGCGCCCGATGCGGGTCGTTCAGACGCCTTCAACCAGCACGGCACGATAGCGCGCGCCCTTGAAACGATGCTGGACGACGTCCTGGTATTCGGGGCCGTGATACCACGCGTGCGCGGCTTCCTTCGACGGAAACTCGACGATCACGACACCTTCCGGGCCTTCGCCCTCCAGTGTTTCCTGCGGGCCATAGGCGGCGAGCACCTTGACCGGATGCCCGGCGAGCGTCGCGCCGACCTTGCTCTGGTAGACGTCGAGTTCGTGCTGGTCCTGCGTGCTTTCACGTGTAAACACAATGTAGGTGGCCAAGATACGTGCTCCTGATGCGATGCATGGAAGGTGGAAGGGTCGGCCGCCCACCGCACCGTCGGGCAGGACGGCACGCGGCCTGCTCGCAGCTTACAGCGGTTTCGCGACGAGCGCCGGGGCCCGCCGCATGCTCGCCCGAGCAGCTGCGGCGGGCACCACCGGTCGTCCGCGTACGGATCCTGCCGCGACGCGGACGAACGGAAACGGCGCCCGTCACGCAACGGTCGCGGTGGCCTGCATCGTCAGCCAGCCGTCGCGATCCTTCGCCCACAGCTCGATCGTCTTGCCGTCGTCCGACGGCTTGCCGCACAGCGTGAACGGCTCCCCGTCGAACGTCGGGCGCACCGCGCGGAACGCAAAGCTCGCGAGCGCGGCATCGGGCCGTTCGCGGCGCACGAGATCGACGAGCAGCGTCGCGATCAGCGGGCCGTGCACGACGAGCCCCGGATAACCTTCCTCCTGCGTCACGTAGCTGCGGTCGTAGTGGATGCGGTGGCCATTGAAGGTCAGCGCCGAATAGCGGAACAGCATCACCGCGTCGGCCGTGACCGTGCGCGACCACGCCTCGCCTGCCGGCGCCGCGATCGGCTTCGGCGCGGGTGCGCCCGCCTGCGGCGCATCGCGATAGACGATGTCGTGCTCCTCCTCGACGCACGGCACGCCGTCGCACTCGATCCGGTGCTGCACCGTCACGAAGACGAGCCGGCCGCTGCGGCCCGTCTTGTCCTCGAGGTTCACGATCGTCGATTCGCGTATCGCGCGCCGTCCCGTGCGCAGCGGTGCGTGGAACGTCAGGCGGCCGCCGGCCCACATGCGGCGCGGCAGCGGCACGGGCGGCAGGAAGGCGCCGCGCTTCGGGTGGCCGTCGGGGCCGAGTTCGGCCAGCGGCGCGACGGGCAGGAAATAGAGCCAGTGCCACATCGGCGGCACGACGTCGCCGGGCGACGGGCGGTCGAGCGTGGCGGCCAGCGCGTTCAGCGGGAACGCGGTGATGTCGTCGCCGAGCGTTTCGGTCTTGCCGAGCCACGCGTCGAGCGACGCCGGGGCGGACGGCTGCGAGGATGGGGTGGACACGTGCGGAATCTCCGGGAGGCTTGCAACGGCTTCAATATGCACGCCGCGCGCCGTTTCGCGAAGCCGGATTTCCCGAATCCCTTCCAGATTCCCGGCTTCGAACCCGCCTCCCCCGCCGCGTGGCCGCGCCGGACGGCTTTCGTCCGATCATTCGATCGCGCTCGCCGCGCGCGGGCCGGGCCGACATCCTTGCGGCTTGACCACCGCCGGCACGCCGCCTAAATTGCTTCAGACGGGCCGGCCGCGACGTGTCGTACGGGTGACAAAAACGATAGTTTGCTATCGAATTATTTTGCCCCTATCATCTCGCCCATGACCAATCTGCACGACCTCCGCCTCGCCGTCAGCAGCCTGCTCGTGCTGTCCGCGCGCAAGTGGCGCCGCACCAGTGACGGCGTACTGAACGCGTACAACGTGTCCGAGGCCTGCGCGACACCGCTGCTGATCGCCGGGCGCCTCGGCGAAGGCGTGCGGCAAGGCACGCTCGCCGAACACGTCGGCATCGAAGGGCCGTCGCTCGTGCGCCTGCTCGACCAGCTGTGCGCGGCCGGCCTTGCGCGCCGCGACGAGGATCCGCACGATCGCCGCGCGAAGACGATCTCGCTGACGGCCGCCGGCCGCGCGGTCACCGCGAAGATGGAGGAAGACCTGCGCGTGCTGCGTGCGCAGGTGCTCAAGGGTGTCACGCGCGCCGATCTCGAAGCAACGCTGCGCGTGCTCGACGCATTCAATGCGCCCGAATCGCCCCCACCCGCCGCGCGCGCATCCCGCACCGGCAACGCCACGTCATGACCTATCCGAGCCTTCGCGACTGGCTGTTCTCGGGCAAGACGTTCGCCGCGTCGATGCTGGCGCTGTACCTCGGCCTGTATTTCCAGTTGCCGCGCCCGTACTGGGCAATGGCGAGCGTCTACATCGTGTCGAACCCGTTCGTCGGCGCGACACGCTCGAAGGCGCTGTATCGCGCGCTCGGCACCGCGCTCGGCGCGGCTGCCGCGATCTTCTTCGTGCCGCCGTTCGTCGAGACGCCGCTGCTGTTCGCGATCATCGTCGCCACCTGGTGCGGCACGCTGCTCTACCTCGCGATCTCCGACCGCACCGCGCGCAGCTACGTGTTCATGCTCGCCGGCTATACGATGCCGCTCGTCGCGTTGCCGACCGTCACCGATCCGTCCACCGTGTTCGACGTCGCGATCGCGCGTACCGAGGAGATCGTGCTCGGCATCGTCTGCGCGAGCGTGGTCGGCAGCGCCATCTTCCCGAACCGGCTCGCGCCGACGCTGATCGAGCGCACCGATGCGTGGTTCAAGGACGCCGCGTTCTACGGCCGCGAGACGCTGTCCGGGCACCTTGCCGGCAAGGCGCTGTCCGCGTGCCGGCAACGGCTCGCGGCAACCATCACCGGCCTCGAATTCCTGCTGAGCCAGCTGAGCTACGACCATGCGCATCCGCGCATCCTCGCGCGTGCGCAGGCGCTCGCGGGCCGGATGCAGCTGTTCTTGCCGCTGATGTCGTCGCTCGCCGATCCGTTGATTGCGCTGATGCGCGACCTGCATATCCGGCCGGCCGGGCTGGACGACCTGCTTGCCGATGCCGCGAAATGGTTCGACGCACCGTTGCCGGCGGTCAAGGCCGGCAACGACGGCGACATGACCGACGACCCGGTCGCGGAGCGCCTGCGCGAACGGATTGCCGCGCTGCAGCCGGCCGACGACGCGCTCGCGAGCTGGGACGGCGCGCTGCTGTCGAACGCGCTGTGGCGGCTGCGCCAGGTCATCGACATCTGGCAGGACTGCCGCTCGCTGCGCGCGCTGATCGGCAACGAATCGGGCGTCTGGCAGCCGCGCTACCGGCACTGGCGGCTCGGCGGCACCGAGCGCTTCTTCGATCGCGGGATGATGCTGTTCTCGACGCTGACCGTCGCCGCCGCAATCGTGTTCGCGAGCTGGCTGTGGATCGCGTCCGGGTGGCACGACGGCGCCGCGGCCGTCACGCTCGTGGCCGTGTCGTGCAGCTTCTTCGCCGCGCTCGACGAGCCGGCGCCGCTGGTGTTCAAGTTCTTCCTCGCGACGACCGCGAGCGTCGTGTTCGCGGGCCTGTACCTGTTCGTCGTGCTGCCGCACGTGCACGATTTCGCGATGCTCGTCGTGATGTTCGCGGGCCCGTTCATCCTGATCGGCACGCTGCTGCCGCGCCCGCAGTTCAACATGGTGACGATGCTCGTCGCCGTGAACACGGCCACCTTCATCAGCATCCAGGGTGCGTACGATGCCGATTTCTTCGTGTTCCTGAACAGCAACCTCGCGGGCGTCGCCGGGCTGCTGTTCGCGTATGTGTGGACGCGTGCGACGCGGCCGTTCGGCGCCGAGCTCGCGGTGCGGCGCCTGCTGCGCTCGGGCTGGGAAGACGTCGCGCGCTCCGCGTCGACGCAGCCGCTCGACGACCAGCGCAACCACGCGTCACGGATGCTCGACCGCGTCACGCAGTTGCTGCCGCGTCTCGGCGCGTCCGACGATCACCGTCATCCGTCGATCGAAAGCTTCCGCGACCTGCGCATCGCACTGAATGCGCTCGACCTGCGCCGCTCGCGCCGCCGGCTGTCGGGCGACGTGCCCGACGCGATCGACCGCGTGCTGGCCGGCGTCACCGACCACTACGCACGCTGCGCGGCCGCGAACGCGCGCCAGCCGGCACCGCCCGCGCTGCTCGCGACCATCGACGACGCGCTGCAGCGCGTCGCGGGCCGCAACCTGCCGGGCGCCACGCCGGCGGAACACGGCGCCGCGCCCGCTGCGCCGGCCACGCCCGTCACGCATCGCCGGCTGCGCGACACGCTGCACGCGCTCGTCGGCCTGCGCCTGTCGCTGTATCCGGCCGCGGCGGGGCAGCCGCCGCAGGCGCCCGACGGAGCACGCGCATGACCCCGCTTTCCCATCCGTCTTTCCGACCGCGACCATGATCGGCGAAATCGACATCTTCGGCGTATTCGTGCCGGCCCCGCTCGTGCTGATGCTGATCGCCTACCTGATCAACATCGTCGTGCGCGCCGTGCTCGAGCGCGTCGGCTTCTACCGCCTCGTCTGGCACCGTTCGATCTTCGACCTCGGCATCTACGTGTTCGTGTTTGCCGCCGTCGTGATCGTTTCCCACCATCTCGTGGCTAGCTAACCGTGAAAAAAACCTGGCTCTCGGCAGGGCAAATCCTGCTTACCCTGATCGTCGTCGTCGTGGCGGCCGTCGTGCTGTGGCGCATCGTCAACTACTACATGTTCTCGCCGTGGACCCGCGACGGTCACGTGCGCGCCGACGTGATCCAGGTCGCGCCGGACGTGGCGGGCCTCATCACGTCGGTGCAGGTCGCCGACAACCAGGAGGTCAAGCGCGGCCAGGTGCTGTTCGTGATCGACCAGGCCCGCTACACGCTCGCGGAACGCCTCGCCGAAGCCACGCTCGCCCAGCGCCGTGCGACGCTCGCCCAGGCGAAGCGCGAATACGCGCGCAACCTGCAGCTCGGCAACCTGGTCGCGAGCGAACAGGTCGAGGAAAGCCGCACGCGCGTCGAACAGGGTGAAGCCGCCGTCGCCGATGCGCAGGTGTCGCTCGACACCGCGAAGCTGAACCTCCAGCGCACGACGATCGTCAGTCCCGTAGACGGCTACCTGAACGACCGCGCGCCGCGCATCGGCGAATACGTGCCGGCCGGCCGCGCGGTGCTGTCGGTCGTCGACCGCAATTCGTTCCGCGTCGACGGCTACTTCGAGGAAACCAAGCTGCGCGGCATCCATATCGGCCAGCCGGTCGACATCATCGTGATGGGCGAACCGCATACGCTGCGCGGCCACGTGCAGAGCATCGTCGCCGCGATCGAGGATCGCGACCGCACGCAGGGTGCGAACCTGCTGCCGAACGTGAACCCGGCATTCAGCTGGGTGCGTCTCGCGCAACGCGTGCCGGTGCGCGTCGTGCTCGACGAAGTGCCCGACGATTTCCGCATGATCGCGGGCCGCACCGCGACCGTCTCGATGCGCGAAGCCGACACGCGCCGCAACGACAACGTGAAACCGGCAGGCGCCGGCACGGCGTCGGCCGTCGCGCCGGGTTCGACGGCTTCCGCCACGGCCGCCAGCGCAACGGGAGCATCGCAATGAAGCGGCATGGTCTGCGCCTCGCCGCGACGCTCGCACCGCTTGCGCTGGCACTCGGCGCGTGCAAGTCCGTCGGCCCCGATTACACGCTGCCGCAGCAGGCGTACGTGAATGCGCCGCTCGCGAACCACGCGCTCGACGACGCGAACGGCACGCTCGTGTCGCGCGATGCCGTGCCCGGCAACTGGTGGCAGCTCTACGACGATCCCGTGCTTAACGCGCTCGTGCGCGATGCACTGAAGTCGAACACCGACCTGCGCGTCGCCGCGGCCAACCTCGCGCGCTCGCGCGCGGCGCTGGAAGTCGCGAGCCAGCAGGGCGGCTTCTCGGGCGGCGCGGAAGCCGCCGTGCAGCGCGCGCAGGAATCGGCCGAGCAATACCTGCTCGAGAACAAGCTGCCGGTCGTCAACGAAGGCGCGGTCGGCATCAATGTGTCGTACGAGATCGACCTGTTCGGCAAGCTGCGGCGCGGCGTCGAAGCCGCGCGCGCGGACAGCGAGGCCGTCAGGGCCGCCGGCGACCTGGCGCGCATCACGGTCGTCGCCGACGTCGTGCGCGCGTACGTCGAATCGTGCTCGGCCGGCGACGAACTGGCCATCGCGAAGCAGTCGCTCGCGCTGCAGAAGCAGCGCGTCGCGCTGTCGCAGCGGCTGCGCGATGCCGGGCGCGGCAACCAGACCGACGTGACGCGCGGCGTGACGCAGGTGCGCACCCTCGCCGCCGATATCCCGCGCTTCGAAGGCCGCCGCAAGGTCGCTCAATACCAGCTCGCCGCGCTGCTCGCGCGCTCGCCGGCCGACCTGCCGAAGGCCGTCGCCGAATGCGAGCGCCTGCCGAAGCTGCGCCAGCCGATTCCGATCGGCGACGGCGCCGCGCTGCTGCGCCGCCGCCCGGACGTGCGCGAAGCCGAGCGGCAACTCGCCGCCGCGACTGCGCGCATCGGGGTGGCGACCGCCGCGCTGTACCCGTCGATCAGCATCGGTGCGTCGGCCGGCTCGGTCGGTGTCGCAGCCGACCTGTTCTCGTCCAACACGAATCGCTGGTCGTTCGGCCCGCTGATCAGCTGGTCGTTCCCCGTCAACGGCCAGCGTGCGCGAGTGCGCGAAGCCGAAGCCGCGACGGGCGGCGCGCTCGCGCACTTCGACGGTGTCGTGCTGAACGCGCTGCGCGAGACGCAGTCGAGCCTCGCGACCTACGCGGCCGACGTGCAGCGCACGGAAGCACTGCGCACGGCTTATGAATCGGCACGCAGTTCCGCCGACGAAACGCATCGTCTCTATGTGGCCGGCCGCGAGTCGTTCATCTCCGACCTCGACGCGACGCGCACGCTGACGAGCGTGCGGGCGCAGGTGGCGGCAGCCGAAGGCCAGGTCGCGGCCGACCAGGTGCGGCTCTTCCTCGCGCTCGGCGGCGGATGGGATGACGATGCGGCATCCGACGCGTCGAAACAGATATCGAAACAGACACCGAAGCCGACACCCGCAAGCGGTGCGTCGGCGGCCTCGGCCGCCGTGACCGCAGCCGAGTAACCTGCCGGTGAAGAACTAGGAGCGCGTTTGCCGCGCTACGCGCGCCATTCGCTGATCATCTCGCCGGGTGACGCGCGCGCGGCCAGCCTGGGCTCTCCGGAAGCGTCCGACGCATGGCGCCCCGGGCAGCCGTGCGACCGTGCGAAACCGGAATGCCGGGCATCGCAAACCCGAGCCGCATTGGGCCGGCATTGAAGGTAAACTCGTCCGCACTTTTCCGTCTCTTACTCGCCGCCCGCCGGGCGGTTCATTTTCCGGAGATCCATCATGCGAACCAGCGCCCGCAACCATTTCGCCGGCCAGGTCAGCGCCGTCAAGACCGGCGCCGTCAACGACGAAATCACGCTCCGGACGCAGGACGGACTCGACATCGTCGCCGTGATCACCCACGGCAGCGCGGCTTCGCTGGGCCTCGCGGCCGGCTCGAAGGCGTTCGCACTCGTGAAGGCGTCTTCGGTCATCGTGATGGTCGACGTCGACAGCAGCAAGGTGTCGGCCCGCAATTGCGTCGCGGGCACCGTATCGTCGGTCACGAAAGGGGCGGTCAATTCGGAAGTCGTGGTCAAGGCCGCGGGCGGCGCCGAGATCGTCGCGATCGTCACCAACGACAGCGTCGATCGCCTCGGCCTCGCGAGCGGCACGGCTGCGTCCGCGATCTTCAAGGCATCGAGCGTGATCGTCGGCGTCGAGTGAACGCGTGACGATCGCGATGGCGATGGCGATCCGTTTGGCACCGCGCATTCGTGCGGATCATGCGGATCGCACCGTGCGGCTGTCGCGCCGATGCCGACGATGACCGCCGCGTTCGATGACGCTCGACAACGGGCGCGGCAGTCGCTGCTGTCCGCAGCCGCAAACGCCGACACGCCCGACGCACGCCTGTTCGGCACGCTCGTTGCAGCACGTGCGCGCCGCAACGAACTCGGGCTGCTCGGCCTGTCTCATCCGCAACTGGCCGCCGTGCTGGCGCGGCAGTTTCCGCGTCTGCCTGCGGCCGACGCCGCGGCTCTCGTGCCGACGGCCGCGACAGCGCTGCTGCCATCCACCCACGCTGCGTTTGTCGCGACGCTGCACGCGCGGCTGATGGACGACGCGAATCCCGCCGTCGACCGCGACGACGCCGGCTGTCTCGCGTCGATCATCGCGCACGCCTGCCTGCGCCCCGATCATCTGTGGCGCGATCTCGGACTCGACGGGCGCGACGCGGTATCCGCGATGCTTGGTCGCTATTTCCCCGCGCTTGCCGCACGCAACGTCGCTCACCTGCGCTGGAAGAAATTTTTCGCGCAGGAAGTGGCGGCATCGCTCGACGTGCCGCCGGGCCCGGCGCCAGGGTGCCCGGGCTGCGAGGATTTCGGCTCCTGCTTTCCTCAAGCGCGATAGTCGCCACGGTAGCCCGTGCTGCCGATTCGATTCGTCGCATCGCCATCCGAAGAAGCCGCGTTGGCCGGCATTGCGGCCCCCAGCCTGCCATCGTGCGGCTTCGAAGCCGCCTTCCGCTTCTACGAAAAACCGGGGTTCGTTGAAACCTGGCACGACCGCGGCTGGATACACATCGAGCGCCGCGACCCGTTGCCGGAATTCCATCCGCATCGCAAATTCAATGCGGCGACGAGTTGGTTCAGTCGCCGCTTCCGGCTCGCGAACTTCCGCACGCTCTTCGACGATGTGCTCGCAGCCGGCATTCCCGAACAAACGACCGGTTGACCGCGCGTGCGCCGGCCCAAGCGCGAAGCCTGAGGCGGCAGGGTTGACGCACCGATCGATCCGGACAGATTGCCGCCCCGGTTGATCCAGAGCGAAGACCAGGCTCGTCCCCGTTGTTGCGACCGCGACCCGGCAGCGCTGCCAACAGATGCGAGCGCGATGCAGCGCACGCCCCATAAACGGTTACCTTACGCGCCGCTTCGTCCGCCGCTTGTGGCGCGGTCAATGCCGGTGCCGGTGATGAATGTCCGGAAAATGCGCATGGCTGTGCGTGATCGGCAGATGCACGTGCGGATGCGTGTGCGGTTCGTTGCCGTCATACGTAAAGTCGTGCGCATGCTGGTGATGTTCGTCGTGCCGATGGGGGTGCGTGTGCTCGAGCCGCTCGTGCGTATGCGTATGTTCATGCCGCTCGCGAACGTGCAGCCAGATACCGAGCGCCATCAGCGCGGCAGCGATCCAGAACGTCGCGGGCGGCAGCGCGGGCCAAATCAGCAGCGACAGCACGACGCCGAACAACGGCGCGATCGAGAAATACGCGCCCGTGCGCGCGCTGCCGAGATGACGCAGCGCGACGACGAACAGCACGAGGCTGATCCCGTAGCCGCCGAGCCCCGTCAGCATCGCGGCGGCCGTGACCGGGAGAGCCGGCAGCGTCGCGCCGGTCGCCAGCGCGATGCCGATGTTCACGGGCCCTGCAATCAGCCCCTTCACGCACGCGATGACCATCGCATCGTTCGCGGCCACCTTGCGGGTCAGGTTGTTGTCGATCGCCCAACACAGGCATGCGCCGACGATCAGCAACGCGCCGACCGGCACACCGGCCCGACCTGGCGTCCACGACAGCAGCGTGCCGCCGGCGACGATCGCGACCATCCCGAGGAACACTTGCGTATCCACGTTCTCGCGAAACACCACCCATGCGATGACGGCCGTCAGCACGCCTTCGAGATTGAGCAGCAACGCGCTCGTCGCCGCCGGCGTGCTCGATAGCCCGAGCATCAGCAAGGCCGGCCCGGCCACCCCGCCCGCCGCGATCGCGCCGGCCAGCCACGGCAGGTCGGCGCGCTGCAGCGGCGCGGCGTCTGCGGCCGGTGCGTGACGGTTGTGCAGGCGGCGAAGCAGGATACCGATACCGAGCCCGACGCCGCTGCCGAGATAGAACAGGCCGGCGACCATGAACGGCGACATCGCGCCGATCAGCGCCTTGGCAAGCGGTGTCGCGGCGCCGAACAGCGCGGCAGCGGTGAGCGCGACGAGAATCGCGGAATGTCTCGAGTGCATGATCGGACTAGATTGACGTTGAATGGCGCCGGTAGCGGCTTCGGGTTGTGTCGCAGTTGGCGTTCAGTACCTTTCTGAATGCAAGCTGCATCGCACCCGTCAACTTGCGAACGAACCGACGTGCCCCGGCGAGATTATCGCGCGTCAACGTGTCAGGACGACCGGGCGCGAGCGCTCACGCCGTGTCGATGCTTCCGGCATTGCGCCATTTTAGGAAACCGAATTAACTGGATGAAGCGTCGTCGCGTTCCGGACATGCGTACCGTCCACGCCCAAACGACACAGTCGAGACATCGCGCGTGCAGCACCGATCGACGAACTTTCTTCGTCCGGTTGCAGGGTCTGTTCGAGGCGGGATAGATAAGAACCCGGCGCGTCAGGCGCCGGTGGGAGGAGTCCTGGCCTGCCTCTGTCGAGGCAGGTCAGTCAGTCGTGTCGTTCGCCGCAGGCGATGTGCATGCGGGTCAGCGCCGCGCGGCATGCAGCCGCGCGCTGCCGGTTACTCGTTTCCGGCCGTTTGCTGCTCGACCTGCGGCACTGCGTCGGCTTGCGCTTCCACGTTCGCCGGTTGCGGCTCGGCGGCCGCCTCGGCCTGCTGCTCGGCCTTCGGCTGCTGCTGCGCGCCCTTGGCGGATTGCGCCGCGCCCTTGCCGGGGCGGCGAGCCTTCAGCCGGCGCGCCCGCGCTGCGTCGTCATGCGTGACGCGCCCCGCTTCGTTGCCCTGCAGGTCGACCCGCACGGCATCTTCGACGAGGCACGACCAGTAGCGGTTGCCGCGGCACCACGTCGACATCGCTTCGCGCAGTTCGGCTTCGTTGAGCCCGACGGCCTGTGCTTCGCGCGCGAGGTCGTCCCAGATGCCAACCTTGAGCGGCACTTTGGGGGCCGGATTCTTCGGGAACGCACGCGGAAACTTACGCTGCAGTTTGCCGATCGCAACGATGACCGGATCGACCGGCGCCGACGGCTTCGCCGATGCAGGCTTCGCGCGATGCGGTGCTTTGCCGCCGGCCGCAGCCGGCTTGGCGCCACGCTGCGGCTGGTCGCCGGACTTCGGCTTCGCGCCGGTGTCCGCCGGCGCTGCCGGCCGCTTCGCGTTGCGCTCCTGCTTGGCCTTCGCTGCGAGCTGCGCCCGCAATTCGGCAAGTTGTTCAAAACCCATAAATTCAATCCACCAGGAATATAAGGTGTGGTTCGTGCGGTCACACCGCGCGGCGCACCCGCTTCGCCGCCATGCATGCGACCCGTCTGCCGCCGAGGCGGAACACTACGGGGCCGCATCGCGCACGCCACTCTGTTTTCAGGCACCCGGCCACGATGCCGGACAAGGCAGGAGTGGAAGTATACCGGTACGCGCGACGGCCGGTTGACTCACTGGTCTGCATTGACCCGATTCGGGGTACCGGAAATGCATCCGTACGGTCGTGTTGCGCATTATATGGATACGTCTCCGGAAGTCACGTCGTTCACCTTCGTCGGCGGAAATCGGGGCCATCTTGCGCGCCGCGATTGCCCCGGCGGCGGCACTGGCCGACGCCCCACGAGAGGTATTCCGCCTTGGCGGCGCCGCCGCGATCGTGCCGCATCGATGCGCCGCGAACCTAGGTCCTCATTCGCGATCCCGGGCGGCGCCGTCGGTTGCGTGTAAATCGACGATTGCGCCAATGTGAAGCACCCGGCGACGGATCGGCGCGTGTATCGCGACATGCTAATGCCTCCGTCGATCGCATCGATCTCCATACTCGACTCGTTGCGTCCGCATCGATCCCGTCGCGTACGAAGATGCCGAAAAGTGCGTAGTATGGCCGGATCGATGTCGGCGGCGGTATCCCTCGGCCCGTTTCGCTGCGCACCGGGCCAGCCGTCGACATTTCGCTTGCCGGCGAAAAGAACCGGTTGCACGAAACGGAGCAGATACATGGTTCCCCCACACGACATCCCGCACGACGGCATCACGCGCGAGGAAATACACCACCGGCAGATCGACATGCGCGGCTATCGGCGCAGCGACGGCCAGTTCGAAGTAACAGCCTGCCTCGCGGATCGCAAGACTTTCGATTTCGCACCGCCGGGCGGCACCCGGACGGTCGCTGCGCTGTCGCCGATCCACGACCTCGGCGTGACATTGGTCTTCGACGCCGACATGATCGTCCGCGGCGTATCCACGTTCCTCCGGTCACATCCGTATGCGCAGTGTCCGGGTGGCGGCGACTCGCTGCAGGCGCTCGTCGGATTACGCATCGGCGCCGGCTGGAACAGCGAGGTTCGCAAGCGCCTGCCGTCGTGCGATACGTGCACGCACCTGAAGGAATTGCTCGGCCCGATCGCCACCACGGCCTATCAGACAATGGTCGGCATGCGGAAGTCATCGCTCGAGGAGCGCGACAGCGACGGAAAGCCGCTCAAGATCGATAGTTGCCATGCATATGGCGCATCGCGCGATCTGGTGAAACGCCTTTGGCCCGAATACCACCGGCCTTCGGCGCAAACAAAAGGCAGCTAAGCGCCAGGCAGTCGCGCCAGTCCAGTGCCCGCACCGCAGGATCGGTACCGCACCGGTGTGCACGTGTCATGTGCACGAACGTACTTCGGTCCGGCCTCACGCCGACCGGCCGACGCTGTCGGCGGCCTGAGTGATCAGAAAACGCCCAGTGCAAGTCCCGCTGCAAGACCTGCGCCCAATTCGGCGCAGCGCGCGAGATCGTCGCCGTCGATCGTCTTGGCCGCGAGGACGCGTTCCGGCGTCTGCGCATGCGTACAGACGATCAGGCCCGGCGCCACGTTCTTCAGCCGCCAGCCTGTCGCGATCCGGTCGATCTGGCGCAAGGCGTTCTGTCCATCGCTTCCCGCGCAGATCATCACCGCATACGGGCGGCCGTTCACGCGATCGAGCGCCGCGTAGTAGCAGCGGTCGAAGAAGTCCTTCATCAGCCCGGACATCGCCGCGAGATTCTCAGGTGTCGCAAACAGATAGGCATCGGCGTCCAGCACATCGTCTGCGCTCGTCGCGTCCGCGCGCTGCAGCCGGACGTCGACGCCGGATTGCTCACGCGCCGCGCCAGCAGCCGCTTCGGCCATCTGTTGCGTGCCTCCGGTCATCGTGTGATAGACGATCAACAGTGTCTTCATGCGTCGTCACTCGCGTTCGGCTTCAGGTAAGCCGGCAGCATCGCCGGGTTCCGCTGGATGGCCAGCGATCATATGAGGCGGTTCTGCATCCGTGGATCTGCCGGTTTGCCGGCTCGTCGGGCCAGGGCACGCGTCGAACATGCGCATTGCGCCGGCCTCGCTTCGCGCATGATCGACCGGATGCACGATCAGTCCGCTGCGGCGCGTGATGCGTCGGAGTCTTCCGGTCGCGCGTAGTACGCGAGAAACATGTCTGCGGCGGATTCCGCGACTTTTAGTTGCTCCGGCGCCGCGAGTGGCGGCTGGCCCATCGTGATCTGCGGCCAGAACGCGAATGCCTTCACGACACCGTGCAGCTGATGCGCGGCAAACACCGGATCGGTGACCGACAGGCGTCCGGCCGCCGCGGCCGTTCGCACCCAGACCGTCATGTCTTCCTCGCGCTCGCCGAGACGCTCGACCATGTCGCGCGCGCGTTCCGGCGAATGGATGGCCGCACCGATCGCGACACGTGCGAGCGCGAGAAATGCCTCGTCGCCGAGCAAGCGCATTTTGCGCTCCAGCAACGCGAGCAATTGCTCGCGCAGCGGCACGTCGGAACGATAGGTGGGCGAGCTGCCGGTTCGAGTCGCATCCCACAATTTTTGCAGGATCGCGGCGAACAGCGTTTCCTTGCCCGGAAAGTGGTTGTAGACCGTACGTTTCGACACGTCCGCGCGCGCGGCGATTCGATCCATGCTGGTCGCGTCGTAACCCGACGCGAGAAATTCCTCGATGGCCGCGTCGACGATGGCCGCGCGCTTTCGATCGGTCAGGCGCTGAGGGGGAGTGCTGGTATCCATTCGGAAATTTTACACCGCGTAGTTTACTTACCCAAAAAATAAACTACACTGTTTAGTGTACTTTATTCTCCGGACGAACCTACATGGCATCGCCTCTCGTTTTGATTCATCGCATTCTGGGTTTTGCGGCCGCCCGACGCGGCCGCACGCTGTCTGGCGGCTCGCCGCAGCACAATGGCGAGCGCTTCAGCAATGTCGCGCCCCGGCCGGCCGAGGGGTTGGGCAAGACACTCGGCATCGCGTGGAACATGCTGTTCAACAAGCCGCGCAATACCGTGCCCGCAGGGATGCTGCCCGTCGATTCGCTGACCCGGGCGGAACTCGACGCGGCCGCCGATCGCAGCCTGTACCGGCTCGGCCATTCAACGCTGCTGCTCAAGCTGCGCGGCGAATTCTGGCTAACCGATCCCGTCTTTGCCGAGCGCGCGTCGCCGTTTCGTCGCGTCGGCCCAAAGCGCTTCCATGCGCCTCCGATCGCACTCGAAGATCTTCCGCCGCTGCGCGGCGTGATCCTGTCGCACGATCACTACGATCATCTCGACCGCGACACGGTGCTCGCGCTCGCGGCAACCACCGGTGTGTTCGTGACAACGCTGGGTGTCGGCGACCGCCTGATCGAGTGGGGAATCGACGCGAAGAAAGTCCGTCAGCTCGACTGGTGGCAGAGTGTCGACGAAGCCGGCTTGACGCTGACCGCCACGCCTGCCCAGCATTTTTCCGGGCGCAGCCTGTTTGATGGCAACAGCACGCTGTGGGCATCCTGGGTCATCGTCGACGACGACTTGCGCGTGTTCTTCAGCGGCGACACGGGCTACTTCGATGGTTTCCGGACGATCGGCGAGCGCCTCGGGCCGTTCGACGTCACGCTGATCGAGACAGGCGCATACGATGCGCAATGGCCGTACGTCCACATGCAGCCGGAAGAAACCGTGCAGGCGCACATCGATTTGCGCGGACGCTGGCTGGTCCCGATCCACAATGGCACGTTCGATCTCGCGATGCACCGCTGGCAAGAACCGTTCGAGCGCGTCACGGCGCTGGCGATCGTGCGTGGCGTCGAACTGTCGACGCCCAGGATGGGCGAGCGCCTCGCTCTGGACGAGCCGCATCGCGGCGAGCGGTGGTGGCGCACTGTGGACGAGCGCGCGCCATCCGTTGCCACGAAATCACGCCGCTGGCCACTTTGCACGTCGCAAGCGACGAAGTAGGTACACCGGACATTGCGCATTTTCCCGGGAGCGCGGCAACGCCGAGCCTCCGGGAAGCTCGTTTCCGGCGTACCTGCATGTCGATGGGCCCGCCTGTAGACCCGATTACCCGAGTAGAGAAGTCATGCATCCGGCACCTGCCCCATACTCCCCCGGCCAACAGGTCGACGCCGCCACCATTGCTGCATTCAACCCCGTCTCCCCCCGACCGACCCGCCAGAGCCGGGAGAGCGACCTGCGGCTGACACTCGCAGAGCGCGTCGCGAGGTGGACAGACGGTGTTGACCACCTCACTACGGCCATTCCGAACCTGAGCCTCCATCGAAGGGAGACACCAACGCAGCCGATGGACTGCATGGTCGAGCCAAGCTTCGGGCTCGTCGTCCAGGGCACGAAGCGGATCATTCAAAGCGGCGATGTGTATCTATGCGATGCCAACCGTTTTCTGATCACGTCGCTCGACTTGCCTGGTTCAACGCAGGTCATCGAGGCCAGCCGAGAAACGCCGTTTCTCGGGATCGGGCTCAAGCTTGATTTTCGCGTCATGGCCGAACTGATGGCGCAGGTCGCACCGGATCACGAGGATGCCCCCGCAGGTCGCGGCCTCGTCGTCGGCGATATGACCGAACCGCTCTATGACGCAGTCAACCGGTTGCTGGCGTTGCTCGATGATCCCAACGCCATTGCAGTTCTCGCTCCGTACGTCGAGCGGGAAATCTACTACCGGCTGCTGACGAGCGACCAGGGTGGCCGCCTGCGTCAGATTGCGTCCGCCGGCAGTCAGGGCAACCGCGTGTCGCGGGCGATCCAGTGGTTGCGAACCCATTACGACGAGTCGCTGCGAGTCGACGATCTGGCGACGCAGGTTCAGATGAGCAGTTCGACTTTCCATCACCACTTCCGCCTGCTCACTGGCATGAGTCCGCTGCAGTACCAGAAATGGATACGACTCAACGAAGCACGTCGGCTGATGCTGTCCGAGCGACTCGACGCCACGTCGGCATCGTTCCGGGTTGGATATGCGAGCCCGACCCAGTTCAACCGCGAATACAGTCGGTTGTTCGGTAATTCGCCGCGAAGAGATATCGATAACCTGCGCAGCGGAACGGATGTCGTTCTGTCGGTGGCGGCAACGTACTGATCGCCGGAGTCGTACCGAAGATGCAGGATACCGATTTTGGCGGTATCCGCGGAATGGTTGGATCGGTTTCACGCTTGGTCAGGGCGAGTCACACGCTTGCAGCGGGACGCGCGCCTCTCGATTTCTTGCCGACTCAGGACTGACGGCTCGGCGGCCGCCTGGCGACTTGTAATTGAGTATCGAGTGATGCGTGACTGCCCCTCGAAGTCGGATGTTTCCCCCAACTCGCGAGCAAAGTACAGATACAAGCAGTTCGTTCCATGCCGCTCTCATGAGCCGGTGATGACTTCGCCCCCCTCTTCAACGACCAAGTCCCTTGGCGGCCTTCCCAGCGCTCGGCCAAAAATTCTTTGGCGCCGGGATTCTCGCGTCACTCTGTAATCCAACGAGTTGAGCAACCAATGCGCGTTGTCACGTGACAACTCGCGCCGATTATTGGCGCGAACATCCGATCAGAGACTCGACAGCGTGTCGCGGTGTATGTGATCCGCGAAATTCGATTTGTCTCAGCTACCTGGGCGGGCTACATAAATCTCAAACACTACATAATACGTATCAATAAATACACATCGATGCGTCTTTATGCGCGCTGCCGGACGCGGGGCACGAAATGATCATGCGCCCCCATTTAAAGGCGCAATCTTGTCGATATTGCGTGAAACAACATGAAGAATATTGCGCAACTCGTTGCTGGATAAGGACTTCCACGAGCATCGAATTTCTTGGAATTGTTTCACGATCTGGCCCGTTTGAGTTATCACGCGACCTTCAATCTGAGGTTTGTCGCAAATCGGAGCCTCGCACACACGGCTGTCGCGCAAACGCTGATACTGCGCCGGCGGGAACGGGGTAGGCACGACAAAGCCTCGCCCTCCCCTGCTGGCTAGCGTTCGATGAAAATACAACTGAACGTCCCCCTCAAAATGGGGACACATCAATGATGCTTACCGTATGCGCTCGGAGTGCTGTTCCAGTAAAGCGGGCCCCTCCGTTTTTCAGGGGTATGAATGCGGATTGCCGGCGACGAAGGGGCGGAATCTGCGATCAATCGATGCATCAAACTCTTCGATACTGTGTGTGCCGACCGACGTGCAGGGTAACGTGCCATCCGACACACACGCTCTTCAAACAACACTCCAGTTGTCACGTAACAACTCAGTAAACAACCGCCCCGGAGAATGGCCTTTCGCGACGAGCCAACAGTGACGAATCATCCCTTTACCGATCTATCTGTTCAATCAGCGGGGTTTGGTCGCAACAGGGATCAAAAACGACTCAGAGCGGTCGTTGCTGGACGTTCTGGGTCGATTGTCACGTGACAACTCACCTCGCTGCGAGGTAATCGTGCGAAACCAACGATCAAATATTGAAATGATCTCACCGATGTCGTAACCGCGATCTACCCAAATATTTCTCGGTGTCGGACCGCATCGAAAAGTGCCAAATTTCTACGTCTTGTCACGTGACAACTGAGCTTCCCGACGACATTCTCTAAGCCGACCTACCGAAGTCACTAAGAGTTTTGCCGAGAGCTCCGCAAGATCAAGCGGCCAGCCTCCAAGGCGTCAATCCGTCACCACCGTTAAAGCTCGTCGAACTTTCCCGCGATCTTTGTACGTGCATTTCGAGCAAGATCGTCGATTTTATTTTTACTCGATCATCGCCCATCGCTGACTCGTTAGCCATTCGGCTACTTGTCACGTGACAACCCAATCGGTCACTAAGACATACATCGCATCGACGGCTTTTTCTGGACATTTAGATAATAACTGCATATATTACGCAAAACTCCGTGGAGGAATTTAATGGCTTTCAAGATCGCCGTCAGTAATCAAAAAGGTGGGACTGGGAAGACAACCATCTCCGTCAATATCGCGGCTGCGTTCGAAGCAGGCGGCAATAAGGTCGCCCTGATCGATGCCGACCCTCAAGGCACGTCCGTCCGGTGGGTAACGAGCGGCGAGAACACGCTGCCGATGACGGTGCTTTCGCTGGCCCCTGCCGGCCGCGGCATTGGCGGTGAAATCAAAAAACAAGACGCGAACTTCGATGTGATCGTCGTCGACTGCCCCGGCAACCTCGAAGATCCGCGAATCGCATCGGTACTCGAAGTTGCCGATTTCTGCCTTGTGCCGCTGTCGCCGTCGCCGGCCGATCTCTACAGCACCGTCGCGATGATCCGCATGATCGAATCGATGCGATCCGTCCGTAACCCAAATCTATCTTCCGCATTAATGCTGAATAGCGTTAATGGAAAAACTAAAATGCGTGAAGAAATTTTAAAAATTCTAAGGGCAGAAGAAATAGGGGAGCATCTGCTCGACAGCCAGATCGCGCAACGCGAGGTCTACCGTCAGACGTTTGCACTCGGCACCACGATCCATCATCACAATCGGTACCTGAAGGGCCTGAAAGAAGCCCGAGCGGAAATCGAAAAGCTGGTCACGGAAATGGCCCAATACATCGCGTCGACGCGCGCTACCGGAGCCGCCCATGGCTAAGGACACCTCGAAAGACAAGAAGCCGACCGGCAACCTGCATCTCGCAGCCGGCCTGCTGCGCGGGCTCGCGCAGGAAAATGCGGCGCTCGAAACGCGGCTGCCCGAACCGGCGGCCGCACCGAGCACCATCGGCGAATCGGCGCCCGCCAGCGCTCCGCCCGCGGCCGCACCCGCTGGTACGGCCGATCTTGGCGCGCCACAGAAGGTGCTGGTCAAGGATTGCATTCCGAACCCGTTCAATCCGCGCGTGTTCTACTCGGAGTCGAGCCTGCACGAGCTCGCCCTGACGCTGAAACGGGAAGGGCAGATCGAGCCGATCAAGGTGACGCGGCTGCCGGAGTTTCCCGGCAAGCTCGTCGTGATCGACGGGCAACGCCGGCTTCGCGCGACGAGCATCAACGGCGACGAAACCATCAACGCCACGTTCCGCACCGATCACACGCCCGAGCAGCTCTACACGATCGCGTATCGCGCGAACCACGACCACGAACGCCAGACGATCTTCGACGATGCGGTCGCGTGGAAGCGTCTCCTCGACGAGAAGGTCTTTTCCGACCAGAACACGCTGGCGGAAAAGATCGGCAAGGACAAGGCATCGATCAGCAAGACGCTGTCGCTCAACGCACTCCCGAACACACTCCTTGAACGGATGGCGAGCGCGAACGACGTGGTCGGCCTACAGGCGGCGTATTTCCTGAAGCTGATCTTCGAACGCCTGGGCGAACCGACGGCCGACCGGCTGCTGACGGCCGTGATCGACCGGAAAAAATCGGTTCGTGATCTCGAGAATTTCCTGCGTACGCAGAGCGACGGCAGCAAGAAGGCAGGACGCACCCGTTACAGCGTTCGGCACGACTTCGCGCTCGAATCGCAAGCGATCGGTCAGTTGAAGACCTATCCGGACGGCCGCCTGGATCTGCAGCTCAAGGGCGTCGACGCATCGCACCAGGAGGCGCTCGCCGACAAACTGAAGACCGTCATCGACGCGTACGTTGCCGAGCTGGCAACGGCTACGCAAAAGTAACGCGCGAAAAGCAGAAGGCCTCACATCCGCGTTTCATCGCGAAGCCGGACGACGACGTCCGGCACGCGACGCGCACCCGGCTGCGAGGCCTCGTTCAGTTGCCTGCGAGACTGCTTTTCAGCAAGAATTCCAGCAAGTCGTCCGAGGTCGGTTCGCCCCACGTATCCAGCGCGAGCCATCGGAAGAAACTGGTCTGCGCGAGTTTGCTCGCCTTCTTCTTCGGCGACAGCGTCAGATCCTTCGAGCCTGCCACCGTCTCGTTGTAACGCTCGATCAGCTTGGTCTGGTCGTCGATCTCCAGTTCGCGGAAATACGCGCCTGCCTCCTCGACCTTCGCCGCCAGATATTTGTCGCGAATCTGTTCCTGCTTGCTCTGCGCGGATTCCTTCGCCGGTGCGGCCGCCTCCGTTCCCTGCCCGTCGGCCAGCGTATAGCCGTGCGTCAACGCCTTGCGGAAGTACGCGGCCACGTTGTCGACCGGCGCCGCATTCTTCTTCGTAGTCCGATTGAGCGTGTAGGCAATTGCAGCCTTGATGCGCTGCACGCCGTATTGCGTGATCAGCCGGCGCGCTTCCGAACGTGGAATGCCGAACTTGGCGACCTCCTCGACCAGCGCTTCGTTCTTGACGTCGCCGTCCTCCACCGTATCGGCGCTCTGCTTGCGCGTCACCTTGAACTGGACGGCTTCCACGCTCCGGCCGGACTTGTGTTCGATCAGCTCGAGCGTGTGATCCGAAACTTCGTTCACCTCCTGAATGCACGGCACCAGGACCTTGCTCTTGAACAGCTTGTATTCCTTGTACGACTGCGACGCCTTGTCCTGGCCGAGAATGAGGTCACGAAATTTCGGCAGCGGGATCTTCGCGGTGATGCCGATTCCTTCGTAGCGCACCGTGTTTTCCCACAACGCGAGCGAGTGCGACCGCCGGAACTCGCGGGCGATCCGCATATCGATCAATGCGTAGATCTCGGGGTTGAGCAACTCGCTGCGAATCTGGTCGGAGAAGCTGTACTTCAGCACCGATTGCTCGAGCTCCGCGCCGGCGAGGAGGCCTGACGCTTTCCAGACGGTCGATCGATCCGCGGCCAGATAGTCCCAGTTGACGACGGTACTGATCAGCGAGTTGACCGTGTCCTTCACGTATTTCGTGTTGTTGCTGTTCAACCCGCTCTCGTGCGAGAGCGACGCGATCGAGATCGAGAAGCTCGTCCGGCCCGGCTCGAACGCCTCCTGCCGAAGCGCGTTCTTGATCAGCGAGCTGAACATCTTGCGCTGCTGCAGCCCGATCTTTCCGGACTTGGGCGCGATATGAATCGCCTGGACCGCCTTGCGCAGCAAGTCGGGAGGCTCGGGTGTCTGAAACAACGAAACCTGTTTGTCTGAGCCTTTGCTTGCGGGCTTGCGCGGCATCGTAATGTCCGGATAAGGTCACCTTGTTGAGAGCGGACTTTATACCTTTTCGCGGCGAGGGGCAACGCCCTTGTTCCTGCTTTACTTGCACTATCTCGGCTAACCTTCAGATCCAAAAGGAAAATATTCGATCAAACGATCTTTGCGGGACCCCATATCCATCTACCTTTCGATCAAAATGCTTCCCACAAGCTGCTACCTTTCATACCCGGTCACGGAAACCCGGCACGGGATTTGCCCTCGCCAAGGTAACCATCCATGGGAAACAGATGTGCAGAACCGAGATCGTTGGGCACATTCATGGTGCCGTGCAGCACAGTCTCGTTTTCCCCCCATAACTTGCTACCTTCATCGATTCCCACAGGAGGGTACCTTTCAACCGGTCTTGATTGCATGGATGCCACATACCGCTCCCATAAACGGCAACCCTCTGCTTTCCCCATAAAAGGTTACCTGTCCGTGCCATCGATCCTGTCCATGGGAACCAACCACTGGAAAACCTGGAAAAAGGCAGTCGCGCAGCCCCGGATGGCACCCATAACCGGGTACCTTTGAAGCGCCCCATAACCGGCTACCCAAGAAAAATCACTGTGCATTCAGGCGTCTAGGGATCAAAAAAATGCCCCATAAAAGGCTACCTACATGCGTTCCCATAGACGACTACCCAACGTGTTCGGTGGCCGATTTCCCATAACCGGGTACGCTTGCCCCATATCCACAACCCTGACTCCCCACAACTCGGTACCCCAAACCCCAAATCCACAGACCTGAAACCCCAGACCCTTACACCTGTGCTCCCATAAATGGGTACCGAACACCTGTCAAACCCTTGTGGGATAAGGCTGTGAGCCGTCTAAAAGTAGTTAAAGAAGTAAACGTCGTTAACAAAAGATGTAAACACACGTGCGCGTCCACAGAAAGACGAACCCCATAAACCGCTACCATTGAGTAGCCGTCTATGGTGTTGCAAGCACCTCAAAGCTTCGATTCAGGCTTGGAAAACAGTGACCTAGCTCCTCGTTCTGCAAAAGTTCCAGGCCCAACAAGGCTTTCAGAAGAGGTGAGTACATACTCACATCGGCTGAAACGTAGAAACTTATGGGAGAAATACGGGGGGAAACTGCCCGTTTCCAGGTACAGGTTCCCGTTTATGGGATCGAAAAACCGTCCCCGCAGCTTCGCGAATGAACGTTATCGACCGGCAAAGTCGATCGGCGACCGGAAACATAGATCTCTTCGGTTTCGTTCACAGCAGTTTGAAATCATCCGCTACGGCCGGCGAAGGAATTTTTGCACTCAGGCCTCCTTGTCTGTGAAGAAAGTTCTCCGATCGTCGGCTTGTGCTTCTGGCCAAACCTAGCCTGTCGGCTGTGCACAGAGGAAATCGACGCAACTCGCTTCGCCGCGACCGGGGGGCGTCCAACTTTCTACCTTTCGCTCCATCAACCGAAAATCAATGCTGTGCCTCCCGTCGACAACGAGAGACCTAGAACGGCTTTCCTGAGATCAAGTAGGGGGCGGCATCATTTGCACGTTTCACCGGGTTCTGGGTCGATCCAGCATGCGTTGGGAGCCAACGTGAAGATGGGAGGGATCACGAGGCTCACCACAATCGAATTCGAGCGATGATCCCGAACATTCTCACCTTCCGACACTTTCGGATCTCGTAAAAGCCCACCGGCCTGACGAGGCCGCAGGTATCGGCATGCTGTGCGGGCGGTAATGCATCGCCACGATGCGTTGCGGCCATGGTCGCGGAATGAAAATCCTGTGTTTCGGACACGCCGTCCGATGCGTTCCTGCGCTGAATCGGCCGGATCACACGTCACGGCGACATCATTTCCACGGACCACATTCGCCCGACGACCGTGGTGACATCCGCGCGATGCCGTCAGCGCAATCAATCGTGAAGCGGTCCCGGCCGATGTCTTCACCGCTGTCAACGTCCACGCCTTTCGTCATACGGACCACACGGCGACCGTATTTGCCCACTAAGGCAGCCCCTGGGGTCACAGTTCCGCGATGGGTTGCCTGATCGAACTGCACACGCTGTGTACGATGCAATCGTGCTTGCCTTGATGTCCGTAACACCGAATCGTGGTCATTTATGGGAGGAACCGTCGCTTGAGCCACGTCGACCGGCAACGTGACACACAGTTCGACTGCTGCGACCGCGGTGATCGTGATTGGCCGAATGACGATCACGTCCAGGGTGAGCGTGCCGGCAACCCCGCCTATGAAACAGTCATGGGTATTTCGCATCACACCTCCATACATCACTCGTCCGCGTCTTCAAGGCGCAGGTACATCGCGGGTGTCCGGCTTCCGCAATGGCGCGATCCACAATTCCTGTCCTGTCAGTGACCGTCCCGGTCGAGTGCCGTCCACGTTTTCTCCCATACGTGTATCCCCGAACTCCGTTGCACGTTGACGCCATATTTTTCACGACGCGGTTATGATGCACAGGTCCCGGATGCGGCATGACAACCGACCGGGGCAGGGGCGGTATCTCGATGGTCTTTCAATCCGTGATAAACCAGAAAAGAGAGTTCAGCGATGCGAATCCAGATCAGAAAACTCACGTTGGCTGCTACCGCAGCCGCGTTCCTGTTCGGCTCGGCAGTTCCCGCGTTTGCGCAGACCGACGCCAGCGCGTCCGCTGCACAGGACGCCAAGGCAGCGAAGAGCCAGGCACGCAAGGCGGCCAGGGCCCAGCGCAAGGCAGAGCACAAGGCTGCGCGTGCGAAGAACAACGCCGAGCTGAAGAAACTCGAAGATGCCGGTTACAAGCCGGCGGCCAATGATCCGAACTATCCGCAGAACCTGCAGAACGCGGAGAAAAAAGCCGGCATCGGCGCAAGCCAGTAAGCGTCGTCCGGCGGCAAGCCACGGATCGATCCGCGGCTTGCCGCATGCGTCGCCGTTCCACGGCGCACATCGAACGCAGCAATCCCGCTATCGACAATAGGCAATACGCAATCCAGTCGCTTGCGTCATTTGATTCGTATTCCTGCATTTCACGGCGCGTGCCATTTGTACACCGACGCGGTCAGTTCCGCCCGCCCGGCGCAGCCGCATTTCCCGTCACCCTCAGCCAGTCCTTGAACGCCCGTACGGCGTCGTCGTTCGCGCGTGCGGAGGCGACGTACGTGAAGTAACGCCACGGCGGCAGCGCCGGTTCGCCGAACGGCTGCACGAGCCGACCTTCGGCGATATCGTCCGCGACGAGCGCGATCGGCCCCATCGCGACGCCGAGCCCGTCGAGCGCGCCCTGGAGCGTCAGGTAGAAATGCTCGAGCGTGAGCGAGTGGCGCGGCACGAGATTCGGATGTCCGGCTGCCGCGAGCCATTCAGGCCACATGCCGGGATAAGTGGCCGCGTGCAGCAGCGTGAAGCCGGCGAGATCGGCGGGCGTATGCAATGGTCGCCCTTCCAGCAGTTTCGGTGCACATACCGGTAGCCGGACTTCCGACAGGAATTCCTCGGCAACGTAGCCGTCGATGGCCTGCGAGCCGCCGCGCACAATCAGGTCGACCTTGTCGCGCAGCTTGTCGATCGGCTCGTTCGACGTCGACAGCCGTACCTCGATGGCTGGATGGGCGACCTGAAACGACGACAGCTTCGGCACCAGCCAGCGCAGCGAAAACGTAGCAGGTGCACTGACGCGCAGCACGCGCTGCTGCGCATGGCCGAAATGCTGCGCGGTGGCGAGCGCGATCCGGTCGAACGACGCACCGACCTCGGCGAGATACGCGCGGCCCGCGTCGGTCAGCTCGACCCGCCGGTTATGGCGTTCGAACAGCGGCCGTCCGAGCCACGCCTCCAGTTGCTGAACGTGCCGGCTGATCGCGCCGTGGGTCACGCACAGTTCGTCGGCGGCCAGCGTGAAGCTGCCGTGGCGCGCGGCGGCTTCGAACGCGCGCAGCGAATTCAACGGAGGGAGGCGTCGGGCCATTGCATCGTTTCGCGTGATATTTACTCACGCGATGGTTCAGGTTTAATCGTTTGATCGGGTGCTCAAGCTCCGCCAATATGGCACACAAACGGCCGGCTCGGCCGAACGATTGTCTGAATTTCTCACATGGAGTGCGGAGCATGCCGAACGTGGTGGTCGTGGGCGCCCAATGGGGCGACGAAGGTAAGGGACGCGTCGTGGACTGGCTGGCGGCACAGGCCGATCTCGTCGCGCGCTACAACGGCGGCCACAACGCAGGTCATACGCTGGTCGTCGGCGGCAAGACATACAAGCTCGCGCTCCTGCCGAGCGGCATCGTGCGCGGCAAGCGCGGCGTGATCGGCAACGGCGTGGCGCTCGATCCGGAAGCCTTGCTCGCGGAAATCGCGCGGATGGCCGAACTCGGGCTGTCGGTGACGCCGGACAACCTGTCGATCGCCGAGAACGCGACGCTGGTGCTGCCGATCCACCGCGCGATCGACCAGGCTCAGGAGCGTCTGCGCCGCGAGCCCATCGGCACCACGCTGCGCGGCATTGGGCCAGCCTACGAGGACAAGGTCGGGCGTCGCGGGCTGCGCGTCGGCGATCTCGCGGAACCGGGCCGGCTTGCCGCCAAACTGGATGTGCTCGTCGACCATCACAACGCGTGGTTCCGCGGCCTGGGGCTCGACGAGCATTCGCGCGATGCGATGCTGGCGACGCTCGCCGACCTCGCGCCGCGAATCCTGCCGTTCGTCCGCCCCGTCTGGGCCGATCTCAACGACGCAACCGACCGTGGCGAGCGCATCCTGTTCGAGGGGTCTCAAGCCGTGATGCTGGATATCGACTGGGGCACGTATCCGTTCGTGACGTCGTCCGGAACCGTTGCATCGGCGGCGGCGGCCGGCACGGGGCTCGGCGCGTCGAAGCTCGGCCACGTGCTGGGCGTCACCAAGGCGTATGCGACACGGGTCGGCGGCGGCCCGTTCCTCACCGAGCTGTCCGACGCGACTGGCGAAACGCTGCGCGCGCGCGGGCAGGAGTTCGGCGTGAATACCGGCCGGCCGCGCCGCTGCGGATGGCTCGATGCCGCGCAGTTGCGTCAGGCGGTCAGGATTTCGGGCATCGATTCGCTGGCGCTCACCAAGCTCGACGTGCTCGACGGTTTCGAGTCGATCGAGCTGTGCGTCGGCTACGAACTCGATGGCGTGCGGGTCGATCATCTGCCTGCAAGCCTCGATGCGCAGTCGCGTGCGAAACCCGTGTACGAGCGGTTCGACGGCTGGCGCGGCACTGTGAAAGGGGTACGCGAACGCGCGGCGTTGCCGCGCGCTGCGCAGGATTTCATCGCGCGCGTCGAAGCGGTCGCGGGCGCACCGGTATCGATGATCACGACCGGCGCGGAGCGCGACGACACGATCGTGTTGCGCAATCCGTTCGATGCGGCCGCCACGGCCTGATCCGTCATACATGACGTGAATCGTGCGGCGACACCGTGGTCGCCGGGTAGTTTTTGCCGATTCGGCGCGGTTAGCTTGCCGGCGCGTCCGGACGTCATGCACACGAACCGGACGACGCGTGCATGGCGGCTCGGCGACACGATTCGGCATCCGGATCATGCCGCGTACGGCGAACTGGACACGTCTGCACCGCTGCTGTACTGTTCCGCACAATTCGCGCCAGACCGGCCCGCGCCGGAACCGCCGGCACCATGGGCGCACGGTGGCGCGACGTGATCTCAATCCCGGGGACAGGTCGATGGACACGTTACAGATGATGCGCATTTTCGTCCGGGTTGCGGAGGAGGGCAGCTTCACGAGCGCGGCCCAGCGCCTGGACATCACGACGGCCTATGCATCGCGGTCGGTTGCGCAGCTCGAGACGCATCTGCGCACGCGCTTGCTCAACCGCAGCACGCGCCGCATCGCACTGACCGATGCCGGGCAGCGTTATCTCGACCGTTGCCAGCGCATCCTCGGCTATATCGACGAAGCGGAAGCCGAGGCGGCCGATGCACAGGCGAAGCCGTCCGGGCGGCTGCACGTTCATGCGACGACGAGCTTCGGCCAGGCCTACGTGGTGCCCGCGGTCGTGCGTTACCGGCAGCGTTATCCGTCGGTCGCGGTCGAGCTCACGCTGTCGCAGCATGTGCCCGACATCATCGACGAAGGCTACGACGTGTCGCTGCAGTTGAGTGCGACGGAGCTTCCCGATTCGGGGCTCGTGTCGCAGCGGCTCGGCGAGGTGCACAGCGTGCTGTGCGCGTCGCCCGCGTATCTGAAGGAGCGCGGTACGCCGCGTACGGTGCGCGAGCTCGACGGCCACGCGTGCCTGCAGATCGTCACGCCCGTATTTCCGCGCGATCGCTGGCATCTCGACGGCCCCGACGGCCCCGAGACGTTCGACCTGCCGTTGCCGGATTTCCAGGTGAACATCGCCGATGCGCTCGGCGCCGCATTGCGCGCCGGCCTCGGCATCGGTTCGTTGCCGATGTCGTCGGCACTGCCCGCGCTGGCGAGCGGCGCGCTGGTGCGCGTGCTGCCCGACTACCGCTTGCAGAAGCTGACCGTCTACACGCTGTACGCATCGCGCCAGTATCTCGATGCGAAAATCCGCACGTTCGTCGATTTTCTGCGTGAATGCGTACCCGAAATGCTGTCCACCGACGAGGCTGCGCTGAACGCTTCCTGCACGTCCTGAAGTCGCGCCGTCGGCGTGTGAGGATGACGCTGCGCGTCAATCGAACCAATGATATGTAGTCCTGTATTTGAACCGGGTATCGAATTCATCTGCACGACCGGCTAGATGTGAAGCTTCAATAGGTTGTATCGATGGTTCATCCGGACTGAGTCTGGGAGACTGGAAGTCGCCAAACACCCAACCTTCCAGGAACCCAGCCGGATGAACACCCATAAGAATGCCCGACTCACTTTCGCACGTCGACTTGAG